>JBAVTK010000673.1:0-14279 GCA_049696095.1 Aliidongia sp. | reverse complement strand
TGGCTCCGTACGTGGCGGAGATCAGAACTTCAGCGTAGCACCGACAAAGAATTCCCGGCCGAGATAATCATAGGTACCCGGATAGGTATTGCCGTTGGAACCGACCGACACAAGAGAATCGACGAGTGGCGGGTCGCGGTCGAATATGTTGTTCACCCCAGCCCGAATCTCAAGGTTGTGTTGGACCTGCCAAGTTCCAGACAGATCGAAGTAATCGAACGACGAGATGTTTTGGGTAAGGCTGTCGAAGAAGCCCAGGTTCAGGAGCGGGTTGCTCGAATTGCCGTCAAAGCTGACACCGGACAGGTGGCGCCAATCGACGGAAAGAGTCGCATCCCAGGGGGTGAGCCACGTGGCACGGACTTGGTGGCGCCATTCTGGGGTCGGCGAGCCGCAAGTATTACCAAACAAGCCGGCGCAATCGAAAGAACCGCCGCCGGACAGCGGAGTGGTGGACAGCGAGGCGGTCCAGGTTCCGGTGAAGTCGAGCGCGAGGGAGCCCACATCACCGGCCCCGAGGAAGTCGAGATCATGCTTATAGGCAGAGGCGAAGTCGATGCCGTTGGTGGCTTCAGAACCGGTGTTGATTTCCTGCTGGCTGATGAAGCCGTCCTGGCCGAAGATGATGCCGCCAGGGCCGCGATGGATGTTGTTGCAGAGCGGCGACGGGCCGGCGAGGCAGGCGTTCAGGCTGGTGAGCCCCGGGACGACCCCAATCGCGTCGGCGATGTTGATGGTCCAGAAGTCCATCGAGAGGGTGAAATTCTTCAGATATGTCGGGGTGTATACGATGCCCCAGGTGTAGGTGTCCGCTTTTTCGGGCTTCAGGGCGGTATTGCCCTCATTTTGCACACTGCACTGTCCGTCGATGCAATTTGCAATATTTCCGTATTGGGCAGCGGTGACACCGGTTCTTTCGCACTGCGCCAGAGTTGCCGACGGCGTCGGGCCGGAACATGGATCGGTGTTGGCGCCGCCGATATTGACCGCGGGCGCATCGAACAGCTCGAAAATGTTCGGGGCGCGAACAGCGCGATTATACCCGCCGCGGAGTTTTACGTCGTCGACGATCTGCCAATCGCCTTGGATCTTATAGGTGTTGGTGTCGAACGTCTCGTCGCTGCCATAGATCGAATAGCCGGAGTGGCGGATACCCAAATCGAGGTTGACGGCTTTCGCGAAAGGCAGATCCTCGATCACCGGAATATGCAGTTCACCGAAAAAATCCTGGTCGTCAAAGGAGCCATTGACCGGAGGAGTATCGCCGGCACCGCCGACCAGATCACCATTCTGAAGGACTTGATCCGGGTGAGTCTGGTCATTTTCGTAGCGGTATTCAATACCGAACGCGGTCGAGACCGGGTTTTTCGCGAAGGGGCTGACGATGCCAAAGCGGCCAAGATCACCGGTAATAGTGGCCCCGACGACGACTTCGGTCTCGGTTCCGAGTTGATCGCTCGATGAAATAACCGAGTTTTCTGCGGCAAGAGCGCCGTTTCGCGAGAAAATATTGAGGGGAACACAGCCGATGTTGCCCGAGATGCAGACCGGTTTGCCCGCGGCATTGGTCGTTACCAGCAACGCGTCTTGGACTTTGGTGAAGTCCGCGAAACCGCCCGACACGTCGGAGAAGTTCGACTGCCAGTAGGTTGCCGATACGTCATAGTTGAAGCCATAGGGAAGGTCGCCGCGGGCGCCGACCACGAGTCGGTAATCGGTATGCTCGAAGGTGTCGGTGCGAGGAATTCCGGCGAAGCGTAAGCCCGGTAGCAGGACTGCCACTTGACCAGCCCCAGCGCCGTTGGTGCCAACAAAGTTCGGATCACCGCAACCGAAGGCCAGCGCCTGCTGAGAACCGAGGAACGGGTTGGCGCAATTGATGTTTACAGTACCGGTTGGGCCGGAAGCCGTGAACAGGCCGCCCGGTGCAATCTGTTCCGTCGATACGTCATCCAAGAAACCGAAATCGGTATAGATGTCCAGCCACGGGGCGATTTGGTCGTGAGCGAAGCCGCCAGCGGTGTAGCGCTGGTCCTCACGCTGTAAGAGGTTGAGCGGGTCGGTGTTGAAAAGTACCGTGCCGGGCGTGAAGCTGGCGGTGCCGTTCGCGTTCGTCGTGAAGGCCGGGCCACCCGCCAGCGAAGCGGTATTGATACCGGGCGCGAACACCCCCCCTGGCCCCGGAGCTACGTTGGCCTGGAAACGACCTTGCGGGGAGTTTGAAGAGCCGCCGCAAACCAGTTGTTGCCCACTGACACCGAGCAGAGCACCGTTGTCGAGTGCGCATTCCGAAAAATCGCGGGAGCCCTGGGTGACCGGATCGGTGTGCGAGTCAGTCAGATAGAGCGTGACGTTGCTTTTACCGTTCGCCCCGTTGACGCCCATGATGATCGTGCTGGTCCGGTCGAAGCCGCCGAACTGATTGCCGGGGGTAGCGATCGAAGTGCCCGCACCATCAAGGCCTTGGCCGAGAATTCCCTGCGCGACGTTGTTTTGCTGATCGTGCTGGAAGCCATTGATCTGCTGATCGATTTCGATGCCTTCGAAATCGCGCTTCAGCTTGAAGTTCACGACACCCGCGAGCGCGTCGGAACCGTAATCGGTCGAGGCGCCGCCGGTCAGCACTTCGATGCTTTGGACGAGTGTGGCGGGGATGAAGTTGAGGTCGGCTGCCGCCCCCGTGCCGCCGGACGCGTCACCAGGCCCCAGACGCTTGCCATCGATCAGAACCAAGGTGCGGTTAGCACCGAGGCCGCGCAAATCGACGGTCGCCGTACCGGTCGAGCCGTTATCGACGCCCTTGTTCTGATCGGGGATAACCTGCGGTAGGCGATTCAGAAGATCCTCGACATTCGACGTGCCTTGCAGCTTGACTTCTTCTTCGCTGACGGCGAGCACCGGCGCGACAGCCACGACATTCGGTGCACGAATTCGGGTGCCGGTGACCTGAATCGTTTCGACCGAGGCGGCCTGCGCGGCTTGGGCCGTTTGTTGGGCCGGTGCCGCCTGTGCGGTCTGCTCGGCGGTTTGCGCGAAGCTGGGGACTGCGGCAAGAATCGGCAACATTGCCAGGACCGCGACCGAACTGACTGTTCGAAGTCGCAACGTCAACGGCCCCGGCGGAACTCTGGAGGACTTAGTCCCCCATTGAGACTCTCTCATCGAAAACCCCCTGTGTGAACGATCGGATCGCGCTGTGCGATGTCAGAGAACTGTAACTCTCTGTCGCCAGGATCCCTGAAATGGCCCCCCATACACAAGGCCAACCCTGCGTGTGGCCTGACGTTCTCAGGCCGTGTTGCCTTTCGGCCACATGGTTTGAGCCGCGGGTCCAACTCATACGGTACATATTGATCGGCCAACATGTCGTTTAGGTGATTTATTGCCCGGATATTTTCGGACGCCAATCGGTACGATGTCGTGACGATTGGCGTCGCAGTACCGGTTCTTGGCAGGGCCGCTCAAGTACCTGACGATCGCGAATGGCGACTTGCGCGGCCGTCACGAGTATATACTCGTACCATTCGACGATATCGCAGTATGGCGTGATTACCGATGAGATTACTCTTCGCGCTGGGTACGCTCCAGCCGCTCATGGCGCTCCTGCGCCTCCAGGCTCAGCGTCGCGATCGGCCGGGCGTCCAGGCGGCGCAAACCGATCGGCTCGTCGGTTTCCTCGCAATAGCCGTAGGTGCCGATCTCGATCCGTTCCAGCGCCGAGTCGATCTTGGCGATCAGCTTGCGCTCTCGATCGCGGGTGCGCAATTCGGTGAAGCGGTCCGTCTCCAGCGTGGCTCGGTCGGTGACATCGGGCTCGGACAGGCTTTCTTCCTTGAGATGACTCAGCGTTTCGCTGGACTCGGCGAGAAGCTCGGCTCGCCACCGCAGCAATTTCTGCCGGAAATACTCGATCTGTCTCGGATTCATGAATTCTTCGTCGTCCGAGGGGCGGTAGTCCGGTGGAAGCGTAGGCCGCATCACATACTCCATGCACCCTGGCTTGGGCAAAACGCCGCGGAGTATATGAATCGGGCCGGCCTCGGGCAAGGCTATGTCAGCGCCTTTTATCGCGACTCCAGCAAAGGCCGGAAAATAGTTGTAATTCGGCCATATACGATCGACCGCCGCGCCGGAAAACCTCAGTCGCCGGGACTCTGAAGCTTCGCCAATTCGACGCGTGCGCGCAGTTCGATCTCCTGGAGCAGGTCGCGCAGATCGGGATCGTCGATCCCGCCCGCCGATTGGGCCGCGAGTCTGGCCAGGTCGTTCAGCTTGTCCGCGCCGAGTCGGCCGAGCAGCATGCCGCGCTTCAGATCTTCGAGCCGGTCGAGGAGCTGTTCGCCGCGCAAGACGGCACGCTTGCGCTGGGCCGTCGCGTCCGGCATTTCCTGGAGCGCCATCAGCGCATCAATCCCGGTCAGCGCCGGGGACGCCATGACACCCGCGACCGGTGGATCCTCGTCGGTTCGCAGATTGTCGGCAAAGCCGGCGACACTCTTGCCCTTGGGGTCCTTGCGAACGCCGGACGTGCCGACCGGACGGTTGGCTTCGACTTTCATTGCCTGAGAGCGCTCCTTCGCACGTCAGACACCAGAATCGGGCAGGCGCCTTAACACTTGATTTACGACATGAAAACAGCCACTCGGCAGTTTCTGCCGGGATTGCACGGAAGATCCGGCAGGGAGTGCCGTCCAGCAGTCCGGCCTTCCCGGATGTTTCTTTTGATAACAGTCACTTGTCTTCAGATTCAAGCTGGCACGAGGATCGCTAGGAAGGCGGCATGACCAGAAAACTTCGCCATCTCCTGACGCTTCTCGCCACCTCGGCCATGATTTGGCCCGGTCTTGGGGCCAACGCCGCAGTGCGGCTCAAGGATATCGCCGATTTTGAAGGCGCCCGCGACAATCTGCTCATCGGCTATGGGCTGGTGGTTGGGCTTCAGGGCACCGGCGATGACCTGACCCGCGACATTTTTACCCGTGAGAGCCTGATTGGGATGCTCGAACGTCTTGGCGTCAATGCCCGCGACCCGGCCCTGCGGACCAACAATGTCGCGGCGGTGATGGTCACCGGCACGCTGCGCGCCGATGCCCGGCAAGGCACGCGCATCGACATCAATATCTCGGCGGTCGGCGACGCCAAGAACCTCCAGGGCGGCACGCTGGTCGTCACACCGCTGCTCGGCGCCGATGGCGAGGTCTATGCCGTGGCGCAAGGCCAGCTTTCGGTTGCCGGCTATACGGCGCGCGGCCAGGGGGCCACGGTGACCAAAGGGGTGCCGACCGCAGGCCGCATTCCCAACGGCGCCATCGTTGAGCGCGAGATCGCCTTCGATCTGCGCTCGTTGTCTTCGATGAACATCGCGCTGCGCAATCCGGACTTCACGACGGCCGAGCGCATCGCGCAGGCGATCAATTCGGCCTTGCATCAACCGCTGGCCAATGCGCTCGACTCCGGTACCGTCAAGCTGACGGTACCGGACTCGGCCAAGGCCGATATGGTCGGTTTCGTTACGTCGGTTGAGCAATTGCGCGTCGAGCCCGACCAGGTGGCCCGCGTGATCATCGACGAGGCCAACGGCATCATCGTCATGGGTGAAAACGTCCGGATCAGCACGGTCGCGGTCGCTCAGGGCAGCCTGACCGTGCGTATCACGGAAACGCCGGAAGTCTCGCAGCCCGCGCCCTTCGCGCCGGGCGGCAACGCCACGGCCCCAACTAACCCAGCCAATGGTGCGGCGGCGGCCCCCGGCCGAGGCGGCGTGCAATTCGCCCCCAATGGCGGGGCCGCCACGACGGTCGTGCCGCGAACCAACATCACGGTTGACGAGCAGAAGGATCGCCGTCTGGCGATCCTGCCGCCCGGTATCACTATTCAGGAACTGGTCAACAGCCTGAATGCGCTGGGCATCGGCCCGCGCGACATGATTTCGATCCTGCAAGCGATCAAGGCGGCGGGTGCAATGCAAGCCGACCTGGAGGTGCGCTGACATGACTGGCTTCGACGTTTCGTCCGCGACCTTCGGCACGGCCAGCATGGCCTATCAGGCCGGCATCCAGACGCCGCCCAATGCCGGCATTCCGATCGGTGGATCGCCGGCCAAGGCGGCAGCGCTCAAGAAGGCGGCCCAGGATTTCGAGGCGATGTTCATGAGTTCGATGCTCGAAAGCATGACCGCGGGTGTCAAGACCAACAAATTGTTCGGCGGCGGCAATGGCGAGCAGATGTATCGCTCGATGCTCAATCAGGAATATGGCAAGGCGATCGCCTCGACCGGATCGCTCGGCATCGCCGATTCGATCGAACGCGAAATGCTGCGGATGCAGGAGCAAAGCCAGAAATGACCGACGAACCGATCCTCCTCAGTCCCGACCGGCTGCTGGCTGAACTGGTCGCGGTGACCGACCGACTGGCGGTGGTGATCGAGCAGGAAACCGCCCGCCTGAAGGCACCCGGCCTGCCGAAACTCGGCGACATCGTGCCCGAAAAACTCAAACTGGCCGCGCGCTATGATGCGTTGATGCAGATTGTGCGCCAACAGCCGGCGACCGATCTGCGCAGCCAGCCGGCGGCCCCCGATCTGGCATTGTCGGTGCGGCGCCTGGATCGGCTGGCTCGCGTCAATGCCCAAGCGGTCGATATCCACCTCAAGGCGACGCGCCGCGTGCTGGAGTTGGTGGCACGCGCGGCGCGGCGCGCGACGACCGCGAATTTTACCTATGGCAAGGAACGGCTGGGATATGGCGCACGCAGCGAGCGCCATCCGTCGATCACTCTGAACCGGGTGCTGTGATGACGCTTCAATCGCGCTCAGGAGACAGGCCATGACGGTCTCGGCGATCGACGCGACTGCTTCTCCTCAACCGGCCGCGTCGACCAACGCCGCTGCTTCGGCGAGTTCGGGCGGTTTTGCTGATTTGCTCCACCATTCGGTGCAGCGCGGCCTGCCTAACTCCAAAGTGGCGGCACCCGTGGCTCAGGTTCGGCCAGCCGCTGCTCGATCGCACACCCGAAAGGACGCGGCTCCAACCAACAATGGCGGGCCGGACAAGACGGCCGCGGTCGGGCAAAACCCGGTTCCGGTTCCGGTTCCGGTTCCGATTCTTCCGGTCCCGGTTTCGGTGATCGTGACGGCCGACGCGGCCGCGCGTCGGCTCCAGCAAAAGCCGGCACAGCAAGGCGATACGGCGGCGCTTGAATCGACCGATCCAGCGGCGCCGGCCGCCGCCGGAAGCGAAATCGCGTCAGATCTGGGGAGTGCTGTCGGATCGACGCCAACCGTCGCTTCCCACGCGCCCGCGACCGATCCGGCAACAATTCTTGCCGCGGCATCGCTCACGGTCGGCCAAGCGACGCCGGACGCCGTTCCCGTTGCACCGGCTTCCAGCACGGCAGTGCCCGCAGCGCGCATCGGGACCGCGACCTTGGTCGAGCAGGCCGTGGCGGTGCCGGCCGGCCTCGTGACGCCCGGCCCGATCCAAAATCTTGAGAAGGCCCAGGCATCGCCGGAAACCGTGCAGGTCGAGCCGTCGGTCCCGCCCACGGCGCAGGCGGCATTGCCGCCGGACGCGCCTCCGGCTGCTTCCGCAGCGGCAACGTCGGCACCGACACCATCGGTCGCCTTCGCCCTGATACCGCCATCCCCACCGATCTCCAATGCCGCGCCACATTCGGCCGAAGGGATATTGACAGTTGCGTCCGCTCTTCGCTCATCGCCGATCACCGGTACGCCGGCCCGTGCGACCGGGACGAACGGAGCGCCCAGTGTCGTGCGGACCCAACCTGCCGCACCGTCGGCGAGTACCGGCTTGACGGAACCCTCTTTGCTGGTCGCGTTGCAGGCGCAGGAGCAGGAACAATCGCCGTCATCGAACGACGCGGCACCTAACCTCGCGACGACGGTCAATGCTCCGGCCAAGGACGACCAGAACGCTGCACCCGATCCGACTGCCACCTTCGTGCAAGCCCTGTCGGTGCAGGATGCTTCCGCGCAGACTTCGGCGGTGGCGATTGCGGCCGCCCGACCAGGCCTCGATGGGCCGGCGACCGGCAGCAAGGGCGCGGACGGATCGGCGACCCTGGCCGGTGCTACGGTGGCGCTGCCGGACGTTGCATCACCCTCGCCAACGGCTTCGTCGGTCGCCATCGGTTTCGCGGCGACGGCAGCCGGCCCGTTGGGGCAGGCTGGTTCAGGAGCACCGAATCCGCCGGCCGGCCCGACCACGCCCGCAACTTTGCCGGCGGTCCAATTGGCGCTCGCGATCACTCACAGTGTGGCCAACGGGGCGCAGAGCTTCACGCTTCAACTCAAACCGGAGCGGCTTGGGACGGTCGATGTCAAACTGGACCTCGATGCCAAGGGCCGGGCCACCGCCAGCTTCGTCGCAGATCGACCGGAAACCTTGGCATTGTTGCGCCAGGACGCCCACCATCTGGTCAAGTCGCTGAACGATGCCGGAGTCAATGCCGATGCCGGATCGCTCAATTTCAGCCTGCGAAATTCCGGTGAGAGCTTCGGTCAGGCGCAGGAACGCCGCAATGGCAGCGGCCAGGCACCGCGCCAGGCCGGTCTCGGCCAGACGATCGATGCCGATGCTGAACTACCAATTCCCGCAATTCAAGGCTCGGGCGCAAACCGGCTTTATGATATTCGCGCTTGAGGAGAGTCATTATGTCCCTCATCACCGAGACCAACAAGATCAGCCAGCAAGCGGCCACTGTTCAGAACGCCTTGCAGACCAATGGCCTACTGCCGACGACTGGTCCGACCACAGCATCGGCCGCCGCGTCCGGCTCGTCGGCCAATAGCAGCGGACTGACGACGACGAATGCTGGGGTACAATCTGAATTCAACACATTCCTGACCTTGCTTACGACGCAACTGCAAAATCAGGATCCGACCTCGCCGCTGGATACAAATCAGTTCACCTCGCAACTGGTCCAATTCTCGCAACTGGAACAGCAGCTCGACACCAACGCCAATCTCCAGACCTTGATCTCGGGACAAACGACCAGCACGGTCGGAACGGCGATCGGCTATATCGGTCATACCGTCGAGGCCAGCGGCGGTAATTTCGTGCTCGACGGCACGGATTCGGACGATTTGTCCTACAATCTGTCGTCCGCGGCCGCATCGACCACGATCAACATCCTGAATTCCAACGGCCAGACCGTCGCCCAGATTCCCGGCACATCGACCGCTGGGGCGAACGAGGTGAGTTATGATGGCACCAGCCCCGGGCAACCGTCGCTGCCGCCCGGCCAATATAGCTTTACCGTCACTTCGGTCGATGCATCGGGCAACGTCGTGCCATCGACTGTCTTTACCTCGGGTGTCGTCACCGGTGTCGATAATTCCAACGGCACGGTCAATCTCAGTATCGGCAACCTCATCATTCCGGCGAGTTCGGTCATCCAGGTGACGTCATAGATCCATAGGTCTAAAGTAGTACGGTTGCGAGCCGGCATATTATGTGGCCGATTCCGGCTGCTCCCGGCATTATCGCCCTCTGAACCGGTGCCTGCCGCCTCGACGGCACATCGACGGTGCCGGATGGGGGGAACGGATGCGGGGTTTGCGCGGGTTGGCGGTCGTCCTGATCGGTGTCGCGGCGATCGGCTGTGCGCGGGCCGGCAACATCGACATCGCCTATCTGGGTCTTGCCTCCAAGCGCGCTCTGCCGCTCAGCTATCTCGACCAGCCGCCGGGAGATGAAGGCATCCAGGGCGCTCGCGTGGCGCTGGCCGACAATGAAACCACCGGTCGCTTTACCGGCCAATCCTATCATCTGGAGGAAGCGGTGGAGCCGGATGAGGATGCGGTGCTGGCGGCGTTCAAGCGGCTGCGCGACGGCGGCTACCGGAATTTCGTCGTCGATCTGCCTGCGCCCTTGCTGCTGCGTCTGGCCGATCTGCCCGAGGCGCAAAGTACGACGATCCTCGATGCGACCGCGACCGACGATGTGCTGCGGGCCGAAGGCTGTCGGCGCAATGTCCTGCATCTGCTGCCGAGCCGCGCCATGTTGGCCGATGCGCTGATGCAATATCTGGCGGTCAAGAAGTGGCAGCGGATCTTGTTGGCTGTCGGGCATGAAGAGGCCGATCAAGCCTATGCTGCCGCCATCCGCCGGGCGGCGCGGAAGTTCCAGATTCACATCGTGGCCGACAAGCCCTGGACCTACGATCCCGGCGCGCGCCGGACCGATACCGGTCATTACGCGATCGAAGCCGAGGTTGCGCGCTTCACCCAAGGGATCACGTATGATGTGCTGGTCGTGGCCGACGAGGCGGATAATTTCGGCGACGAGTTGGGTTATCGCGGCACCGATCCGCGGCCGGTTGCCGGCACGCAGGGGCTGACGCCGACCGCCTGGGCGCGTCCGTTCGAGCAATGGGGCGGGACGCAATTGCAGAACCGGTTCCTGAAGCAGGCCGGACGGTGGATGACCGAGCGGGATTACGGCGCCTGGATGGCGGTGCGCGCGTTCGGCGAGGCCGCGACGCGCAGCGCCAGCATTGATCCGGATGCGATCGGCGCGTTCCTGCGCGATCCGGCCTTCGAGCTGGCGGCTTTCAAGGGCGCACGGCTCAGCTTTCGGCCGTGGGACGGGCAATTGCGCCAACCGGTGCTGCTGGCCGACGCGCGCTCGCTCGTCTCGGTCTCGCCGCAGCCGGGCTTCCTCCATGAATTTTCCGAGCTGGATACGCTCGGCACCGACCGGCCGGAGACGACATGTTCCATGCAATGATCGGCCGAACCATGCTGGCGGCCGCCCTGTTGGTCGCTCCCGCGGCACGGGCCGAGCATCTGCTGGTGTCCAATGAAAAGGACAATACGATCACCGTTCTCGACGGTGCGACGCTGGCCGTAGTCAAGACCGTGCCGGTCGGCGCGCGGCCGCGCGGCATCGTGCTGTCGAACGACAAGAAGAGCCTCTATATCTGCACCAGCGATGCCGATCATATCGAGGTCCTCGATCTGGCGAGCCTCAGCGTGTCGCGCGTTCTGCCAAGCGGCCCCGATCCGGAGCTTTTCACGATCAGTCCGGATGGCAAGACGCTTTATGTCTCGAACGAGAACGACAACATGGTGTCGATCCTCGACATCGCCGAAAGCCGCATCGTTTCCGAAATCGCGGTCGGCGTCGAGCCGGAGGGCATGGGCATCAGCCCGGATGGCCGGATTCTGGTGAACACCTCCGAAACCACCAGCATGGCGCATTTCATCGACACGGCGACGCATCAAATCATCGCCAATGTCCTGGTCGATAGCCGCCCGCGCGTCGCGAAATGGACGGAAGATGGCGCGCAAATCTGGGTTTCGGCCGAGGTCGGCGGCACGGTCTCGGTGATCGACGCCGCCAGCCATCAGGTCGTCAAGAAGATCCGCTTCGAGATACCGGGCGTGCCCGCCGAATCGATTCAACCGGTCGGCATCGCGATTACCGCTGATCGCAAGCTGGCCTTCGTGGCGCTCGGTCCGGCCAACCGGGTCGCGGTGATTGATGCCGCCAGTTTTGAGGTCAAGAAATACCTGCTGGTCGGACAGCGCGTCTGGAATCTGGCGTTTTCGGCCGATGAGCAGCGGCTTTATACGACGAATGGCGTCAGCAACGACATGTCGGTGATCGATGTGGCCGCGCTCAAGACCGTGAAATCGGTGCCGGTCGGCCGGCTGCCTTGGGGCATCGTGGTCGCGCCGTGATGGTGGCCGCGGATCAGCCGGCGCTGGAAATCACCGGCTTGAGCCACGCGTTCGGCCGGACCACCGTGCTCGACGATGTCAGTTTCTCGGTGCGGCCGGGCGATTTCACCGTGTTGCTGGGCTTGAACGGCGCCGGCAAGACGACCCTGTTCGCGCTGGCGACGCGGCTTTATCACAGCGGAACCGGGACGATCGCGGTATTTGGCAGCGATGTCCGCCACCGCGCCGCCTCGGCGCTTGCCCGGATGGGCGTGGTGTTTCAGCAGCCGACGCTCGATCTCGATCTGACGATCGAGCAGAATCTGTTCTACCACGCGGCGTTGCATGGTCTGGCGCGATCCCAGGCGGCGCCGCGGATCGCGGCCGAACTCGACCGGGTGGGGCTCGCCGAGCGGCGGGGCGAGCGGGTACGGCAGCTATCGGGCGGGCAGCGCCGCCGGGTCGAGCTGGCACGTGCGCTGATCCATGATCCGGCCCTGCTGCTGCTCGACGAACCGACGGTCGGGCTCGATATCGAAAGCCGGCGGTTTTTGCTTGAGCATGTCCGCAGCCTGTGCGCCGGACGAGGTCTGGCGGTGCTGTGGGCGACGCATCTGATCGACGAGGCGGATGAGCAGGCGCGCGTCATCGTGCTGCATCGCGGCCGGGTTCTGGCCGACGGGCCGGTGCCCGATGTGGTCGCGCGGGCCAGCGCCCCGGATCTGAGGGGCGCCTTCGATCGGCTGGTGCGGGCGGCATGACCTCCCTTCAATATTTGCGCTGCCTTGGCGGCATCGTGCGGCGCGAGGCGTTGCGCTGGCTCAATCAGCGCGGCCGGTTCGTTTCGGCGCTGGTCCGGCCGCTGGTCTGGCTCGCAATCTTCGGCGCCGGGTTCCGCTTCGTGCTCGGCGTCTCGATCATTCCGCCTTATGACACCTACATTCCTTACGAGGTCTATATCGCCCCCGGTCTGGTCGCGATGATTCAGTTGTTCAACGGTATGCAAAGCTCGTTGTCCATGGTCTACGACCGCGAGATGGGCAGCATGAAGACCTTGATGATCAGCCCGTTTCCGCGCTGGTTCCTGTTGATGTCGAAGCTGCTGGCCGGCGTCGCGGTTTCGGTCGTGCAGGCCTATATCTTCCTCGCCATCGCCTGGTTTTGGGAGGTCGAGCCGCCGCTTTGGGGTTACCTCAGTGTGTTGCCGGCGTTGATCCTGTCGGGCCTGATGTTGGGCGCGCTTGGCCTCGTTCTGTCCTCGTTCATTCGCCAACTGGAGAATTTCGCGGGTGTCATGAATTTCGTGATCTTCCCGATGTTTTTTGCCTCCTCCGCGCTCTATCCGCTGTGGCGCGTGAAAGAGGCCAGCCTGACGCTTTATTGGATCTGTCAGATCAATCCGTTCAGTCAGGCGACGGAGCTGATCCGGTTTGCATTGTATAACAAATTCAATCTGCTTTCGGCCGCGATCGTGCTGGGCTTTGCCGTCTTGCTGATGCTGCTGGCGGTTTATGGTTACGATCCGGGCCGGGGATTGATGGCTCGCCGTGGTGGTGGCGAATGATGGGGAGGCGTCGAATGCATCGGTTCCTGCTGTGGTTGATTGCCGCTCTCGCGCTGTCGGATGCCGTCGCGCGCGCGGCACCGCCGGTCGCCGATCCGGAATGGCCGTGCCGACAAAGATTGGTGCCGACACTGACGGCAGCGACCTTCTGGAACGGCACGCTGCCGGCGGTCGTTGGCGAGTGGCGGGCGGAACCGCGCGCATCCGCCGAGGTCGCCGTCTTGGCGCCGCGCGATCTGCCGATCGAGGAGGGGGTCGAGAAGCTCAATCATTTCGCCGATGGGCTGAATGACGACGAACGCAAAAAGCTCCTACCGGAAGTTTTTACCGGCATTGTCGATGAAATCAACCGCCAGCGCGGCGAGGTCATTGCCCGAATCAAGGATCTGGCACGGCGGCAGCGCGACCTTGGCGCGACAGCGGCCAAAGTAACAGCCGAGTTGCGCGACGCCCAGACCAAGGCCGATGACGCCAAGTCGCTGGAGGAAATTCGGCAGCGTCGGGACTTCATCATCCGCAGCTTCGATGAGACCGAGCGGACGATGCGCTATGCCTGTGAAGTGCCCGTCGATCTAGAAGCGCGGCTGGGCAATTATGCGCGCGCCATCGAGGCGAGGCTCTGATCCACGCCTACCGGTCCTGGTTGCACTGCCGAAACCCGAGAGAATTGACCGATCCGGCATTCTGACCGGTTCTTTAGTCCTATTGCGTCCCTCTCGGCACGGTTTTTATCATTGAAATAAGATCGGATTCGGTCCGTCCGATCTTATTAGAGTGATTCTAGTCGCGTTGTATTGGTCGGCGCGAAGCGATTTATTGCGCTGAAAATCAGACAAGAACAGGGAGGCAATCGCAATGGAATCCAAGCGAATTCGGCGCGTCGCGAGTGCTTTGGCGATCGGTGGCGGAACGTGCCTGACAATTGTCGGGGCGTGCGCAGATACAACCGACGACCTTCTCGAGAAATTGCTTCAGAAAGGCATCCTGACTCAGCAGGAAGTTGATCAACTGAAGCAGCGCAAGGCGGAATCG
>JBAVTK010000672.1:0-5805 GCA_049696095.1 Aliidongia sp. | reverse complement strand
GTGCTCGGCATCGCGCTTGCTGCCATTCTCGGCTCGCTGTTCAACTGGCTGGGCGCCCCACTGACCAGCCGCTTCGCCCGCTCGCTCTGGCGCGTGCTCATGGGGGCGACCCTCGGGCTCATGACGGTCGCGCTTGGCTTGGCGCTGCCCGGACCGGCGATCGATCCTTTAATGCAATGGTCGCTGTTCGTGACCTATACGCTCGGCTATCCGCTGCTCTCTTTCCTACTTGGCCGCGAACTGGCGCGAACGATGGCCGAGATCGCATTGCGCAACGAGCGGCAGCGGTTCCGCGCGATCTTCGATCAGAGCCGCGAATTTCTCGGCATCCTTGATCCCGAGGGTGCTGTGATCGAATTGAATGCGACCATGCACAAGGCAATCGGATCGGGTGCCACCACGACCGGCCGGCCCTTCTGGTCGATCGGGCTGGAACTCGCCGCCGCCGATCGCGAGGAATTGAACCGCATCGTCCTGACCGCCTCGGCCGGAGTCCGCGCTGACTGCACGCTGACGCTGGCCGAGACCGGCGAACCTCGGACGCTGGATTTTTCGGTCTCGCCGGTCTTCGATCGGGCGGGTCATATCATCCTGCTGTCGGTCGAAGCGGCCGACACCTCGCAGCGTATCCGTGTCGAGGCCCGGCTGAAAAGCAACGAGGCGCTCTATGGAGCGCTGTTCGACAATACCGCCGACGGCCTGTTCGTGGTCAGCCGCGAAGGCGGAGTCTTTCGGTTTGATGAGGTCAACCCGGCCTTTGCCAACGCAAGCGGCCTGCGTCGCGCCCAGTTGATCGGCCAGTCGCCGGCCGAAATCCTGCCGTCGCCGATCGGTACCGAGATCGAGACGATGCTCCAGCGATGCATGTTGGGCGGTGGTGTCGTCGCGTTCGATACCGGTTTCGAGCGTCAGGGCGAACAGCATTTTTGGGCGGTGTCGCTGGCGTCCTTGCCCGGCGAACCCATGGCCTCACTGACCTTCGTCGGCAGCGCGCGTGACGTGACCGAGGCGCGGCTCCAGCAGGACGCGCTGATGCAGGCGCAGAAGATGGAGGCGGTCGGCCAGATGACGGGCGGGATCGCCCATGATTTCAACAATCTCCTCACCGTCATCATCGGCAATCTCGATCTGGTGGAAATGCGCCTGGCGCGGCCCGGCGTCGAACTCGAAGAAAGTATCGCGCGCATTCTCGCCTCGGCACAGCGCGCCGCCGAACGGGCCGAGCGGCTGACTCAGCAATTGCTCGCTTTCTCACGCAAACAGCCCTTGCAACCGAGCGCCGTCGATCTCAACACACTGATCGATGACATCCAGGATCTGCTGACCCGGTCGATCGGCGAGACCGTGGCCCTCGTCAAGGTCAAGCAAGCGGACCTGCCGGTCTGCATTGCCGATGCGCATCAGTTGGAATTGGCACTGCTGAATCTGGCGATCAACGCCCGCGACGCCATGCCGGACGGCGGCGCATTGACCATTGCCACCGCCTACCGCAGCTTGCGCCCGTCCGAGGCCAGGCGGCTCGATGTCAGCCCCGGCGACTATGTCACCCTGGCAGTGTCCGACACCGGCTTCGGCATGCCGCCCGAGGTCGCGGCCCATGCCTTCGACCCTTTCTTCACGACAAAGGACGCCGGTCGCGGCAGCGGACTCGGCCTCAGCATGGTCTATGGCTTCGTCAAGCAGTCGCACGGCCATGTCTCGCTGGCCAGCACGCCGGGGCGCGGCACGACAGTCACCTTGTTCCTGCCCTGCGATCCCGACCGGCGGCGCGACGATCTGTCCGCAACGGCTGCAACCGCGATCACGCCCGGTAGCGGCGGCGAGACCATCCTTGTGGTCGAGGACGATCCGGACGTGCTGAAATTCGCCTGTTCGGTTCTGCTGGAACTCGGCTATCGTGTCCTCAGCGCCTCCGATGGCGCCAGCGCGCTTGATCTGCTCGACGACGATGTCGATCTTCTGTTCACGGATGTCGTGATGGCCGGCGGCATGTCCGGCTTTGAGTTGGCCCGGATCGCCGAAGAGCGGCGGCCGGCACTCAAGGTCTTGTTCGCAACCGGCTATGCTGCGGAATTTGCGCAGCAGGACAGCAGCGCCGAGCCCTTGCGCGTGCTCCATAAACCCTATAAGCGCCTAGCGCTCGCTCAGGAGATCCGGCAGCTTTTGACAGGCGGCTGAAGGTGCCGGCGGCCCGCCCCATCCAGACGAACGGCCCATGCCCATAACTGCGATCAAGATCTACATCGTCTTTCTGCTGACCTATGCAGGCATGGCCGCCGGCCGTTTGCCCTGGCTCCAAGTCGATCGGACCGGAATTGCACTTCTGGGCTTGATCGCCTTGCTCGGCAGCCAAGCGCTGACGCTCGACGAAATCGGCGCGCGTATCGACATGCCGACCCTGATGCTGCTTTTCGCGCTCATGCTGATTTCGGCGCAATTCGTGACATCCGGATTTTGCGACTCAATATTCGCCCGTCTCGGCACGGCCCGCGGCTCGCCGTTGCGCATCCTCGGATTGCTGATCGCCGTGTCCGGCGGGCTGGCGGCCTTTCTGGCCAATGATATTCTGGTGTTCGTCGCCACGCCGATCCTGATCGACGCCGTGCGTCGGCGCGGGCTCGATCCGCGGCCCTATCTGATCGCCTTCATCGCGGCCAGCAATGCCGGCTCGGCGGCAACGATCATCGGGGCGCCGCAAACCATCCTGATCGGCCAGTTGGGCGGATTACGGCTGCCCACATATCTAGCCGCCTGCGGTATCCCGGCGCTGGTAGCGCTCGTCATCATCTTCGTTGTCGTGAGCTTTCTGTGGCGCGGCAAGCTGGTGCTGGCCGCCGACGAGGATCAGCCGCCCCCGCCGCAGCCGGTCCCGGTGCGACGGCACGAGACCAATCAGGTCAATAAGGGTTTCGCAGCGCTCGCGGTGCTACTGGTCCTGTTCTGCACCGGCCTGCCCAAGGATGTGTTCTCGCTGCCGATCGCAGCATTGCTGTTGATCAACCGCAAATTCACCAGTCGGGAAATGATCGCGGGGGTGGATTGGCCCATGCTGCTGCTGGTCGCCTGCCTGTTCGGCGTCACCGGTGCCTTGGGCAATACGCTGGGGGCGGCGTGGCTGATCGACGCGCTCCAGGATTCACATTTGCTGCCAGACAGCCTGGTCGTACTGGCGCCGCTGACGCTGGCGATGAGTTGCACCATCGGCAACATGCCGTTCGTGATTCTGCTGCTGCAATTGTGGCAGGACATGCCGCAGGGTGCCTTGCACGGGCTGGCGCTGTTTTCGTCGCTCTCAGGCAATTTGCTGCTGATCGGCAGCCTGTCCAATCTGATCATTGCCGAGCGCGCGGCCGAGCGGGGCGTGACGCTCCGATTCTGGCAATTCGCCCGCGCCGGCATTCCGATCACGCTGGCCAGCATGGGTTTCGCCGTGTTTTGGCTGTGGGCGACCGATTTCATGCCATTTTTCCCCGTCACCGATTGATTGAACAACATGCCCAGTATCCAGATCCGCGACGCCGTGCCGGCCGATATTCCAGCCATTCTGACCATGATCCGCGAGTTGGCCATCTTCGAGCGCGAACCCGATGCCGTGGTCACGACCGAAGCGGATCTGCTGCGCGACGGATGGGGACCGAACAAGCGCTTCGGCTGTCGCATGGCCGAACTGGACGGCACGACATGCGGGTTCGCCCTGTGGTTCTATAGTTACTCGACCTGGGAAGGCCGAGCCGGGATCTATCTTGAGGATCTTTACGTCCGGCCCGAGGCGCGCGGACACGGGATGGGCCGCCGGCTGATCAGCGATCTGGCGGCACTGGCGGTGCGCGAGGGCTGCCGCCGGCTCGATCTGACCGTGCTCGAATGGAATCCGGCGCGGGATTTCTATCATCGCCAGGGGCTTGAACAGCGCACCGAATGGCTGCCCTATCGCGTCTCGGGCACGGCGCTGAAGGCCCTGGCTGGGATGTGAGCTGAAACGTTCAGTCCGTCTCGACCGCAACGCTGATCGATGCGTGGAGCCCGCCTGCGGCATCCTTGAAGCGCACGAAGATCCGCGACGAGGCCGGAGCCAGCACGATCGGCCCGGTCGCCTGGAGGAATACCGAGAAGGTCTCGACCGCGCCAGCGGGAAATGCGAGGGGTACCGACAGGCCGGGCGGGCTGAGGCATTCGCCGGTGACAGGGTTGGTCAGGCAGATCAGCGGTTGAACCGGCAGGGCCGCCGAACCGGTATCCGCCGAGACCGTGATCGGTGCGGCGGTGCCGATATTCAGACTGGCGATGGCGAAGGCGCCGAGCCCCCCATTGCCGCCATTGCCGCCCAGTTCGACGATCCCGTTGCTAGTCTGCGTCTGCGCCGCCACGACGATGTCGGCCACCGGACTCGTCGAGAAACTGAGATCGACCGTGTCGATCCCGGGGATGATCGTGGCGGGGGCCGCATCGGCGCAAGCAAAGGCAAGCGGCGTTGCTGGCGCGGCGAGGGCGGCATTGTCTTGGAATTTGACGACGAAGCTTTGCGACATGCCATTGCCTGGGATCGTCACCGGCGTGTCGGGTGTGCCGGTCGGCTTGTTGCTGACCGGGTCGGTGGTCTGATAGCTGAGGCTCAAACCACCAGGGGCCATGGGCAGGAGCGCGATCTGGCAGTTCGCCAGCGCCGCCGTGCCGGTATTGATCATGCTCGCGAACACCGTGGCGGCCGCACCGGTCTGCACCGCGCGGCTTCCGGGCAATACCGCGGCGACCAGCGGCGGGGAGGTAGCGAGCAGCTCCTTCACCGAATTCGTGCCGGTATCCGCGACGAAAATATCGCCATTGCCATCGACCGCAACGCCGGCCGGATTAAGGAAGCCGCTGCCCAGCGCGACCAGAACCGGCGATGCCGGAATGCTGCCATCCACCGCCAGGATCTGCAGCAGCCCATTGTCGGGAGCGACGACGAAGAGGTTGCCGCTGCCGTCGACCGCGACGCCGGCCGGGCTGAGTATCCCGGGCGAGACAGTCTCGGTCGTGGTGTAGTTGTCGGCGGCCAGGATCTCCTTGACCAGATTATTGCCGGTATCGGCGACGAAGACGTTGCCGGCAGAATCGACCGCGACGCCGGTCGGATGCAGGAACCCGCTGCCAAGTGTCTCAACCGTGACATAGCCGCCGGCAGCAAGTATCCGCTCGACCCGGCTGTTGCCGGTATCGGCGACATAGAGATTGCCACTGCTATCGACCGCGAGTGCGGCCGGATCGCTGAAGCCGCTGTTCAGCAAGGTGTCGATGGTGGTGAATCCCCCCGCGGCGACAAGTTCGGAGATCCCGCCCTGGCCGGCATCGGCAACGAAGAGATTGCCGCTGGCATCGACCGTCAGGCCCGATGGCAGGGTTAAATGGCCAAAACCCAGGTTTTCGGTCGTGACGTAGCCGCCGGCTGCCAGGAGTTCGAAGACGACTTGCCCGCCCGCCCCGGAGAAGAAGACATTGTCCGCGCCATCGACCGCAATGCCGGTGACTCGAAGGCCCTCGCCGATAATCTTGAAACTGGTATAGCCATCGGCCGCGAAGACCTCCGTCGCGGCGGCACCGCCCTGGTCGTTATCGTCGCCGATGAAGAGATTGTCGGCGGCGTCGATCGCGATCCCGCTCGGCGAGTTGACCAGGACCGGAAGTGTCTCGACAGTGGCGAAGTTGCTCGCCGCCAGGAATTCCTGCACGGTGCTCTTTTCGCGATCCGCCGCGAATAAATTGCCCTTGCTGTCGATGGCGACACCGGTGAGATCGGTAAAGCCGCTGCCGATCGTCACGACGGTC
>JBAVTK010000671.1:0-2035 GCA_049696095.1 Aliidongia sp. | reverse complement strand
TGGTGCCGCAGCCGCCACTGCGCTATTGCCGCCAGCAACTCCAGATCCCCGCTGCGTTCCGCGCCCTGCTGCCCCCGTATCAGGAACGCCAGCCTCTCCGCCGGGGCTACCTTCTCCAGCTTGAACGCCCGGTCCACCTCCGACGCCAGCGACAGGTCCACCGACTTCCTTTCGTGCCGTTGCAGCAAGACGCTCCGCGACACCTTCGCCGCCAGCTTCTACGCCATGTGTCAGCGTGTCGTCCACCGCCCCAAGCAGTTGAGAGAGGCGGCGATATGTCTGCGACCGACCATTATCATATAACTCGATCCGTAACGCGTCCGTGATGCGCATCCGGAGCGCTGCAACCTCACGGAAAGTTTGCGCCCTGGGCTGCATCTGCGCGAGGCCCATGATGGCGCTAGCATCGCCCTCAAGGGGCGCCGCGTTCTTCGGAATGTCCTTAGCGATGTCCCGCGCGGACTTCTTGATGTCCGTCATATCGACGACCAGCTTCCCATCCGGATCGACAGCATCGTAGAGCCTTGACACAGCGTCGCGGGCATTCTGATTGGCCTCGTCTAACCCCGACCGCAGCCGACGCCCATAGGATTGTAGCGCCGTGGTCTGCGCGTCAGCCCCAACAGGCACCCCCCCACCGAGAGCTGTAGTCGCGTTCTGCGCGTCCGCTTTCGCGGTACTGGTGGCTGCTTCGCCAAGCTGGTCAATGGCGCCAAGATGCGCGCGGAATGCTTGGCCGACCGCTGTAGGAGACGCGTTCTCCTTCGCGACTGCCCCGATCGCGCGCACCCGAGCAGCGTTCTGCTGCGCAGCGCGATCAACGAATGCGTCAGAGTTATTCTTCGCCGCGACGCGCTCCAATGTTCCAAGCCCGGGATCAGCCGTCGCCTGGAATGTCGTCGGCTCCGATCCCGCTACCAACGGAGGCGCCGGGTTCGCCAACCTCTCATTGACCGCCCCAATGTCCGTCGCGGCATTCGCGATGCGCTGTCCGGCTAACCCCTGCTGTCCGGCAGCAGTTAAAGGCGCGACATAATGACTGATAAGCGGCGCACCAGCGTTCAACAGTGACGCAGCGCCAGCCCTTGCCATAATCGGCAGCGAGCCACCCAGCACATTCCCCGCAAGCCCGGCGATCGGCTTCCACGGCGTCGGGACACTATCTTGGGCTTCCTGGCCGACCGCGCCCCCGACGAGGCCAGCAGCGGCCGTGCTCGGCGCGCCACCAGCGCTTAGCGCCCGTTGGATGGCACCAGCATATCCAGTCAGCATCGGCAACACACGCGCCCCAGTCCAGGGCAGTACCATGGATGCAGCGCCCTCGCCGCCGGCACGCGCCATGCGTTCGAGCTGGTTGGTCGGCTGTACGGTATCGGGATTGGCGCCGATGAGACCCTGCGCTTGCTTGAACCATTCCGAGCCGCCGACAGGATTGGTAATTTGTGGCGCTTCGGCTGGAGGCGCCGCGCCGCCAACGATACTGTTCAGCCCACGTGCCGCCGCAGTGGCGCCGCGAAGGCCGAGATTGATGGCCTCTGTAGCACGATCCACAGGTGCACCCAGGGCTCCCGCTACTGCCTCACTCGTGCCAGCCCCAAGATTGGCAACAACACCGCTAGGCTTACCAGCGGGCTGCGCGTCGCTCGGCAGCGATACCGGAACAAGGCTCTTGGTCCAGTCGGCGTCTTTGGCCGTAGGCGCCGGCATGACATTCGGCTGGGCCGCAACACCGGGCGAGACCTGCGTCGGCGCCAGTTCAGACCCAGGCTGACCAGGAACAGCCGCAGGATTATGGCTTGGCCCTACGTCGATGACCGGCGTCAGCCCAGACTGCGGAGCGAGTGCCGCAGCATCGCTCGGCAGCGTTACAGGTAGAAGGCTTTGCGTCCAATCGCTCGTGCTATCAAGGGGCGGCATTCGGCGCCCCTTGCGGTTGTATGTAGCTATGCAGGTAGTTCGGGATGGGCGGCGCGTTCGGTCGCGGAGGCACCATGCCTCGCGCGCCATTTGGAGCTACAACGACTGTCCCAGGAAG
>JBAVTK010000670.1:0-17638 GCA_049696095.1 Aliidongia sp. | reverse complement strand
GATCGTCACGACGGTCGAATACCCGCCGGCCGCGAGCAGCTCTTTGACCGATTCGGTACCGCTGTCGGACACGAAGACATTGCTTTCGGCATCGACCGCAAGCGCGAAGGGGTTGTTGAACCCGCTGCCGATCAGGGTGGCGCTTGCATAGCCGCCGGCGGCCGGAGCCTCGTAGATCTTGCCGGCGCGGCCGTCCATAAAGAAGAGATTGCCGTGCTTGTCGATCGCCACCCCGTTCGGCTCGCCGAAACCGAAGCCGGAGCCCAGCTCCTTGACTATGACTGCGCCACCGGCAACCGGGATCTCCTCGACCGCGCTATTTGACGTGTCGGCGACGAAGACATTGCCACTGCCATCGACCGCGACGCCGCCCGGTCCGTTGAAACCGCTGCCGACAAGGGTGATCGGACCCTGCTGGCTCGGGTCGGTAAGCTCCTTGACCGCGTCATTGCCCTGATCGGCGACGAAGACGCTACCATTCGCGGCGACAGTGACTCCGGCCGGCTGAGTGAACCCGCTGCCCAGCGTGACGATCGTCTGCGCCTCGGCCCGCGCCAAGGCGCCAGCCCCTGCGAGAAGGACGACAATCGGAACGAGGCGAGTTGTAAGCTTCATGGTTCCACTCCCGAGTTCAAACGGCGGCGGACGGGGCGCCACTTTCATGTCATAGTCGCACCAGCGCCGTCTTCCCGCTACGCGATTGTGCCGCCTCTCGGGGACGCCACCAAGTTCGCTCCACCCTTTATCACCGATAGTCGACGCCAGGCAATTGCCGTGTGCAACCACCAGCTTGCAACACTTTGAAGTAAGGAATCTCTTCGCCCCGCGTCATGTCCCTCCCTTGCGTCTACGGTGCTGTCGGGCAGAGATGCCAGCGGGCATGGTGCTCCGATGGTCAGCAACTGGCTCACGGCGTCAGCCGAATCAGTTGAATCGTGCGGCGCGTCATCCGCTCCGTCACCGCAAAGGACGCGGTCAAAGCCTCTTCGGCCGCGATCTGCCGCCCCAGCCGACTGACCAGCCAGACCGCGCGGCCTTGCTCTAGCAGTGCGCGGATGCCGGCCTCGTCGATCGGCGGCAGTGGCCTGATCCGGTCGTCGAGCGTTCGGACCGCCGTGCCCGGCCCGTCGATCGCGCTCTCATCCCAGCGGTAGAGATCGGCGCCCTCGCCCGCCCGATAATAGCTGAAGGCACTGGCCGGAACGGCGTTCAACAGGATGACGGCATCGGTCGGCTGGCGCAGCCGCTCGAACGTGGTCAGGAAATCCCGCCACGGCTCGGGCTCGAAACTCCAGAGGCAGGATGCGGTATTGAGCCCGGCGAGCGTCACCGACAAAGCGATCAAACCGCGGCGAAGCCAGCCGGCCGGCAATCCCCGCAGACCGGCCGCCTGGAGTGGCGCCAGGACCAACAACAGCCACAACGCCGCGCGCGGCAGCAACAGCCCGACACCGGCCAGCAGCGCCAAACCCAGCAGCGCCAGCCCGCCCAACAGCGCGACCGTGCGGCGTGCGCCGCAAACCGGCGCCACGATCAGGATGAGGATCAGGGACAGCAGCCACGCCGGCGCCTGAAAGGTGCCGAACGGGTATTCCCGCCCGGATAGCAGCTCGATTGCCGCCTGAATCGCCTCCGGAAGGCCAAGCGGCGGAATCCAGGCGATGTTCGGTGAACCGCGCTGCGCCAGAATGACCAGCAGTTGCGGTGCCCCGGCCGCGAGCAGCAGCAATTGCGGCAGCAGCCAGGTGATCAGCCTGTTCGGCTCCGCGCGGTGGCGCACGGCCCAGACCAGCACGAACACCACATCAGCCGCGACCAGGAACACCAAAGTTGCGTCATGAAGATACAATGCGGTCAGACCGGCCGCGGCAAAGGCCAGCGCCCAGCGCCGTGACGGCGCTGTCGCCGCCATGGCTTCAAGCAAAGCCAGTAGGGCGATCGACAGGACGAACAGCCACAACGCATAAGGCCGCGCCATGATGGCATAGCGGGCGGCGAGCGTGCTCGTCAGATACAGGAACACGGCCAGCCAAGCACCGATACGGTCCAAACCCGCCGCACGGGCGATGCGCAACATCACGGGTACAGTCACGGCCCCGGCCAGTAGAGAGAGCGATCGAACCGCCACGGCCGAATCACCGAACAGCGCCATCCAGCCGCGCAGCAGCAGGAAATAGAGCGGCGGATTGGTTTCCTGCCGCCAGCCCTCGCCCAGAAGAAATCCCGGTTCCTGTCGGGCGAAATAGATCGAGAACAGCTCGTCATAATTCAGCGACGAATGCCCAAGCAGCGCCGCCTCGGCAAGAATCACGGCTGCAATGCCACCGAGCAGCAGCGGGTTGGCCCCGGCAAAGCGGTGTTTCCGATCGATGACATCCCCCATCCTCAGGCTCGGCCGCGATGTTCTATCTTCCTGGTTTCGCAACGTCAAACCGTCGGATTGCATGGTAAACTCGGGCTTCTTCAAAGGCGAGGCGACATGGGTGCGTTGTTTTTGGGCGTCGATGGCGGCGGCTCGGGTTGCCGCGTTCGGCTGGCCGATGGCGAAGGCCTGGTATTGGGCAGCGCTGCCGGCGGCCCCGGCAATATTCGGCTGGGCCTTGACGCTGTCTGGGCGGCCATTCTGGCAGCCACCGATCAGGCGCTGGCCCAGGCCGGATTTGATCGTGCGGCCCTCTCCCGGATTCATGCGGGCCTCGGTCTGGCCGGGATCGTCAGCCCGGCCGATGCCGCGCGGATCCGTGCCGCCGGCCCCGATTTCGCCGGCGTCGGCATCGCAACCGATAGCCATGCCGCTTGCCTTGGCGCCTTTGCCGGCGCGGATGGCGGCATCGTCATTGTCGGCACCGGCAGCGCCGGTTATGCGCTGATCGGCGGCGTGCCGCACGCCGTCGGCGGCTGGGGTTTCGAGGTCTCCGACCAAGGGAGCGGCGCCGATATCGGCCGAGAAGCGATCCGGGCCGCCCTGCTCGGCCATGACGGGCTGGGTCCGCACACCGATTTCAGCCGTGACCTGATGGCTCGACTTGGCGGCCATCCGGCCGAAATCGTCGCCTGGGCCGGGACCGCTCGACCGCGCGATTATGCCGAGCTGGTGCGTCAGGCGCTGGAGTTCGCCGAGCGGGGCGATCCGATCGCGACGGCGATTCTCAAACGGGCCGCCGGGCAGATCAGCCGGCTGATCGAACGCCTGCAAGAAATGGGGGCTGCCGAAATCTGCCTCATGGGCGGCCTCGGCCCGACGCTCGAAACCTGGCTGCCACCGTCGATCCGAGGCGTTCTAGTCAAGCCGCGCGGCGATGCCGTGGATGGCGCGCTCCATCTGGCGCGCGAAGCGGCCGCGTCGTGATGCGCCGTTTCCTGACCGGCGCACGCCTCTTTACTGGCGACGCAACGCTCGACGGGTTCGGCGTGTTGATCGAGGACGGCCTCATCCTCGATCTCTGCCGAACGCCGAGCGGATCGGCCGAAATCGTACAATTGTCGGCGGATGCACTGCTGGTGCCGGGCTTCATCGATGCCCAGGTCAATGGCGGCGGCGGCGTGCTGTTCAACGACACACCGAGCGAGGCGGGGATTCGGACGATCGTTGCCGCCCATCGCCGCTGCGGCACGACCGGGCTGCTGCCGACCTTCATCACCGATGATGCCGGAAATATGCAGGCCGCCGCCCGCGCCGCGGCAAATCTGACGGCACAGCGCGGCAGCGGCGTGCTCGGCCTGCATCTCGAAGGCCCGTTCCTCAATCCCGAGCGGCGCGGCGTGCATAGTGCCGAATTCATCCGCCGCCCGACGCCAACCGATATCGAGGCACTCTGCGCGCTCGCCGCGCAGTTTCCCGGTGGCCGGCTGCTGGTCTCCCTGGCGCCCGAGATGGTCGAGGATGCGGCAATCCGGCGCCTGGCCGAAGCCGGCATTGCGGTCTCGGGCGCCCATTCGGCCGCGAGTTTCGAGCGGACGCAGGCGGCACTCGCCGCCGGCCTCTCCGGCTTTACCCATCTGTTCAACGCCATGCCGCCGCTCGCCAACCGCGCGCCGGGAATCGCGGCGGCAGCCCTGGCCGATTCGGATGCCTGGTGCGGGATCATCGCCGACGGCATCCATGTCCATCCGGCAATGCTGCGCCTGGCGCTCGGCACCAAGCCGCCGGGCAAGCTGTTTCTGGTGACCGATGCGATGACGCCGTTCGGCACCGATGCCGAAAGCTTCACGCTCTATGGCGCACCGATCGCCCGCCGCGACGGCCGGCTCGTCACGGCCGACGGGATTTTGGCCGGGGCGGATCTGGACCTGCCGCGGGCGATCGGCAATTGCGTGACGCTGCTCGGCCTCGATCTCGAAGAAGCATTACGCATGGCCTCGCTCTACCCGGCGCAATTTCTCGGCCTGGCCGATCGGCGCGGCCGGATCGCGCCCGGCTATGTTGCCGACCTGACCCTGCTCGGGGCCAAGCTTGAGGTGCTGGGCACTTGGGTCGCCGGGCTCTGACGATTTCAGCTCCGCCGATTCGGCATGGTTTGAAGCGCAAACGAGTGCCATGATAATGCGAGATTCCCGCCTCGAAAGCGCCTGATCATGATCGACGACACGCCGGGTCCGACCTCGCGGATCTATTTCTCGCAGCGGCTGCGGCTGCATTATGTCGATTGGGGCAATCCGACCGCCCCACCACTTCTGCTGGTGCATGGCGGCCAGGATCACTGCCGCAACTGGGACTGGGTCGCCGCCGAATTGCGCCATGACTGGCACGTGATCGCGCCCGATTTGCGCGGCCACGGCAACAGCGAGTGGGCGCACGACGGCAATTACACCATGTCGAGCTACATCTACGATCTGGCGCAATTGATCCATCAGCAGGAACTGGCGCCGGTGACGATCGTCGCCCATTCGATGGGCGGCCATATCGCGCTGCGCTATGCCGGCATCTATCCCGAGAAGGTACGCAAGCTGGTCGCGATCGAGGGGCTCGGCCTGCCGCCCAAGCTCATGGCCGAGCGCGCGGCCCAGCCGATCGCCGAGCGCATGGCCAAATGGATCGACGCGACCCGTGCCCTGGCCGGACGCCTGCCGCGCCGCTATACCTCGATCGACGAGGCGGTGAAGCGCATGCAGGAAGCGAACAAGCATCTCTCGCCCGAACAGGCGCAGCATTTGACCGAGCACGGCGTCAATCAGAACGAGGACGGCACCTATAGCTGGAAATTCGACAATTACGTGCGCGTCTGGCCGCCCTACGACATCCCGCAGGCCGAAACCGAACAGCTCTGGCAGCGCATCTCGTGCCCGACCCTGCTGATCTATGGCAAGGAAAGCTGGGCCTCGAACCCGGAAACCGACGGCCGCGCCCGGTTTTTCTCGACCGCCAAGATCGTGACCTTCGAGCGGGCCGGGCATTGGGTGCATCACGACCGGCTGGAGGATTTCCTGAAGCTGGTGGGCGAGTTTTTGTAGGCCGCACCATTAATGCGTCGGCGGCGGCACCGCCGCTCCCGCCTCTCTCAGCACAACAATACTCACCCGCCGGTTGCGCGGATTGTTCGGATCGGTCGGCACGAAGGGTTCGGTGTCGGCCTTGCCGAGCACGGTGGCGATGCGGGCCTCGGGCAGGCCGGCGGCGATCAGGGCGCGGCGGCTGGCATTGGCGCGCTGGGTTGAGAGGTCCCAATTATCCATCGTGCCCGGCCGCGCGAACGGCGTCGCGTCGGTGTGGCCGGTGATCGAGATTTTGTTCGGCATTTTCGCGACCGCCTGTGCCACCAGCCCCATCAGTTTGCGTGCCGCATCGTTCATGTCGGTCGAGCCGAGCGCGAACATCGAGGTCTTTTCCTGATCGACCAGTTGGATGCGCAAGCCTTCCTCGGTCCGGTCGATGATCAGGTTTTGCGCCAGCGGCTTCAGATCCGGCACTTGCTGAATCGCCTGCTGCAATTCGAATTGGGCCTGGGCGAATTGCTTGTTCTCGCGCTCGGCCTTGAGCGCCTGGAATTGCGCGTCGGTCAGATTGTTCGGATCGACCACTTGGCCGGGCGCCAGCTTTTGCAGCAAAGCGCGCTCATGCGCGGTCAGCTTGTTGGGTTGGAGGCCGTTGGCGAGATCGTTGGGATTGGGCTTGGGCGTCGCAGCATTCGGTTCGCCCGCGGCATTGTAGGTGAACTCATTGGGGTTCTCGACCTTGCCCGGCGTGTCGTCATTGTCGCTTTCTTCGAAATCCTGCGGCCGGTTCAATTCGGTCGAAATCGCCGGCGGGGCGGCGTTGCTGACCTGCGAGCCTTCGACCGTCATGGTCTGGCCGCCCAGCACACCGCCGGCACCGCTGGTCGTCGATTTGGTCGCGAGCGTCGGCGAGAAATAATCGGCGATGCCGCGCTTTTGCGCATCGGTCGTGGCGTTCAACAGCCAGAGCAGCAGAAAGAACGCCATCATCGCGGTCACAAAATCGGCATAGGCAACCTTCCAGGCCCCGCCATGATGGGCATGGCCGGCTTTCTTGATGCGCTTGATGATGATCGCGTTCGACTTCGCCATCCTGCCGCCGACCGTTTCGGTATCCGACTACTTCTGTTTCCCAGTTTTGGATTAAGATAGCGTTGCGCGCGTGCGCCTCGTCCGCCGACGGTTACGTCCGGTTCGCGGCCGGCTGCGCAGTCGCGTTGCAGCCGGGTATCGGCGTGTCATAGGTATAAACCTCGCCCTCAAAGGGCACGGACAACCGGCCTTTGGTGCAGGCATGGACTGTGTCGCCATTGAATACGAACCAATGGACGCCCTGGCCGAGGGCGCCCAGCGAACGGGCGAAGACGGCCTGGACAGTTGCCATCACGCCGACGACTGTAGGCGGAATGGCGGTTCCATCCAGCGATTTCATGATATTGCCGGCACCGTCCGTAGCGGTCAGAGTGGTGACGGAGCCAAAGCTTGTTGTGCCATCGTTGGCGGTATGCTGGTGAACCACCCCCAGAACGACGTATTTGTCGAACAGTTCCGACGCGGTTTGAGTGTTCGGCCCCTTCTCGAACATCGGCGGCGCGAGCCACAACAACAGGACGACATCGCCCTTGCCGCGATTGTCGTTTATCAACGCATAATCCTGCGCCAAGCCGATCGCGTTCCGCAGCCAGGTCCGGGATTGCGCCGGGTAAACGACGCAGCAGGCCATGATGACAGCGCAGAAAAACCAGCGCGTTTTACCTCTAAAGACACTATTCATGATTAAGCTCGTGCGGTTTTATTCTACTAGAGGTTAGGCGATTCCGCACGAGCAAGCAAAGGAAAAGAGTTTGCGGGGGGCTGGTCAGCCCAACGCTGCCGCCAGGTCGCCGATCAAATCATCGACATCCTCGATGCCGACCGACAGGCGGCACAGTGAATCCGAGATGCCGAGGGCGGCGCGCTGGTCCGGCGGGATCGAGGCATGGGTCATGATCGCCGGATGCTCGATCAGGCTTTCGACGCCGCCCAGGCTTTCGGCCAGCGCGAAGAGATGGCAGCGTTCGAGAAAGCGCCGCGCCTCGTCGAGACCGCCTTTCAGCGTCATGGTGACCATGCCGCCGAAGCCCTCCATCTGGCGGCGGGCCAGCGCGTGCTGCGGATGGCTCGCCAATCCGGGATAAAACACGCGGTCGATCTTCGGATGCTTTTCCAGCCATTCCGCCACGGCGAGCGCGCTCTGGCAATGCTGGCGCAGGCGCAGCGGCAGGGTCTTCAGGCCGCGCAGTGCCAGAAAGCTGTCGAACGGCCCCTGGATGGCACCAACCGCATTATGCAGAAAAGCCAACCGCTCGGCCAATTCCGGATGATCGCCAACCACGACCACGCCGCCCACCATGTCGGAATGGCCGTTCAGATATTTGGTCGCCGAATGCATCACCAGATGAAAGCCGTGCTCGATCGGCCGCTGGACGACCGGCGTCGCAAAGGTGTTGTCGGCCGCCGCGATCACCCCATGACGGTGCGCGATCTGAGCAACCGCATCGAGATCGATCAGGTTCAGCATCGGGTTGGACGGGGTTTCGATCCAGATCAGCTTGGTTTCGGGACGGATCGCCGCCTCGATCGCCGCCGGATCGGCCATATTGACGAAGCTGAAGCGCAGACCGGCCGAACGCTCCCGCACCCGCTTGAACAACCGATAGCTGCCGCCATAGAGATCGTCGGACGCGATGATATGGGCACCGCTGTCGAACAGATCGAGGATGGTGGCGATGCCGGCGAGGCCGGAGGCGAAGGCATAACCCCGCGTGCCGCTTTCCAGATCGGCCACGCAGCGCTCATAGGCCATGCGCGTCGGGTTCTGCGAACGCGAATATTCATAGCCCTTATGGACGCCGGGGCTCTCCTGGACATAGGTCGAGGTCTGGTAGATCGGCGGCATGATGGCGCCGGTCGTCGGATCGGGCGATTGGCCGGCATGGATCGCGCGGGTCGCGAGGCCGGGCCGGTTGGGTAGATCATTCATGGGCGAAATTTCCTCAAGCCAACTTGTGGCGCAGATGATTGAGCAGATCGATCCGGGTGATGACGCCGTGGAACTTGCCATCCTGTTCGACCACCGCAACATGATCGCGCGCAAAGATCGGCAGCAGATCATCGATCGTGGCACTGGGCGGGATGGTTTCGACCTTGGCCGTCATGGCGTCCTTGACCGGCAACTTGAATTTTTCCGGGGCAGACGTAACCGCAAGCAGCAAATCGGACTCATCGATGATCCCGATCACCTTGCCGCCCTCCAGCACGGGCAATTGCGAGACTTCGTAGAGCTTCATGCGGCGATAGACGATCAACAGGCTGTCGTCCGGTGCCACCGTAATGGTGCCGCCATCCTCGTAGCGCCGGCTGATCAGATCGGTCAAGTCGCCCTGCTCGGTGCGGTCGAGCAGCCCCTGATCGAACATCCAGTAATCATTGTACATCTTCGACAAATATTTGTTGCCGGTGTCACAGATGAAGGTGACGACCCGCTTGGCCTCGGTCTGTTCGCGGCAATAGCGCACCGCGGCCGCGACCAATGTGCCGGAAGACGAGCCGGCCAGAATACCTTCCTTGCGCAGCAATTCGCGCGCCATGACGAAGCTGTCCTTGTCGCTGACGGCATAGGCCGCCTTGACCAGCGACAGATCGCAAACATCGGGCACGAAATCCTCGCCGATTCCTTCGACCAGCCACGAACCGGCCTCGGTCATCCGGCCGGTCTTGACCAGTTCGGTCAGGACCGAACCTTCGGGATCGGCCAGCACCATCTCCATCTGCGGATTGACGCGGGTGAAGAAGCGGCCGAGCCCGGTCAGCGTGCCGCCCGAACCGACGCCGACGACCACGGCATCGAGATCATGCTGCATCTGCGCCCAGATTTCCGGCGCGGTGCCGATTTCATGGGCCAGCGGATTGGCCGGGTTCTTGAACTGATTGATATAGAAGGCGCCGGGTATCTCGCCGGCCAGCCGCTCGGCAATATCCTGATAATAGGCCGGATGGCCCTTGACCACGTCGGAACGGGTCAGCCGCACCTCGGCCCCCAAAGCCCGCAGATGGAACACCTTGTCCTGGCTCATCTTATCGGGCACGACCAGAATCAGCGGATAGCCCTTTTGCGCCGCGACCAGCGCCAGGCCGATGCCGGTGTTGCCGGCCGTCGCCTCGATCACCGTGCCGCCCGGCTTCAGCCGCCCGTCGCGCTCGGCCGCCTCGATCATGGTCAAGCCGATGCGGTCCTTGATCGAGCCGCCCGGATTCTGGTTCTCCAGCTTGACGAAGAGCCGGCATTTCCCGGTGTCGATATGGCGAAGTTCAACGAGCGGCGTGTTGCCGATCGTATTCAGAATCCCGTTCGGGGCCATGGCCCACGCTCCTGATAGGAATTGCCCAAAGTAGGAGCATAAGCCCGGCCGGATGCCGCGAGTAGCGGCAATTCCGCCATGCTCGGGTCGATCCGGCTGGGGCAGCACCAGCATGGCGCGATCGTGCGCGCTGTTCTTCCGCAGGGCGGAAGAAGCGTGCCGGGCACAAACGGCCTTCCCGCCCCGCTACTTCACCGCCACCGCCGCCTTGAAGAAGCGGCTCGCCACGAACGCGTCGAACTCCGGCTGGGCCGCCAGATTCCCCAGCGCGATCTGGGTATCGAGCCCGAGTTTCAGGGCGGCCGGGGTGATCTCGACGCTCGGCGGATAGACATTCTCGCCAATCATCCGGCGCACCGCCGCCTCGACCACGGCGGGATCGAGCGTCGGAAACTCCTTTTGCGCGATGGCAACCGTGCCGACCGGGTCGCTCTGGATGAAACGCAGCGCCTGTTCGAGGCCGTTTGCCAGTTTTTGCGCCAACGCCGGATCGACATCCTTGCGGGCGGCGATCGCCGAGAATTCGTAAGGCCCGTAAAGCTTGGGGAATCCGAGCACGACCTTCATGCCCTTGGCCACCGCCTGATCGAGCCCCGGCTCATACATCACCGCGACCTTGCTCTGGCCATTGAGGAACGGCCCGATCTCGGAGCCGAGCGGCACCTGAAGCAAGCTGACATCCTTGTCCGGATCGAGGCCGTTTTCCTTCAGGAGCTTCATGAACAACGACGTGCTGGTGGTCGGCATCTGGCCGGTCGCGATGGTCTGGCCCTTCAGATCCGTAGCGCTCGTGAACGGGAAATCCGGCGTGGTCGCAATCCAGACGGCGGCACCATTGACGACATTGGCGATGATCTCGACCGGCGCCCCCTTGGAAGCCGCGATCGCCGCCCATTCCGGGCCGTGCAGCGAGAATTGCGCGCTGCCCGACAGCACGGCGGCCAGTGCCGTGCTCGGCGCCCCGGCAGTCTCCTTGGTCAGATCGAGCCCTTCCTTGGCGAAGAAGCCCTCATCAAGCCCGACATAGAGCGGCAGATAGAGCATCGATTGGAACGCCTGGGAAATCGTCGCCTTGGCATTCTCGGCGCGGGCCGGTGCGGTGAGCGCCAGGGCAGCCACGGCCAGACACCGAAATTTCGACCATGATCCCGTCATTGCCCACTCCCCCGGTTAGACATGCAGCTCGGCCCGGTGCTGATCCAGCTTCCAGGGCAGCATGTGCCGCTCGATGATGTCGATGATGAAATAGAGCGCGAACCCGATGCCCATCAGCGTGAACAGGCCGAGCCAGACCGTGTCGAGATCATAGAAGCTCGACGCGGTGAAGATCATATGGCCGAGCCCGCGCTGCGACGAGATGAATTCACCGACCACCGCGCCAACCAGACCAAAGCCGACATTGATGCGAAAGGTCGCGATGATGCCGGGCAAGGCGGACGGGATCACGACTTTGTAGAAGATCTGATGCTTGCTGGCGCCCAGCGTCACCAGCAGCGACAGCAGATCGGGATCGGTCTCCTTGGCCGCCTGATAGGCCGCGATCAGCGCCACGATCGCGGTCAGCGAGATCGCCAGTGCCACCTTGGACGACAGCCCGGTGCCGAACCACAGAATGATGATCGGCGCAAAGGCGATCTTGGGCACGCTGTTGAAGGCGACGATCATCGGCTCGACCGTGCGCGCGACGAAGCGCGAATACCACAGCGCCAGCCCGAGCAGTGATCCCGCGGCGGTGCCGATGACGAAACCCAGGATCGATTCATAGACCGTGATCCAAATATCGTAGAGGAGTGCCCCATCGACCGTGTAGCGCCAGAAATTGCGCGCAATACCGCTCGGCTGACCGAACAGGAAGCCCGAGATCAACCCGAACCGCACACCGGCCTCCCAGCCCAACAGCAGCAGGGCGACGAACCCAAGCTGGATGGCGGCCCGACCGAGCGGCGTATCGGCCTGTTTCATCATGGCTCGGCCCGCCCGGTCTGAATGTCGAGTTCGTTGCACAGGCTTTTGAAATAGCCCGAGAATTTCGGATCACCGCGCGCGCCGATCGGCGAGTGCTCGCGAATATCGATATCGTAGATCGCCTTGACCGTCGTCGGCCGCTGGTTGAGCACGACGACCCGGCGCGACAAAGCCACCGCCTCATCGACATCATGGGTCACCAGCACCACGGTCTTGTTGAATTGCGCGACCGCCGCCATCAGCACGCCTTCGAGATAGAGCCGCGTCTGATAATCCAGTGCCGAAAACGGCTCGTCGAGCAGCAGAATGTCGGGATCGGTGATGAGGGTGCGGATCAAGGCGGCGCGCTGCCGCATGCCGCCCGAGAGTGCCCGCGGATAGGCGTTCTCGAACCCGCCAAGGCCGTAGAGATCAAGATAATGCCGCGCCTTGTCGCGCGCCTCACCGGCCGCGACGCCGCGCAATTCCAGGCCAAGCACGACATTGCCCAGCACGGTGCGCCAGGGCAGCAGCAGATCCTTTTGCATCATATAGCCGACCCGGCCGCGCAAACCCGCAACCACCTGCCCCTCATAATGCAACGTGCCGCCATCGGGCGCCACCAGCCCGGCGATGATGTTGAAGATCGTCGTCTTGCCGCAGCCGCTCGGCCCGATGATGCTGACGAAATCCCCCTCGAAAATCTCGAAAGACAGCCCGTCCAGCACCCGCACCGGACCGGAGCGCGCGGCGAAGGATTTCCTTATGTCGCAAAGCGCGAGCTTGGGCGGGATGGGGATCATGGCGGCGGGGGCTGTTGAGACGATCGCACAGGCGTAGCAAGAGAGATGCCACCGCAACAAGGGCGTAAGCCGGGTCGGGCACTGCGGCCCCTATGCACCAAATCCACCGTGACCTATCATTGTGCGAGAGTGCGGGAAATCGCGCTTTGCTGGCTTCGTCACCCCAGAGCGGAAGAGTCGATCATGTCGGACTTGTTCACACCGGAACAAATTGAGCAGATGACGACGGACCTCAACCAACAACTCCTCGCCCTCTCGAAGGCCGAACCGGCAACCTTCCGGGGCGACGGTGCCGCCCGGCCCGCCGCGGCGCGGCAGCGCCAAGCGATCGAACAGGCGACCGGGCAGGACGCCACGACCTTCCTCGCCCGATTCCGCCATGCCGCGCGCCAGGATCTGTGCGAAGCGGACGGCGTGCTGCACAAGCAGTGGGAAAAATACCGCGATATCGCCAGCAAGGACATGCTGAACCGGTTCGGCGTCATTCTGGTCGGGCTCGGCTTGACCGGCGGTGTCTTGCAGACCGTGGCCGTCGCGGTCGCGGCCTATGTGCTCTATCTCGGCGTCAAGGCGTTCTGTGCGGGGGAAGCATAGATGCCGGCCGAACTCAGCCTGGTCTTCCCGGATTGCGACCATGTCCAGGTCAGCCTGCAGCGGGGCGACAAGAGCCATGATTCCCCGCTCCAACCCTTCGTGCCGCCGCTTGATCCCAAGACCCGGCAGGAATTGGGCTGGTATCTGGAAACCTACCCGGTTCGCTACACGACCGATCTCGACGATGAGCGCGCATCCGGCATCGCCGAGCGGCTGAAGCATTGTGGCGAGGCGCTGTTCAACGCCGTCTTCGCCGATCCGGCCGCGCGCCGCTTGTTCAACCGTTTCCAGGATATCGGTGCCGAGGACCGCCTGCTGACGATCCGCAGCCTCCATCCGACCATCCTCGCCCAGCCCTGGGAATTGCTACGCGACCCAGGCCGCACTTTCCTGTTCCTGGACCACCCACGCATCTCGATTCGCCGCCGCCTGCCGGATCAGGAGCGCGAGCCCTATCGGCCGAAGCCCAAAAACAAGCTGCATCTGCTGTTTGTCGTCTGCCGGCCAACCGATGAAGGCTTCCTCGACCCGCGCGCCGATCCGATGGCGGTGATGGACGCGCTCGATACCGAGGCGCCCGGCCGAATCAGCGTCGAATTTCTCCGCCCGCCGACGCTGAATGCCCTGATCGACCGGATGAACGACGACCGGAAGCCGCCGATCGACATCCTGCATTTCGACGGCCATGGCGCTTACGACCCCGATGGCCGGCTGAGCGACCGGGCAAGCCGGGCCATTGCCAGTGCCGGGGCCGAGCATCTGATGCGGGACGGGGCCGCCGCTGCGCATCACGGCTATCTGAGCTTCGAGGATGACACCGGCAAATCCGACCGCGTGCCCGCCGCCAAATTCGGCGATCTGTTGCAAAGCAAACGGGTCGGCCTGGTGATTCTGTCGGCCTGCCAATCGGCCATGGTCAGCGGCGAGGACGCCCTGGGCAGCGTGGCGCCGCGGCTGATCCATGCCGGCATCCCATCGGTGCTGGCGATGACGCAATCGGTGCTGGTCGCCACGACCCGCGCGCTGTGCCGGCATTTCTATCGAAATCTCGCCGCCGGCCGGCCGATCGGCGCGGCGCTCGACGCGGCCCGCACGCAGCTTTATGCCGATTCGAAGCGCGACGAGCGGCGGCGCAGCGGCGGTACGGTCGCGTTCAATTTGCAGGATTGGTTCGTCCCGGCGCTCTATCAGGCCGACGCGGATGGCGCGCTGTTGAAACGGGCGACCGGCGCGGCGGCGGTGCCGGCCGCACCGGCCGATAATTTGGAGAAGCCGAAGGAAGCGGGCTTCCACGGCCGGCACGGGGAATTGCACCGGATCGAGCGCTGGTTCGTCCAGGGCACGCGGCGCATCGTCATCACCGGCTTCGGTGGCCAAGGCAAGACCAGCCTGGCCAAGGAAGCCGGGCGCTGGCTGTTGCGCACCGGGCTGTTCGAGCGCGTCTGCTTCGTCACCTATGCCGGCTTCGAGGGCAGCGACCCGGTGCAATTGCTGGTGAGCACGCTCCAGACGGTGCTGAACACCAATCTGATCGACCTCGCCGCCGCCCAGGCGGCGCTGCGCACGACCAAGACATTGCTGATCCTGGACAATCTGGAATCGCTCGACCCGGCGGCACGAACCGAGTTGCTGACCGCCGCCACGCTCTGTGCCAACCAGAGCGGCAGCCGCGCGCTGCTGACCGCCCGCCCGGACAAACTGGACCACCCGGACTACCCGACAAGCGGCAGCAACTCATGCCGCTATCTGGCGCTCGACGGGCTGGCGCCGGCCGATGCGCTGGGCTGGTATCGCAAGCTGTCAGCCTTGCCGCCCGAGCCGCTGGTGCCGATCCCGGACGACGCGCTGGTCGCGGATCTGTTCGGACAGGTCGGGTTCCATCCGCTCTCGATCGGCGTGCTGACCCAGTTGCTGAAACAGCAGCGCATCGCCGATCTCGCAACCGCCTTGCAGGCGCGACTGCGTCAGGATGGTGACCCGCTGCGCGCCTCGCTCAATTTGTCGCTGGCGCGGTTGGACCCGGATGCGCAAACGGTGCTGCCCGGCCTCGGCGTGTTCAAAGACGGCGCGTTTGAGCCGATGTTGACCGAGGTGCTCGACCTCGACGAAAGCCGCTGGCACCGCTTGCGGGACGCGTTGCGCCAAGCCGGGCTGGTCGTGGTCGAACCGATCGCCGGGCTCGACCAAGCCTTCATCCGCTTTCACCCGAGTCTGGCACCGGTGATGCGCGAGAGCTTGGGGCCGGACGACGAAGCGCGGCTGAGCGAGCGGCACCGGTCGGCTTATTATGGGTTATCGGGTGAGCTTTATCGCCTTGACCAGCACAATCCGGGGGTGGCGCGGGTGATCGCGGGGCGCGAGCTGCCCAATCTGCTCGCGGCATTGTTCGCCGCCCTGGATCAAGGTGACGCCCAAGCGGCCGATTTCGCGGACAACGTAACCCGATTCCTGACTATCTTCGGCCGGACCCGCGACGGCGTTGCGTTACGGGATCGAGCCGAACGCGTTGCCCATGCGACCGGCTCGGACGGCTGGTATCTCACCCGATCGAATCTGGGCGAGCATTTGTACCGGGCGGGGCGCTTCGCCGAAGCGAAACGCGTGTTCGACGAGGTTCTGCGCCAGATTGGCGAGACGCCCTCGCATCGCCGTGGGACAGCCATGGCACATCTGGCGCGGTGCCATGAGGGGCTTGGACAATTGGCAGCAGCGGAAGATCTGCTTCGCCAAATATTACGTGATCTGGCGACCCTGCCAACGAGTCGCGATATTCGACGGTTGGAGAGTCTCATTCATGCCGATTTGGGCGATGTACTCTGGCGACAGGGTGATCTCGCTGCGGCCGAAACGGCGCATCAGGCGGGGATCAAAATCGCCGAGGAACTCGGGGATGAACACGGCGTCGCGGTGGGCAAAACCCAACTCGGAGCGATCTATCTGGCACGGGGGGATTTCTCGCGTGCGATCGAGAGCTACCGCGCCGCGATCCAGGCCTTCGACCGTCTGGCCGAGCCGCACACGGTCGGGGTCTGTTACCATCAGCTTGGCGAAGCCTATAATCGTGCCGGCGATCCGGCCCAGGCCGAGCATGCTCTGCGCGAAGCGGCCCGAATCAAAGAAAATTCGGGCGATCGGCTGGGGGCGGCACGGAGTTGGATGAGCCTCGCGGTGGTTATTGAGACACAAGACCGACCGGTGGCGGAGGTTGAGCCCTGGTATCGTCGGGCCTTGGCCGTGTTCGACGCCGAGGACAGCCAGATCGACAAGGCAAAGGTGCTCAACAACCTGGCCAATCTGCTGCAAAATGATCCGAGCCGATTGACCGAGGCGCGCGGCTTGGCCGAGCAGGCTGCGGTGATCAAGACGACCCTTGATCCGGGCATCGCGGCAATCTGGCAGACCTATCAAATTCTGGCCGAAATCGCCGATAAACAGGGCGACGCCATCGCCGCCCGTCATTACCGCGCGCAGGCGCGGCAAGCCTATGAAGCGGCACCGATCGCGCGCGAGGAACTGCGCCGCCATCATCCCCTGATCGGCGCCGTGCTTGTCGCATTGCATCAGCCGGCGGATCGGCCCGCGCTCGAACAGTTCCTGGTCCATATAGAGAGCCGGGGCTGGGGCAAGCTCGTCACCGCGCTGCGCGCCGTCCGGGAGGGCGCCCGCGAGGAAGCCGCCTTGTGCGAACCGCTCAACTATGAGGACTCACTGATCCTGCACACCATCCTCCACTGCCTCGACGACCCGCAGGCGGCGCAGGCGTTTCTCGCCTCGGAGAGTTGAGCGCGCCGGCACCGCGGCGCTGGAATAACAAGCCGCGTTAGGGAACGGGCTCCACGTAACGCACCCAGTCCACGGATCGGTCGTAACTGCAACACGGCCTCACCGAACCCGCTTGACCGCCCTCAACATCGTATGCTACATATCGTAGCATTACGAAAGGTAACGTCACGATGAGTAACACCCCCCCCGATCTGGGCGACCTCGAACTCGAGGCGATGCAGTTGATCTGGACCGAAGGGCCGATGACGGCCGAGTTGGTGCGGGAGCGGTTGGCGCGCAAGCTCAAGGAATCGACGGTGCGCACGGTGCTGCGCCGGCTGGAGGATAAGGGCTATCTCGGCCATACGGTCGATCAGCGCACCTTCATCTTCCACGCCACCGAGGCTCGCCATCACGTCGCGGCCAAGGCGGTCAAGCGCATCGTCGATTGGTTCTGCAACGGCTCGATGGAAGAGGTTCTGGTCGGCATGGTCGATTCAGCATTGCTCGACGACCGGCAATTAGAGGCGCTGGCGGCACGGCTGGAACAGGCGAAGAAGGAGCAGGTAAAATGATGTCGGTTTTGCTCGAAGCGGGTTTGCGGTCGCTGATCCTCGCCCTCGTCGCCGCCCTGGGCTTGCGGCTGTTCCGCGTGCGCAATGCGCAAATCGAGATGACGGTGTGGATCACCGTGCTGGTGGC
>JBAVTK010000669.1:0-18977 GCA_049696095.1 Aliidongia sp. | reverse complement strand
CCGCCAACAGCGCCGCCGCCGCCGGGATCGGCGAGGCGGCGCCGACCGCGACATGGCGAATCTCGCCGATTAGGTCGGCAACGAGCGCGATCAGCAATTCCTCGGTTCGGATCGGGGCGGTCATGCGGCCGAACCGGCCCCGGCGAAGCGTTCGAGATAGGCGGCGAAACCCGCCTCGGTCCGCGCCAACCGGGCATATTCGGCCAGATGGACGATGTCGGCCGGCCGGTCGGCCGCCGGCAGCGGCCAGGTGCCGTCCGGCACGACCGCAATGTGCGTGACATAGAGGGCCGGCAGCGTGCCGGCGGCCAGGAATTCGTCTTCCAGAAGATCGCCGTCATGCAGCCGATCGACCGTGACCAGGGTCTGGGTTGCGGCATGGGCGAGCGTGATCAATTCGCGCCGACGGCCGACCCAGACATTGCCGGCGCGATCGGCGATCGGCGCATGAAACAAAGCGACATCGGGCCGGATCGCCGGAATGAGCGCGATCGGGTCGCCCGGCTGAAACGGGTTGTCGATCACGCGCCAATCCGGTCTGACCTTCAGGAGATCGCTGCCGATCAGTCCGCGCAACGGCATGAAGGGCACGCCTTTCTCGGCCGCCTGAAAGCCGGCATGCAAGGCCGGGCAGGTCGCATCCTTGACAATAAGGGTGCCTGTGGTCACCGCGGCGGCAAAGCGCGGGCCGACGCCGGCCTCGCCCAGGCTGACGGCCGCGGCTTCGATCTCGACGGCGAGACCAGCACCGATCAGCAGATCGGCCTGCAAGCCCGATTGCGGCAGCGCCACCAGCCGCAAGCGCGAGACACCGCGCCGGAGCAGCGCATGGGTCGCCGCCATGGCAACCCCGGCATAATCCGGCGGAATCGCGAGCAGCATGCCGTCGCGAATGGGTTCGATCAGCCGATCGAGATCGCCGATCATCCTGTCACACCGCGCGATAGAGCAGCGTTCCGCCAGCATCCACCTCGCAGGTCAGCACGCCCATCCGCCGCATATAATTCAGATGTGCCAGGGCCTCGCCCATGGCGAAACCCAGCTGATGCGGATCGGTCAGCGGCCGGCGAAACATGATCGGCACGACCGCGGCGCAACTGAGCGGCTCGCGTGCTGCCGCGGCGATCAGGTCGCAGCGCAGATGATGATGCGCCTCCAACTGTTCGATCCGCGCATGCAACCCCGCGAATGGCAGATTGTGGCACGGCAGGACCAGCACCTCATCGGGGACCTGATTGCGAATCTCGCTCAGCGAGGCCAGATACTGCCCGAGCGGATCGGCCTCCGGCTCGACCGGCTGGACGCTGACATTGGGTGAAATCTTCGCCAGAACCTGATCGGCCGATAGAAACAGACGATCGGCTTTGCACCACAGCATGAGCTGTTCCGGGGCGTGGCCGCCGCCGGTCAGCACCAGCCAGTCGCGGCCACCCAGCGTAACCGTATCCCCGGCGCTTAGCCGGATGAAGCTCGGCCGCAGCCCGCTGGTCCGCTTCAAATAGGAATGGCCGCGGGTCAGCATCTGCTCGATCGCCGCGGCGTCGAGACCGGCACGGCGATAGAATTCGACATTGCTCCGCTCGACCTCGCTCGACCGGTCCATTTGCAGAAACCGGCTCATCAGATATTCGGTTCGGCTCATGTAAAGCGGCAAGTCGAAGCGCTGATCGAGCCAGCCGGCGAGGCCGCTATGGTCGGGGTGAAAATGACTGACGATCATCCGGGTCAACGGCTTGCCGCCCAGCGGACCGGTCAGGACACGATCCCAGGCCTCGCGGCTCGGTGCATCATTGAGGCCGGTATCGAACACCGCCCAGCCCGCGCCATCTTCAATCAGGTAGAGATTCACGTGATCGAGCGCGAAGGGCAGTGCTAGACGCAGCCAGAATATGCCCGGCGCAACCAGGGCGGGCTCGCCGATCGGCGGCGGCTCGGACCAAGGGAAACGAAGCTCACTCGTCGACGAAACCATGTCCAGCGCCATTCTCTAGTCCTTTCGCCGCTCGCGGCTATCCTGCCATGGTGAGGCTTGGCGCGGTACGGTCAAGCGCGGGCGGCGCGGACCAGTGTTTCCGATATTGGCGAGGTCTCGTTCACGATCAAGTGATCGGTTGTGAACAAAACGCCCACCCTGTACCGTCAGGACGGTTCTACACTCCGCTGACTTGAGACGCAGAGGAAACGATCATGCGACGAATACTCTCGACAGTAGTGGTGCCGGGCCTTCTCGTGGTGGCGGCCGCGGCGCTGGCCCAAGAAGCCGTGCCGGCACGCATCCGCGGTACCATTGAGGCGGTCGATAGCCAGACCCTTACCATCGCGACAAAGAGCGGCGCGACCGAGAAGGTCACGTTGAAGGCGGGCGCAGCCGTCAATGAAGTGGTCGCGACCAAGCTGTCGGAAATCAAGCCGAACAGTTTCGTCGGCGTGACCGCCCTGCCAGGGGCGGACGGCGTGCTGACCGCGGTCGAGGTTCACATCTTTCCCGAGGCCGCGCGCGGCACCGGTGAAGGCCATCGGCCGTGGGATCTGGGCGAGGGCAGCACCATGACCAACGGCACGGTCGGCAGTGTGTCGGGCACCAGCGCCAAGACCATCACGGTGAAATACGGTTCCGACGAAAAGACCGTGACCGTGCCGGAAACCGTGCCGATCGTCACTTTCGTGCCCGGTGACGTCAGCGAATTGGTCAAGGGGGCTCATGTCGTGCTGTTCGGCCAGAAAGCACCGGATGGCAGTGTGACCGCAGCGCGGGTTGCCGTCGGCAAGGACGGGTTGACGCCGCCGATGTGATGGTTTTCGGTCAGCGCTGCCGCTGGGAGGCGGTGGCGCTGCGTGGTGCCGTCAACTGATCGATGAACCGGCCCTGATAGACGGCGATGCCGACTGAGTGGCCGAGGCGAATTCCGGCTTCGCTATCGACATTGTACAGAATCACCCGCGATTTTCCGGTCTGGTCGACGAATTCCTTGAGTCGCTGGCGTAGCTGCGGGGTGCGCTCGTCGGCGAGGCTGGGCGACCAACGCAGCTTGGCGAAATCGACACCCAACTTTTCGCGATCGAAATGCTCCAGCGTCAGTTCCGTCAGCCCGTCGAGGCAGAGCCGGTAGCCGCGCTCACGAGCGAAGTCGCGGGCAAAGTTGAAGGTCGCGATATCCGAATAGACATCAATCCACTGTACCTCCAGGACGATCGTTCCGCGGGCGCCCGATTTCAGCGAGGCATCGAAACTTAGAAACTCCGGCGACAAGATGGTCGAGATATTGAGATTGACGCTGAAGGAGGTCGCGATGGCCGGATCGTCATTGCGCATCAGCAGCGCCAGCATGCGTTTGTCGAGTGTCTCGGTCAGATATTGGAACAGCCAGCGATTGGCCAATATGTCGAAATTCGGCAGAACCTGCTTTTGCAGATCGGCAATCGAAATGAACAATTCGCGAAACAGCGCCTGCGGCATCTGGTTGGCCAGCACGGCATAGACCGCTTGGCGGCGCATCAGGTTGGACAGATCGGCCGAGATGATGGTGTCGATCAATTCGCCCAGCTTGTGCGGATTGATCGGCGGTTTGCCGGCCGCACCGCCGCCGATCGCCGCTAACCGTCGCGCTCGTTTCTGCACCTCGTCAAAGAGGTTGCGGACAATTGCCAGCAATTTTGGAAAGTCTCGATCGACGTCGTACCAGGTGACGAAGGCGTCAACGCCGTCATCGTCCGGTTCGCGCGCGAGCGGATCCTCGTTAAACAGATAGCGGACCCGCATCACCGCTTCGTCGATCGCGATCGGATCGACGTTTTTGTAGACGAAGAACACATCCTCATTGGCCAGTTTGAAAATCTGCCCCTCGAGGGATTTCACATGATTTTCAAAGGTGCTGACTGCGATGCGCAGATGGTGATCGCGCCGATTATGCGATTTGAGCTGGGAGAGATGCAGATGGAGCGCCTGACGCCCGTCGCGCAACCGGCCGAGCCGCTCGACATAGTCGAGCAATCGGTATTCCTGCGCAGAAGAAAGTTCGGTACCGATAGGTCGGTTCATTGGCGATTGACCCGGCAGGCCGGACGACACAACGCCGCCTGGCCGATCAATAATAGCGAATTGTTACCGTCTTTACCCTTAATGAAGCATAAAGAACGATGAATTGCCGGTGCTCCGTTACCGCCTCGGTCCCGGTATGAGCCGAACGGCCTTGCACCCAGGCGGCTTGCCGGTGTCAACTATCCTTCCCGCGTCATGATCCAGGAACGTCCCGCATGATACCTCACCGCGATTATCGCGACGGCGGCCGCTCCGCCGCGCTGGCCGAGCACGGCATGGTGGCGACATCTCATCCCCAAGCAACGCAGGCGGCGCTCGACATACTGCGGCGCGGCGGCAATGCCGTCGATGCGGCGCTGACTGCGGTGGCGCTGCTGGGCGTGCTCGAACCGGCCATGACCGGCATCGGCGGCGATTGCTTCGCGCTGTTGAGTCTCAAGGGGGCCGCGCCGATCGCGTTCAACGGGTCGGGGGCGACGCCGGGCGCGCTTGATCTCGGCGGATTTCTGGGCCGCGGCTTTACCGAAATTCCAGCGCGTTCCGCCCATGCCGTGACCATCCCAGGGGCGGTCGAAGCCTGGTGCCGGCTGCACGAGAGTCACGGGACGCGTCCGCTCGATGAACTCCTGAGCCCGGCAATCGAGGCAGCCGAGGTGGGATATCGGGTGGCACCGCGTGTTGCCGCCGATTGGGCCGAATTGGCGAGTGAACTCACCCGGTTTCCGGCGACGGCCGCCTGTTTTCTGCCGGGCGGCAGCGCGCCGCGCGCCGGAGACCACTTTGCCTGCCCGCCGCTCGGCGCCACGTTGCGGCGGATCGCGCGCGAGGGACGGGCAGGATTCTATGAGGGGCCGGTTGCCGACGAGATGGTGGCGCTGCTCCGCGATCTGGGCGGATGCCACACGCTGGACGATTTTGTCAACCATCGCGGGCGTTGGGTCGAACCGGTGGCAGCCGCCTATCGCGGTTGGGACATTGCGCAATGCCCGCCGAACGGGCAGGGTGCCATCGCCTTGCTGATTCTGCGGCTGCTCGAAGGCTTGCCCATGGCGGAAGGTGCCCTCAGCCCGGCCGAGCGCGTGCATCTTTTGGCCGAGGCGACCAAGATCGCCTATCGCCAACGCGACCTGCTGTTCGGCGATCCCGATCATGGCGAGGTGCCGATCGCGCCCTTGCTGGCCGAGGCGCATGTTGCAAGGTTGCGCGCAGGCATCCAGCGGGACCACGTGCAGTCATCTGAGACGTGGGATCTGCCGCTCCATGCCGATACGACCTATATTTCTGTGGTCGATCGCGATCTCACCGCCGTCAGCCTGATCAATTCGATTTTCATGACCTTCGGCAGCAGCATCTATGCGCCGGGCGTCGGCGTATTGCTGCATAATCGGGGTGCCGGATTCCGACTGATCGAGGGGCATCCCAATGCGTTGGGGCCGGGCAAGCGGCCGATGCATACCATCATTCCCGGCATGGCGCTGAAAAATGGTCGGCCGGTCATGCCGTTCGGCGTGATGGGCGGCCATTATCAGGCGACCGGCCATGCGCAATTGCTCTCCAACATCCTCGACCGCGGCCTCGATGTTCAGCAGGCGATCGACGCGCCGCGCAGCTTTGCCTATGACGGCGTGCTTGAGATCGAACCGCGCCACGGTGTCGATACCGGCCGCGAGTTGACCGCGCTCGGTCATCGGGTCGTTTGGGCCGAACGGCCGATCGGCGGCGGTCAGGCGATCTTCATCGATCATGAGCGCGGTGTCCTGATCGGCGGCTCGGATTCCCGCAAGGATGGCTGCGCACTCGGCTATTGAGAGGAGAGGCGATGATAACGGCCGATCTGACCGGCAAGGCCGTCCTTGTCACCGGCGGAATTTCCGGAATTGGGCGGGCCGCGGTTGAGTTGTTCGGGCGCAGTGGCGCGCGGGTCGCGGTCAATTATCTGCCCGATGATCTGCGTGCCGAAGCGGTGCTGGAGAGCTATCGCGCTTTGGGAATCGAAAGCGTCGCCGCTGCCGGTGACGTCTCGATCCCCGGTGAGGCCGAGCGCATGGTGGCGCTGGCGGTGCGAACGCTCGGTCGGCTCGATTATCTGATCAACAATGCCGGCACACCGGTCTCGGCCACGCCGGTCGATATCAAGGATCTCGACCGCGTCGACGAGGCGTTCTGGCAGATGATTCTTTCGACCGATCTGCTCGGGCCGTTTCGCTGCGCGCGCGCCGCCGCGCCGGCGCTGATCGCGGCGCGCGGTGCCATCGTCAATACCGCTTCGGTCGCCGGGCTCGATCAACCGGGCAGCTCGATCGCCTATGGTGCCAGCAAGGCGGGGATCATCAATCTCACAAAGAATCTGGCCCGCGCGCTCGCACCCGATGTCCGGGTCAATGCCGTGGCGCCCGGCTTGGTGGCAACGCCCTGGACCGAGGATTGGCCAGACGAGCGGCGTCGGCGGACCTTGGCCAAGACCGTGCTGGGGCGGCTGATCGAACCGGAAGAGATTGCCGAGGCGATGCTTTATCTCGCGGCCGGCGCGGCGATGATGACTGGTCAGACCTTGGTCATCGACGGTGGTCGGCTGGTTTAACCCGCCATATCGCGATATTCCGGGACAACGGCACCGGTCAGCCAGGCTTTGAGTATGGCGTTGACCGCGTCCGGTGCTTCCTGCTGGACCCAATGCGATATGCCTGGCAGCCGGCGAAAGGTCAGGTGCCGGACATGGGCCTCGGTCCCGAGCGCCGTCGCAATGTCGAGGGCGGCATCGGCATCGCCCCAGATCATCAAGGTTGGTGTGTCGATTTGCGGAAAATCGCGCCGGGCAAATCCGCGATAGCGGAACAGGGCACGATACCAGTTGAGCATTGCGGTCATGCCGCCGGGCCGTAGCGTGTTCTCTCGGTAGGTCGCCAGATCGGCCTCGTCGAGCCGCGCGATCGATTGGTTGCCGTTGCGAAAGATGCTGGCGATGGCGCCGGGACGTGTGAGCAGGAATTCCGGCACGACCGGCAACTGAAAGAACATTATGTACCATGAGCGCAGAAACTGGCGGCTCCGCCAGAACGCGGCCTTGAAGCGGGCCGGATGGGGGACGTTCATGATCACCAGACGGTGAATTTTTTCCGGATGGTCCATGGCGATCAGCCAAGCGAGCACGGCGCCCCAATCATGCGCGATCAGCAACACCTCCTCGGCGCCGGACGCGGCGATCAGCCCAAGAACGTCATTCACCAGCGTCGGCAGCCGATAATCCGCGATTTGCTGCGGCGAGGCCGTGCCACCATAGCCCCGCAGGTTCGGCGCCCAGACGCGGTAGCCCAACCGCGCCAGCAGCGGCATCTGATAACGCCAGGATCGGGCATGTTCGGGAAAACCATGCAGACAGAGAGCCAAACGGCTTCCATGACCCATAGTTGCGATTTCAAAGTCGATACCGTTGGCGGAAAGTCGGATGAATTTGGCCGATTCACAACTCATAGATACCAACTGTTGCATATCGCGGGGCGTCCGACGACTCCGGCGAGGCTGGGGCCGACGCGATTTGTATTTGCGTCAACACTATGGCAAATCGAGCATGAATGGCAGGAATACCTGCTCGCCATCTGGATTCGCTTGGGCATTTGCGGCGACAAACAGACCGATTGCGACGAGCGCGGCGCTGATCTTCGACATAACGGCATTATCCTCAATGTGCATCGAACGGGCCTGAGACGCGGAAGCCGGCACGCCTATTCCCTGTCGATCAGCACCCTTTCAGAAATCGAATTGTCCGGGGGTGGAGGAATAGATGGCCCCGTGGTACCGTCATGGCTCTTGAGACGGCTGTCAGGAATCGGGAAGGAGTACGGTGCCCAATGGGCTTTGGTAATGGTCGCGTCGCGTGATTCATCGTTTCGTCCGGAGACTGTCCGGTGCGCCGACGGAGAACGCGCGAGATAGGTTCAGCGCCGATTTGCTAGGGGCGCTGCCTCGGTTGCGACGGTATGCCATCGCGCTGGTTGGGGACCGTACGCTGGCCGATGATTTGATCCAGGATTGTGTCGAACGGGCCTTAAAGAATCGTGGTGCGCTTAAAGATAGTCATCGTTTGTTCGGCTGGTTGAGGACGATTTTGCATAACCTCTATATGGACGCATTGCGCGAACGGCGCAGCCAAGGAGTGCCGGTCGATTTGGACGACATGGCGGATTCCCTGATGGCCAGCGTCGCGCCGAACGATCGAACTCTGGCATTGGATTTCACGCGGGCGATGGACCAATTGACCCCGGATCACCGCCAAATTCTGTTGCTCGTCGGGTTGGAAGGACTTAGTTACCGAGATGTCGCTGTGGAGCTCGATATCCCGATCGGTACCGTGATGTCGCGCTTGGCGCGCGCGCGGGATCAATTGCGGATGAAGCTGGAGCCGGACGGCCCATCCTTGCTCCGTGATGGCACGAGCGTTACATTGGCAGAAGAAAAATGACCACGAAGATCCCCGAATCGGACCTGCATGCCTTCATCGATGATCAGTTGGATGATCTCGGTGCCAGGCGCTTTGCCGCGGCGATGAATGCCCAGCCGACATTGCGGGCGGTTACCGATGGTTATCGCCGAGATCGCGACCTGATGCGGCAGGTCTACGGACCGCTGATCGACGAACCGTTGCCGCCCCGGCTATTGCGGACCCTCCGCTCCGTTCCCCAGGCGCGTCGGCCGGCATGGCAATGGAGTGCGGGTGTCGGCTTGGCGGCAGCGGCGGCGGTTCTTCTGATCGTGTCGTACGGCTTGCCGACAGACCCCAAGGATGCTCTGCTGGCGGAGGCGTTTGCCGTGCGCGATGGTGCCGTGATGGCCGAGCAGCAGATCGCCGCCGACGTTCCCGCGGCCGAGCGCGACGCCATGGTGGTCAAGACACTGGATACGTCAGTCAATATCCCGGACCTTGGTCAGGAGGGCTATACGCTCGCCGGAGTCGGCATTTATCCCGATCGTGCCCACGGGCATGCGGTCCAGGTGAATTATCGCAACGACCAGGGGCGGTTGCTGACGGTTTATCTGCACCATCCGACCGGGGCGGATCGCTACGAAATCCTGCCGGAACGGGGCGGCAAGCGGGTCTGCATCTGGGAGAGCCAGGAACTGAGCGCGGTCATGGTCGGCGAAATGTCGGAACAGGAAATGTTGCGGACGGCCTATTTGGCCTATCACGCGCTCAATTTCTGATCGGCCGCGGTCAGCGCTGCCCGGTCGAGGCAAGAATGTCCGAGGTGAAGTCGCTCGCCTTATGCGGCGCAGTCAATGTGAACTGCACGGGTTTGTCGTTGAAAGCAAAGGCGTAGATGTATCCGCCACCGATCAGATCATAGGTAAATTGGCTGCCGAGCACGATCGCCGGCAGCTCGGGAACGAGATACATCGTGCCGTGGCTGAATTTCCACAATCGGCCCTGATCGTCCCACGCATCGCTATAGACCGCAAACCAACTATCCTCGTCGACATAAAGCCGCCGGTGCGGCACGGCATGATGCTTGCCTTCGGCCAGCACGCCATCAACGACCCACACCCGGTGCAACTCGTAACGCAACGCGTCCGGATCGGCATGAAGCGGGCCGGTAACCCGGTCGATCGGCAGGCTGTGCAAGCGGTTATTGTTGTAGGGGATATACATTTCCTGTTTGCCGACCAGCTTGAAATCATATCGGTCCGGACTGCCGCTATAGACGTAATAATCATCGAAGCTTTCGATCCCGGCGCCATCGGGCGTCGGCGTGTCGTAGGACAGCAAGGGCGATTTCCGCACGCGGCCATCCTGCGGCTGGTACTGCCAAGCCTGAAGATGGTCGCGCACCATGTTATTGGGCTGCCAGAGCAAGTAGCCGCGGCCGGCAAGGTTGGCCGGAGCGCTGCTTATTTCGCGACGCTTGAAATAGTAGCTACCGAAACTGTCGGGCGTTGCTTGGGGATAGTAGTAGGGAAAATCCACTATCTCGAAATAATCATTGGTTACGCTGCGATGACCGTCGGACGCGACGAAATAGTTTTCGACCCGATCTTCCCGTGCCGCACCCCAAAAGGCGAGCAAATGGTTCCAGACGATCTCAGTTCCGTCATGCGGTATCGGAAACGGAATGCCGCCGACCGCGCCCTCGACGCCGTAGCGGATGCCATCGCGACCGGGGTGGGCGCGTAATGCGTTTGCAGCGATGTTGTCGTAAACTTCCTGGGGCAATGCCGCGCTGCGATGCGTCGGAAAGACCGCCATGCGATAATCTGGATATTTCGCGAACAGGGCTTTCTGGCCCTCCGGCAATTTGTCGGCATATTGGCGATAGTTCGCGGCGGTTATGGTGAATAACGGGGTGTCGGCGGAAAACGGATCCGGCCGTGGATTGCCCTCAATATAACCGGGCGGCACTGTCGCATAACCACCCGTCCAGGCCGGGATCGTCCCGTCCTTGTTGCCGGCCCGCTCGGCTCCAACCGGGGTGAGGCTTCTCCCCAACTCGACCGCTTCGGGTGCTGTAACGGCGGCTGAGCCAGAGATCGTCAGACTCGGCAGCAGAGAAAGGCTCAGGCTGGCAATAACCACATAATGCATCGTTTGGTACCTTGGGGCGCACAAGGGTTCTAACCACTTGATTTACTATATTTTATCTGGCACGTTTTAGGTCATGATGGCTCGACGCATTCAGGCTCCGGTGATTTCGACGCTGATCTTCGTGTCGGCGTCGGCTTCGGCGGTGCCGATCGATACCGGCAGCGATGTCCGCTTGAACTGGGATAACACGCTGCAAGGTACCCTGATCGGCCAGCCCGGAACAGAGACATTTGGACCGGCCGGACGCTGTTTTCCAATGAACGGCCTCACAGCGCAGGTGGCTGAACTTCTCGCTTGTGCATCGCGCTCGGGCCTGACCTCGAGTCGTGTCGACTGGCTGTCGAACCTGACGGCAAGCTACCAGGATTTCGGCTTTCACGCCAGCAGTGCCGCTTGGTATGATGCCAGCTACTATTCTTGGAAAAACCCCAATCGCTTGGCACCCGGTTTGCCCACCACTGCCTATTACTCAAGCAATGGCGGTGATCCGGATGGCTATATCGAAGTGCTCGATGCCTATGTCTATGGCACCACCAACTTGGGAGCCGATCAGCCCTTGTCGTTCAAGATTGGGCGTGACGTGGAGCAGTGGGGCGAAACCCTGTATTTCGTCCATAATGGTATTGCCGGGGGCCAGGCGCCGACCGATGCCTACCAGAATCCGACCGACGGCTATTCTCAGGCGAGTGAAAGCTTTTTGCCGGTCGCGCAAGCATCGTTCAACTGGCAACCAGCGAGCGGCCTGACGGTCGTCGGTTACTATCAGTTCGAGTGGCGGCGAGATCGGATCAACCCTTATGATCCGTACCTCAGCACGCTGACGATCCTTGGCGGCGATGCGTTGGATGACGATACGCACCAGATCGTCCTGCCGTCCGGCACCAACGCTGGGCCGATCACGTTCGACCGGACCAAAAGCATGACGCCCGGCTCGAGCGATCAGTTCGGATTGGGCCTGCGCTGGCAGGAAGGCGATTTCGATTGGGGTTTATATGGGCTGAGCTTCAATGCCAAGACCCCGGAGTTTTACTTCCGGCTACCAACTATTCCCGGTTCCAATATCGGCAGCTATAATCTCGTCTTTCCCAAGGAAATCGAAACAGCCGGCGTCAGCGTCAGCGGCCCGTTGGGCGATGCCAGTTTCGGTGCGGAACTCTCGGCGCGCACCCGTATGCCGCTGGTCAATGCCGGCATCATCCTGCCGGTGGGCGATGCGCCGGCCGATAATAATGACCATCCACGCTACCCGATCGGCGACACGTTGCAGGGCCAGTTTTCCTGGCGCTATGTGACGCCGCCTCTGCCCGGCATCCCGGGCGGGGCCAATTGGTCCGGCGAGGTCGCTGCGAATGATCTGCTGACCACGACGGCCAATGCGGACCAACTGGTGCCGGGCCGAACCCATGCGGCGGCGGCACTCCGTACCGTCTTCGAACCGCAATTTTATCAGGTTTGGCCGCGGCTGGACCTTAGCCTGCCGATCGGGCTCGGCTATAATTTCCTCGGCCTGTCCGAGGTCGATCCGACGATGAACCGGGGTACCGCCGATCTCAATCTCGGTGCCGTGTTGACCTTCGATCGAAGCTGGAAATTCACGCTCAGCGGCACGCATTATTTCGGTGTTACCGAGAACACATTTCTGCCGCGGTTTTCGGGAATTCAGGAACCGCTCAACGAGGGTGACTTTGTGAGCTTGAGCGTTTCCCGGAGCTTTTGATCGAATCTGGTTATTCAATTTTATGATTGTCAAAAATTCACGGCGGTCAGGCAGCCACTTTTGGATACTTCTCAAGCCCTCTCCAAAGGGCAGTTTCCGATGCCGGGCGGCCCAAACGGCAGCCGCGACTCCGCCCCTGCTTCCAAGCCCATGGCTTCGGTTGATTCGACAGACGTCCCCACCGCCTCTTGAACTACCATTATTCCCAAGGCGCTATGCCTGATTTGGCGCTACTACCACCATCCGGAATGAGCGGGCGATTATCGGTTGCGAAGCCATATGACTGTCCTCGCTTGGTGTTTGACATTCCGATAGTCCTTTGGCGTTGGGCGAGGCTACTTTGGAGGGTCGAGCCGAGCCGCAAAGGAAGCTACCGGGTATGACATAATCAGCGACAGCATGCATGAGAGTGACAAAAATTGTACTGAAATCAATGACATAAGGTGTGTATACGATGATACCGCGATCTAAGTCATTCCGCGGACAATGATTTTTCTCATTGACTCTCGCGGCGCCGGACCTTACCAAACCGCTTCCGCCCGAACCCGTCTGGGGTCGGGCTGCCCCTTTTGAGTTCGGGATCGATGAAGACCTTTTCCGCCAAGCCGTCCGATTTGGACAAGCGCTGGACGCTGATCGACGCCGATGGGGTGGTGCTCGGCCGCCTCGCGACGATCATCGCCAATCATCTCCGCGGCAAGCATAAGCCGACCTATACCCCGCATATGGATTGCGGCGATTTCATCGTCGTGGTCAATGCCGAGAAGGTGCATCTGACCGGCAACAAGCGCCAGGGCAGCATCTTCTATTGGCACACCGGCTATGCCGGCGGCATCAAGGGCCGTTCCAAGGGCCAGATCCTCGATGGCAAGCATCCGGAACGGGTGATCGAGAAGGCGGTCGAGCGCATGGTACCGCGCGGCCCGCTCGGCCGGCAGATCATGAGCCATCTGCGCGTCTATGCCGGCCCGGCCCATCCGCACGAGGCGCAGCAGCCCGTGACGCTCGATGTCGCCGCCCTCAATCCGAAGAATAAGCGAGTTGCCTGATATGTCCGACCTACAGTCGCTCGGCACGCTCAAGGCCGCGCTCGTCTCGGCCCAGACCCACCAGGCCGCGCCGTCCCAGCCGGTCGTGGAGTCCGAGAGCGTCGAACCCAAGATCGATAATCTCGGCCGCGCCTATGCCACCGGCAAGCGTAAGGACGCGGTCGCCCGCGTCTGGATCAAGCGCGGCACCGGCAAATTCACCGTGAACGGCCGCGATGCCGTGACCTATTTCGCCCGCCCCGTACTGCGCATGCTGTTGGCCCAGCCCTTCGTGATCGCCGATCGCGTCAGCCAGTTCGATGTGATTTGCACCGTGGCCGGCGGCGGCCTGTCCGGACAGGCCGGTGCCGTTCGTCATGGCATCTCCAAGGCGCTGACCTATTACGAGCCGGGCTTGCGTCCGGTGCTGAAGGCGCAAGGCTTCCTGACCCGCGACAGCCGCATCGTCGAACGCAAGAAGTACGGCAAGGCCAAGGCCCGCCGTAGCTTCCAGTTCTCGAAGCGCTAGACGCGACCAATTTCGTGTCTTTGGGAAAAGCGCTTCGGGAAACCGGAGCGCTTTTTTCTTGGCGTAAGCTACTCTTCTTGTTCCACTTCAATAAATTAGAGCGCGATTCAGGTTTCGTTCCGAAACTATCGCGCTCTAGGTGTAGGCGACCATGACCTTCAAGGTTTTCATTGATGGCGAGGCCGGCACCACCGGCCTGCAAATCCAAACGCGCTTGGCCCAACGCCGCGATTTGACGCTTGTGTCGATCGATCCGGCCCGGCGCAAGGATCAGGCTGCGCGTGCCGAATGTCTCAACAGCGTCGATCTGGTGATTCTGTGCCTGCCGGACGAGGCGGCGCGCGAGGCTGTGGCGCTCATCGAAGACCCGCATGTCAAAGTGATCGACGCCTCGACTGCGCATCGCGTGGCGCCCGGTTGGGTCTACGGCTTTCCGGAAAGTGAGCCCGGTCAGCGGACGGCGATTGCCGCGGCGCACCGGGTCAGCAATCCCGGTTGCTATCCGACCGCCGCCATCGCCCTGTTGCGCCCGTTGGTGCGCGGCGGGATCTTGCCCGCCGATTGGCCGGTGACGATCCATGGCGTGTCCGGCTATAGCGGCGGCGGCAAAGCGATGATCGCCGAGTTCGAGGATGCCGAGACCGCCGTGCCCTATCGCATCTACGCCATGGGTCTTGAGCACAAGCATGTGCCGGAAATCCAGACGCGGGTCGGCATCAGTCATCCGCCGCTCTTCACCCCCGCGGTCGGGCACTATGCCCAAGGCATGATCGTCGAGGTTCCCTTGCAACTTTGGGCCTTGCCGCACTCTTCAGGTCTGGCGCAGATCCATGCCGCTTTGGCCGATGCCTATGCCGGCGAGCCTTTCATCGAAGTCGCGTCGTTGGCCGATGCGGCCGCGCTCAAAACCTTGGACCCGCAAGGTCTGAACGGAACCAACCGCCTGCGGCTGTATGTGTTCGGCAATGAAGCGCTCGGTCAGGTGCGCTTGGTCGCCCTGCTCGATAATCTTGGGAAGGGTGCCTCCGGCGCGGCCGTTCAAAACCTCAATCTCATGCTCGGGCTCGATGAAACGGCAGGTTTGCAATGAGCGGCTTGATCCTGCCGTTTTGCGGCAAGCGGCCGGTGATCGCACGCGATGCGTTCATTGCACCCAACGCCACGCTGATCGGCGATACCGAAATCGGTGCGGGCAGCGGTATCTGGTTCGGCTGCGTGCTGCGCGGCGATGGTAATTTCATCCGGGTCGGCGCGCGGGTGAATATCCAGGACGGCACGGTGGTCCATGTCTCGACCAAGGGCTGGGGCACCACGATCGGCGACGATGTCTCGATCGGCCATATGGCGCTGATCCATGCTTGTGTGCTGGAGCCGGAAAGCTTCGTCGGCATGGCCGCGGTGGTGATGGATGGGGCGGTGGTCGAGAGCCGCGCCATGGTCGCGGCCGGTGCTTTGGTGACGCCGGGCAAGCGCGTCAAGCGCGGCGAGCTGTGGGCTGGCCGGCCGGCCCGGTTACTGCGCGAACTGACCGACGAGGATTATGCCATGATCGCCGGCACCGCGACCAGCTATGCCCAGTTGGCCCAGGCATATCGGACGGAAGCGTCGCAGGGGATTGGTTGAGACTTATTTCCCGTCGCACACCGCAGTAGAAATCTTCTCCGAAATCGCTTATCTCATCGATCAGATGGTGGGCGAGCCGTCGCGTCCGGCAGAATTGGTCGCCCCCTGGCGCCATGAGGAGGAATGATGAGCGACGACAAGACACCGATACCCGGCTGTTTCGATTGCGCGACCAATGCGACGGGGCGCCTCGACGAGATGTTTGTCGGCCTGGTCCAGGCCAGGCGGCTGGCGCTGGGTCAGCGGCCGGCCGAGCGGGCGGTGTTCCGCAAGCTGCATGGGGTGGTCTCCGGCCGGTTGGAAATGCGGCCGAATCTGCCGCCTGAACTCAAGGTCGGGGTCTTCGCCAAGGAGTCGCTGCCGGCTTGGGTGCGGTTTTCCAGCGATACGACACCGACGGCACCGGATCTGGGTTCGACGCTCGGTATCGGGCTCAAATTATGGGGCGTCGATGGCGTCAATGCGCTTGGCGAAGCGGGCGATGTCGCCGATTTCATCATGCAGAATTACCCGGTGTTTTTCGTCAATAATGCCCAGGAGATGTGCGAATTCACCTATGCCGGGGTCGTGCAGGGTGATTACCAGCCTTATCTCGATAAACACCCGAAGACCGATGCGATCCTGAAGAAGATGGCAGCACTGGTCGATGGCAGCGTCCTGACCACGCAATATTGGGCGATTTTGCCGTTCGATTTCGGCCCGACCAATTACGCCCGCTATTCCCTGGTGCCGGAGCCGCCGCCGCCCGCGCATCCGGCGATCAATGTGCCGACCGACGACCCGAACTATCTGGCGCAAGATCTGGCGCATCGCATGTCCGGCGATGAGTATCGGTTCACCTTCATGGTCCAGATGGTGCCGAAATCGGAGAAGCCGCCGCTCGACAAGGCGACCGAGGAATGGTCGACCGCTAAGTATCCCTACGTGCCGGTGGCGACACTGATCCTGCCCAAGCAGGAAGTCGGCGTACGCGGCCAATCCGATTACGGCCAGGAATTGTCGTTCAATATCTGGCGCACGCCGGTCGAACAGACGCCGCAGGGCAGCATCGCCGCCGTGCGCAAGGTGGTTTACGACCATGGCGCGGCACTGCGCCATCAGGCGAACGGCCAGCCGCTGCAACAGCCATTGCAGCCGCGCGAGGCGGCCGCCGGCCCGACCGAAGATAATTGCATCGTCAAGGCGGTGATCTATCCGGCGATCGGCGTGGCCCGGGTCGGCAATGCGCCGGAAGGTTATGTCGTCGGCCCGGAGGTAACCAATCCCAAACCGAAAATGGCCGACGCCACGCCGGGCAAGAATCCGTATCGCGATGCCAAGGGGCGGCTTTATCCCGAAGCGGCTCGGTTCCGCATCTATGGCTGCAACGCGCGCGGTGAGATCGTCAAGGAACTGACCGAGCCTGGCTCAGGCGCGGATATTCGCTGGACCGTACATCTCGCCAACAAAAAGGCCGCTTGGTACAGTTTCCAACTCGCCCTCGATATTCCCGAAGCGGCGTCGGCCGATCCGAGCACGCTGCGCAACGCGACGGTCAGCGACCGCGAAGCGCTGATCCTTGATGCCGGGCCGCATACGATTCATGCCGGCCACGGCAAGCAGAGCCATGAAATGGTCGCCGGCCAGTTCATGCATCAGGGACCGAAAGTCTATCTCGGCAAGATGTGGTGCGATGGCTATGCGCGGTTGCTGGTCACCGGCGGCCGTGGCTATTCCGCCTCGTGCGACGGCACCGTCGCCATCACCTTCGCCAATAACGAAGGCTGGCATGACGATGTGTCGGACGGGCCGATTACCGCCAAGGTGGTCTATGGCGGCACCGAGCTGCCGGTGACGCCGGCCTGGCTGGTCGTGGCGCCGCCCAATTACGGGCCGCAGGAAAAATCCGTGCGCACCATGTGGGATTTGATGCGTGACGTGGCGATCAAGGCGGGCACGTTGCCCAAGCCGGCGCGGCCATCCTTCACCTACGACATCTATCCGGTGTTCGAGCGGATGACCGGGCTGCAATGGGTCAATGCCGGCTTCGCCGCCGGATTTGGCTGGAACTCGGCGGACGATTTCACCAAGCCGGAATGGATCGCCCGGCTGAACGACCGCAGCCTGGCCAATCAGGAAACAAGGCGGGTGCTGAAGAACTCGTTCCGCCATCCGAAGACCGATGCGTGGTCGCCGGTGCCCTGGCCCTGGGTCTATGGCGATGCCATGAACCTGCCGACGCCGGAAACGCCGCTTGCATTCAGCTCCCTGAGCCAGACCCAACTCGATATGCTCGATCAGTGGGTCGCCGGCGATTTTGAGGATGATTGGGGCCAGGTGCCGATCTATACCGAGTTCGATCAGGTACCGCTCAAGGAACAGGGCGATATGCTGACCAAGGCGGCGCTGGAATTCTGCCTCGCCGACGCCTTTCATCCCGGCTGCGAAATGACCTGGCCAGTGCGCGCGGCCTCCATGTATATGGCGCCGTTCCGTTTCGCCCACGCACCCGATGGTTGGATCGAGCCGGGTTTAGGTGAGATCCTGACGAGTGACGGGGTGACCATCCAGAACGGCCCGCTCTATGGGCAAGTCCCCGGCGGCATCACCCGCTGGATGGCGCTGCCGTGGCAGACCGACACGGCGAGCTGCCGGTCGGGCTATATCAAGGCCTACGACCCCTATGTCCCGACCTTCTGGCCGGCACGTGTGCCCAATCAGGTGATGACACGCGAGAATTACGGCATCGTCATGGATGCAAAACAGCCGGAGCAGGTGCGTCTGGCCGCCTTCGCCAACCGTGCCGCCTGGATCGCGCCGCTCGGCACGGAGAGTTATACTGCCCAGATCAACAATATGATTCATCATTTCGATCATCTGGGCGTGGTTGAGGTCAATCCGGGGCCGAGCGATCCGGCTGGGAAGGCCCTGTTCCCGCCCTTTATCTCGGTCGAGGACGAGCATCGGCCGATCCTCGATCCGGTCACGGCCGCGAAGATCCGGCCGCACCAGAAAACCATGGTGGCGGGGACCGGCGATCCGACTGGCGGTGGGGCGCATCACGCGGTCGACGCGGTAATCGACCCGACTGGGATCGACAAACTGAACCGATTCCCGCGCGGGCTGCGTCGCTGACCAGCTCGGGGATGATCGAGGCGGATGCGGTCGTGGTCGGCGCCGGGCCGGCCGGGGCCGCATTCGCCCTCAATCTTGCACCGTTGCACCGGGTGCTTGTGGTCGATCGGCTGGCGGCACCGGGACCGCGCATCGGCGAATCGCTGGCCCCGGCGTCCCGTCGATTGCTCGGCGATATGGGGCTGTGGGAGGCGTTCCTGGCCGTGAAGCATGAGCCGCGCCATGGCGGGCGCTCGGTCTGGGGCGGTCCACAACCGGTCGAAGCCGAGGGGTTGCGCGATCTCGATGGGCCGGGCTGGCACCTCGATCGCGGCAAATTCGATCGCTGGCTGCGTGATGCCGCGACCGCGCGC
>JBAVTK010000668.1:0-2069 GCA_049696095.1 Aliidongia sp. | reverse complement strand
CGCCAGCACGTCGGGATCGCGGCCCGCCTTGGCCGGCGGCTCGGGCACCGGCTCGGCCCGATCCGCCATCGCCTGGTCGCGCACATCGCGGGCCATCTCCATGCCCATCTCGGCCATTTCCCGCAGCATGCCCAATTTCCACCCGATCTCCGCCGCCGCGGGATCTTCCGGGCTTGCGTGACTCTCCGGCCGATCCGCGGTGCGATCGTTTGCGGCCGGGTCGGCCGATGAGGGGGTGAAGAGTGTCTGTTCCATGAATGAAACAAGAACATAAAGTGCAACAAGAGTCAAGCACTTTAATCACAGGTAATCGGGTGAAGAGGTAGGCCGCGATACCGATCCGCGGCAAAGCGGCGATTCACCACAAAGCGCACCAAGCTCACGAAGGGATTTGTCGCTCGGCAGCAGGTTTTGGTGCGGCCGCGGTGCCGAATGCGCGCGCAACTTCGTGCCCTTCGTGCGCTTGGCAGTAAAATCACGTTCACCCGATTCCCGCTGCACCCGCATTCCCGGCTCGCCAGCGCGGTCCCCCTTGTGCGACACTACGCGTCAAGATTGATTTCATACCGGCGCAGGCGGACAAGTGACCACCCATCACGATATAATGTTGTCCAGCACCTATTTGGAGCTGAAGGACCATCGCGCCGCCGTGAGCGGGGCCATGCTCGGGCAGGAGATGTTTCCGCTCGACATGGCGAATGATGCGGCACTGCCGGATCAGGATCTGATCGAGGCGTCCCTGGCGAAGGTCGATAAAGCCGCAGCCTATGTTGGCTTGATCGGCTATCGCTATGGTCACATCCCACAATGCGCGGAGCGGAACCCGGACGGGCTGTCGCTGACCGAGCTTGAATTCCGCCACGCCGTGAAACGCCGTCTGCTCATCTGCATGTTCATCATGCATGACGATCACCAGGTCCCGCGCAGTGCGGTCCATGCCGAGCGGGATGCCGCGGACAAACTCGCCGCCTTCATCGCGCTCGCCAAAGGCGGGCCAATCTATGCCGAGTTCGACTCGGTGGCGGATCTCAAGGCGAAGGTGATCCAATCCTTAGCCCGCCTGCGCGGGCTTCTCGACAAAGACGCGCCCGCCAAACCAGCGAAGATCACGCCGCCGGCCCCGCCCAACACCGAGATTCCGGCACCGCCGGCCTTCTACGCCAAGCCGCCCTACATCGCCGGTTACGCGTTCCAAGGCCGGGTCAAGGAATTATCGGCGCTCCGGGATTGGACCGGCTCGGCCGATCCGGTGCTGCTGTTCGAGGCGATCGGCGGCATGGGCAAGAGCATGGTGACCTGGCAATGGGTCACCAAGCATGCCGCCGAGAACGGCGCCGCATGGGCCGGCCAGCTCTGGTACAGTTTTTACGAATTCGGCGCCAATATGCGGGATTTCCACGTCACGGCGCTGAGCTATATGACCGGCCGGCCGCGCGCGGACTGGCTCAGCCGGCCGAATGACGAATTGGCCGAACAGCTGCTCGGCTTGCTGCGGCAGCGGCGCTGGCTGCTGGTGCTGGACGGGCTGGAGCGGGTGCTGGTCGCCTATCACCGCTCCGACGCAGCACAACTCGCCGATGACGCGGTCGAGACCAGCATCGACCCGACCGGCCCGCAGCCGACCAATTGCATCCGGCCGGAGGATGACGGGTTTTTGCGCAACCTCTGCACCGTGACCCCCTCGAAGATCCTGGCCTCGTCGCGCCTGATGCCGCGCGCCCTGCTCAATCAGGGTGGGACGCCGCTGCCCGGCGTGCGCCGGCTGCAACTGGACGGTCTCGATCCGCGCGATGCCGAGGCGATGCTGCGCGCCATCGACATCAACATCACCGGCGATGGCGCCCGGATGCAGGAGTATCTGGAGCGGCGCTTCGCCTGTCACCCGCTGGTGGTCGGCGTGGTCGGCGGGCTGGTGCGCAACCATATGATGGCGCCGGGCGATTTCGACCACTGGGTCGAAGACCCGGCGGGCGGCGGCGCGGTCGATCTGACCAACCCGGATATCCGCCAGCGCAAGACGCATATTCTGAAACTGGCCTTTGCCGGGCTGGATGCGCTCGGCCGGGCGG
>JBAVTK010000667.1:0-11336 GCA_049696095.1 Aliidongia sp. | reverse complement strand
GGAACGCCTCGGAACGCTCGCCGCGCCCTTTGACCGGACGGCCGAGCTTCTTGGCGGCAAGGAGCACCAAAACATCTTCGGCATAGAGAAACAGCTTCATACCGAAACCGCCGCCGACATCGGGCGTCACGACCCGGATGCGTGCTTCCGGCACGCCCAGCACGCCGCCCGCCAACATCTCACGCAGCGTGTGCGCGCCCTGGCTCGACGTATAGAGCGTGAAGCGCTCGTCGGCTGCGTCATAGAAGCCGAGCGCATTGCGCGTCTCGATCGACGCCACGACCACGCGGTTGTTGATCAGATCGAGCTTGACGATCTGACTGGCCTTGGCAAAGGCGGCGCGGGTTGCGGCATCGTCGCCCATTTCCCAATCGAAGCATTGATTGGCTGGAATCTCGTCCCAGACCAAGGGCTGCCCAGGGAGGTTGGCGCGTGCGGTGCCCGACACCGAGGGTAAGGGCTCATAGTCGATTTCGACCAATTCGGCCGCGTCACGCGCCTGCTCTGGCGTCTCGGCGACGATAAACGCGACCTGATCGCCGACATGGCGCACCCGGTCGGTGACGAGACAGGGGTGCGGTGGAAACTTGGCCGGGCTGCCGTCGCGATTGGTCACCGGGGCGAGGCAGGGCAGGGGGCCGATGCCGTCGGCCGCGAGATCGGCCCCGGTGAAGATCCCAAGCACGCCGGGTGCCGCCTCGGCCGCGGCGGTATCGATTCGCATGATGCGCGCATGGGCATGCGGTGAGCGCAGTACATGACCGTAAGCCTGATGCGCCAGGTCGATATCATCGGTATAGCGGCCATGGCCGGTGACGAAACGCTGGTCCTCGGTGCGCCGCACCGCCTGCCCCATGCCGAACTGTCCCATTTATTTCCCGCTCCGCGCTGTCATTTTTGCAGGATAAGGCGTGGCGCGAGAGTCTGCCACACTCATTCGTGGCGGGCAGGTCTTATGCGCCAGAGCGGCAGCCCGGTTCGGCAGCACCGGCAGACTCAACAACGCCTCAGTACCGCGCGCATTCGGTACGCCGATGACCGGATCTGGTAGTGCGGCGATGGCACCCGGGACGCGCTGCGCCTCGGCTCGTTACCGCGGCCACTCCCAGTGACGATGACTCACCTGAAGTTCTTCTGTGGCGTACTTCTATGCGTTACGGTCATGCTTAGAATAAAATTGTACAGCCTATAAGTAATTTCCGAGGCTATCACCAGAACACGATCAGCTGATATTTTGCCGATCTTATCCAGGAGAGTGTGAGATGACAAAATATTGGCTCGCAAGCGCCGCCGTAGTCGCAATGATGACAGGAACCGCATTGGCGCAAAGCCAAAGCCTGTCGTCCGAGACGACGGTTTCGACGCAAACCACGACGGTCCCGGCGCCGCCGGTGGTCGACAGCGTTCACACGACGAAGACGCAGAACAGCGTCGACAGCAACGGTGTCGAAACCGACAAGAGCCAGAGCTACCGAAGCGGCAGCATGGGTACGGACGCCACGGCCAGCACACAGACGATCGGGCCGGACGGGCGTCCCCTGATCACATCGAGGCAGGAACGTACTGTCTCGCCCAACGGCGATACGAGTACGACGAATCAGACGACTGCAACGCCGCCGCGCTAGGCGCGTGATGGCTTGGGGACGAACCCTCGATCGCGCTCTTAAATTCTCGCATGAGAACACCAAGAACGCCTCGCCACAGGAGAGATGACATGACCAGGATGATATCCGCCTTCCGAATTCTGACCATCGGCGCTGTGCTGAGCGGTACGTGCCTCGCCGCCGGTTGCGGCAGCAGTCCGGCCACCGTCAGCCGGACGACGACCACCGAGCAGACGACAAGTGCCCCGCCACTGCCGCCGCCGGCCGTCTCGACGACGACGACGACGACGGAACAGGTCCGGCAGTCGCATTGACGGCAACATTGCACGATGGAGCGGCGCCGTCATTACGGCGTTAGCTTCCTACCGGCTGGTTCGCCGCGCTTTATCAAGCTTCCGGCCCACGGCCGGACCAGGGAGATCGTCATGCAGCCCGGCTCTACCTATTCGCCCAATGACCGCCATCTGAGATTTGTCTTCGACGACGCGGTGATCTTTCTCAACCTGGCGCCCGACGCAACCTTTGGTGATGTCGCGCGGGAATGCGCCGATTTGGCGCTGCATCATCGCGGCCATCCGATCGCCATCGACATCACTCTACCGGCGCGGCCGGGCTTGCTCGGTGCGCGATGTGCCGCCCCTGAAACCGGCGGGTTGTCACTGTCCGTTTAGCAGCGCGGTATCGTCGCATCATGCTTGGCCGGAGGCGCCCCATGGACGCGTCTGCACCGCCGCGCGCCCTGCCGCAGCAATCCAAGCTGCTTCAGGTCATGGGGCCCGGCCTCATCACCGGTGCGTCGGACGATGATCCCAGCGGCATCGCCACCTACTCGCAGGTTGGCGCCCAATTCGGTTATGGTCTCGCCTGGACTTTGCTCTTCAGCTATCCCCTGATGGTGGCGATCCAGGAAATTAGCGCCCGCATCGGCCGCGTCACCGGCTATGGCATTGCCGGGAATCTCCGTCGCCACTATCCGGGCTGGCTGTCCGGCGCGATCGTGATGCTGTTGCTGGTCGCCAATGTCATCAATCTCGGCGCCGATTTGGGAGCGATGGCAGCCGCACTCCGGTTGCTGATTGCCGGGCCGGCCTTGCTCTACGTCTGCCTGTTCGGCCTGTTTTCGGCCGGGTTGGCGATTTTTACCGGCTATGCCCGCTACGTCATGGTTCTGCGGTGGCTGTGCCTGTCCTTGTTCAGCTATGTCATTTGCGCGTTCGTCGTCGATGTGCCGTGGCTCTCTGTCGGTTGGGCGGTCGTCCGGCCGCCCGTTACCTTGGAGCCCGATTATGTGACGGCGGTCGTCGCCGTTCTCGGCACGACGATCAGCCCGTATCTGTTCTTCTGGCAGGCCGGGCAGGAGGTCGAGGACGACAAGGCGCGCGACGGCTCGCGGCCCCTGATCCGGGCACCGAGACAAGCGCGCGGCGAATTCGCCCGCATTCGCCTTGATACCATCGTCGGCATGGCGATCTCGAATTTGATCGCCTTCTTCATCATCGTCACGACGGCGGCGACGCTGAATGCACACGGCGTCACCGACATCCAAACATCGGCCCAGGCCGCCGAGGCGCTGCGCGGGATTGCCGGGCGCTTCACCTTCGTCGTTTTTGCGGCCGGCATCATCGGCACCGGTTTGCTGACTCTACCGGTGCTGTCCGGCTCGGCGGCCTATGCCGTGGGCGAGTTGTTCGGCTGGCATGTCGGACTCGCGCGCAAACCCCATCGGGCCAAGGCGTTCTACGCGGTGATCGCCGCGGCGACGGTGATCGGTGCCGGTTTGAACTTCACCGCCATCGATCCGATCAAGGCATTGTACTGGAGTGCGGTGTTGAATGGTGTCGTTGCCGTCCCGGTGATGACGGTCATGATGCATCTGTCAATGCGCCCGACGATCATGGCCCGCTATACCCTGCCGCCGTTCCTGCGGATCGTCGGCTGGGTTGCCACGCTTGCGATGGCGGTTACTGTTTTTGCGCTCGGTGCTACCTGGCTCGACTGAGCGTTCGCCGCGGAAAATTTCAAAATGGTTCCTAAGTATTTTCCGAACCTTCCTCCACCATTTTGCTGTTGATAGTATTCTCATTCGATCGTCCGGAGAATATCGGTGGTTCAATCCGGATAATCACCACCACTTGATAGATGCATCAAAGTCAACCTTGCACGATATTCGATTAGTTCATCGTTTGGCTAAGTGAGTTTTTAAGTGGTGACGAACCGTTTCTGCGCGAGGAGCATAATAATGACGAAAATCAAAGGTTTATTCGTGGCGACATCGCTGGCGATTGGAACCCTTGCGGCCGCGACGATGGTTGACAGCGCCGTCGCTGGCACGGCATCGACGGACGAGCTCAATCGAGACGCCAATCAGGCGCTACAATTGCTGTATCACAGCAATCCGGCGGCCGAGAGTCTGGGGCGGACGGCGAAGGCCGTGCTCATCTTCCCCAACATCATCAAGGCGGGCTTCTTCTTCGGCGGCGCCTATGGCGAGGGGGTCTTGGAATCGGGCGCGACAATCGATGGCTACTACAACTCCTTCACCGGTTCGTGGGGCCTCCAGGCCGGCGCACAATCCTACGGCTATGCCGTCTTCCTGATGACCGATAAGGCAGTCAGATACATTCATGAGACCCATGGGTGGGAAATCGGCACCGGGCCGACCGTCGTCATCGTTAACGAAGGCATTGCGCGGAATTTGACCACCTCGACGCTGAAGGACGACGCCTATGCCTTCATCTTCGATCAGCAAGGCTTGATGGCCGGACTCAGCATTGAAGGAACCAAGATCTCGCGAATCACTGGGGCGACATAGACCCGCCCTTATGCCGCGATCGGTGCGATAACGCCGATCGCCGCGGGTGATGATTGCGCGCCAGCAAAATGCTGGTGCATCGCGCGCGGTTCCTTATACTGTCACCGATGAATATGTTCCTTACCATCGGTATCGTGGTTTTTCTGCTGGCCATTCTGGGTGTCCTGGCGATCGGGATCGTGTGGATGTTTCGCGGCGGCGATCCCCGCCGGGCCAACCGGCTGATGCGTTATCGCGTCATGCTGCAATTCGGCCTGCTGATGCTGATGGCGCTGTTCATGCTCGTGTTTCATCAGTGAGGCCGCCATGGTGCAATTGACCCGGATCTATACGCGCGGCGGCGATGCCGGCCAGACCTCGCTGGGTGATGGCAGCCGGGTGCCCAAGCATGCGCTCAGGGTCGAGGCGTATGGCACGGTCGACGAGGCCAATGCGGCGATCGGGCTGTGCCGGCTGCATAGCAACGCCACGGCCGATGCCGATGTCATGCTGGCGCGCATCCAAAACGATCTGTTCGATCTTGGGGCCGATCTCTGTACGCCCGAGGGGCGGGAGCGCCATGGCAGTGCGCTCCGCATACAAGCGGCGCAGACGCTGCGACTCGAGCAGGAGATCGATGCGCTGAACGGTGAATTGGCGCCGCTGAATTCCTTTGTGTTGCCCGGCGGCACGCCGCTGGCCGCATATCTGCATTTGGCGCGGGTCGTGACGCGCCGGGCCGAGCGGCTGGTCACGGCGCTGGCCGAGGCCGAACCGGTCAATGCCGAGGCGGTGAAATATCTGAACCGCCTATCCGACCATCTTTTTGTGCTGAGCCGCCATGTCAATGGCCGCGGTGCCGGCGATGTCCTGTGGGTGCCCGGCGCCAATCGCTGAGTTTCCCTACACCGATCGGCCATTTCTATTGCGTTTCGATGGCCACGCTGGTCGAACCATGGAAATTGCCGTTGGCGTCCATGAAGCGCACGAAGATCCGCGAAGTTGCTGGGGTGAACGGAATCGGGCCGTTCGATTGCAGAAAGACCGAGAAGGTCGGGGCGGTGCCGGCGGCATAATTCAGCGACACCGATGCGGCAGGCGCGGCGAGGCATTGGCCGGTGGTGGGATCGGTCTCGCAGATCGCCGTCGTCACGGGCAGGCTTGCGCCGCCGGTATCGACCGTCACCGTGAGGGGGGCGGTCGCCCCGACATTGACGCTGGCCAGCGCGAAGGCGGCGGCCCCGCCATTGGGCACCGTGATCGTGCCGATTCCCGTCGGTGTCGCCGAAAGGGCGATGATGTCGGCAACCGGCTTGGCCGAGAAGGCCAGATCGACAGTATCGACACCGGGAACGTCGATTGCCGAACCTTGGGCATTGCCTTGCGCGCAGTTGAAATTGAGCGGCAGGCCCGGCGCGCTGAAGGCGGAGCTACTTTCAAACGAAAGCAGGAAGCTTTGCGCACCATCATTGCCAGCGATCGTCACCGGCATATTGGCGGTGCCGGTCGGCATGTTGGTCGCCGGATCGGTCGTCTGATAGGTCAGCGTCAGGCCGCCGGGCGCGCTGACCGGCAGGTCGATCTGGCAATTGTCCAGCGGGTTCGGATTGGTATTGATCATCGTGGCGAAGATGGTCGCCTTATTGCCCAGTCGTACCGACCGGGCGCCCGGCAGCACCGAGGCGATGATCGGCGATTCTGTTCCGACATTGAGCGCTGATGGCTCTGAGGCGATGCCGTTGGCGATCACGACCAAGGTACTTGCACCCGTTTCGATTTGCGGCACGGTAAAGAAGGTCGAGCCTGGGGCATTGGGCGCCACCGACATGGTGCTGTGATCGAAAGTCCGGGCATAGACAACATAACCGGTCGAGTTATTCGTGATCTGGACGAGCGGGTAGTTGGTTGCTGCCTGGACATCGTCGCCATAATAGGCACCTTGCGAGCGTCCGTTGAACTGGAAACCGCCGATCGGATAGGTCCCACCGGGAACCACGGTGGATGGGGCCGTCGAAATGCTCGGCGCCAAACTCGCATCGGCAACCCCGGTTGCGGGTGTATAGATCTCCGCGATGTTGCTGCCGTCGACAGAAAGAATCTGGCCGGTCGGCAAAACCAGGAAATTATACTGAAAACTAGCGTCGCCGCGGGAGAAATTTACCGGATCGGATACTTGATTGATAACGTTCGCGCTGGTGAATTCAAAAAAATGTGTCGGTGATTGAAACACACCGTCGCTCGCCGCGAACAGGATGTTGCCATTGGGCAGTAAGGCGGCCGGCGCATCGGCGAGGGTGCAATCGGTTGTCCCCGCCGCTCCGCACAGGGCCGGCAAGTTCGGCCCGGCACTCCAGACCCCCGCATTGGAGTCGTATATGGCGACAGGGTCGGCGGACTGCCCGGCCACGCACCCGGTATTGCCGCCAAACGCGACCAGCGTTCCGTCCGGGCGCAGGACCGCCGGCCCGATCTCGAAATTCCCGCACGGGACCGGATCGACCAGAGAAACCGGGGTGTTGCCGGCACTGATCCAAGTGCCGCTGGCGGGAATATAGCGCTCGGTGCTGGTGGGTGTCGCGGCTTCCTTAAGGGTCGATATGATGTCGATCGTCAGGACGCTGCCATCGGGCAAAAGTTCAAAGCCTTGCTCGGCCTGAGCCGCACTGCTCGGCACACCGGTGCTGGTCCAGCTTAACGTGGCAGCGTTGAACAAAGCGTCGAGCGGGGGGCTCACGCAGCACGAGGCAAGCATGAAGGTGCCGTTGGCCAGGACCGTGGCTGCGGCGTCGCCGATTGATTTCCACCCAGCCGGCGGGGGGACGGCGGTCCAGCTATCCGCCAGCGGATCGTAGATGGCGCCAAGCGTGGTCTCGGCCCCGGTGGTGTCGTTATTGTCCTCACCGCCCATAATGATCACGCGGCCATCGGGCAGGACGGCGGAGGCATGATAAAGTGGGCCGTACTGTGTCCCGTTGATGATCGGCAATGATGCGATCTGCGACCAAGTACCATTCACATAGCTGCCGGTATTGTCCGGCGTGAGCTTAAACCAAATCGGGCTGTCGGCGCTGGCGACCATGACGGTGCCATCGGTCAAGAGGAGAGGATTTCCCAGCGACGTCCTGGAAGGAGCCGGCTTCAGCGTCTGCCAAGTCCCGCCGAAACTGGACAATATGCGATGGGGCGCAGCTTGCGGCGGAGCGGTCGGGCGTGCCGCCAGAGTCGCCTGGAACTTGCGCCATGCGTCGGGATTGTTGCTGAAATAGAGGGTTTGGATAAAAGATAGTGGCGGTTGGATCGAATTCGTCGATTGTTCTTGGTCTGATATCGCCAGAGGCGCGACAAGAGCACAGCCAAGCAGGAGGAGGGTCAGAATGATCCTGGCTGGGAATTTCATCATGAACGCGATCCCGAGTGCTAGGCGATACCGACGATGGTCGGTTGGTAATATTCACCCGTGGACATTACCAACCAATACTGGATCGCGCGTCAATCGGTTCAATTTGCTCGGTTGATTTGCCGCAATAGCGGTCGGCATGCGGGAATAAAATGGGGTCGAGGCGGCTTTTCGAAATGGTGGACCGTTCCTCAAATCGATCGGCGCTTCCTCGACTCGCTCAATGCAACCGCTTCGGCAATTCCTCGATCGCCTGATCGATCAGCGCCGAACCGCGCGCCGGATCGAGCGCTTCGGCCAGCAGAATCCGAACTGCCCGGATCGCGACATCGACCGCGATGGTCCGGATCTCGGCAAGCGCCTTGACCTCAGCCTGGGCAATCTTGTCGCGGGCCTGTTCCTCGCGGCGCTTGATCGCCGCTTCGAGGTCCAACTCGGCCTGCTTGGCGACGCGTTCGGCCTCTTCCTGGGCGTGGATGATGATTTCCTGCGCTTCGGCGATGGCGTCGCGCTGCTTTAGCTGATATTGCGCCAGCATCGCTTCGGCCTCGTCACGCAGGCGCTTGGCCTCGTCGATCTGCTGGCGGATCGCCTGGGCGCGGGCGTCGAGGCTTTGGGTGATCTGACCCCATGCCTGCCTGATCAGAATGCCGACCGCGAGCAGAAAGGCGATCAGAATCCAGAATTCATTTTCATGCAGCAATTCCATCAGGCATGCCCTTTCATCGCCTGATCGATCGCGGTCGAGACCCGCCCATCGTCCAGGACATCGCCGATCAGCCGCTGCGCCGCCGCCTTGGCGGCCTCGCCGGCGATACCGCGGATATTGCCGAGTGCCGCGTTCTTGGCGCGCTCGATCCGGTCCTCGGCCTGCTGGGTCTGCTCGGCCAGCTTTGCCATGGATTGGCGCTGCCGGTCGGCCGCGATCTGCGCCAGCCGATCCTTGGTCGCATTGACCGTGGCATTGGCTTCGGCGCGCGCCTCGGCCAGCGCCCGCTCATAGGCGTGAATGACGAGGTCGATCTCGGCCTTGAGTTTGGCCGCCCGTTCCAAATCGCCATCGATCTGGCTCCGCCGCCGGGCCAGCGTATCGCCGATTCGGGGCAGCGCCAGCTTGGCCATCAGGATCAGCATGGCAATGAAGCTCAAAGCCAGCCAAGCGAGCTGTGGCGGGAAACTGGTGACGTCGAGTTGGGGCATCTTTGGCGCGCTCCGAAAATCCGGGGTCGTCCAGGATCACCGCACTCAGCCGGACCGATCCGGCTGAGTGCGTTTGACCTTTAGGCGAAGAGGATCAGGAACGCGATCAGGAGCGCGAAGAGGGCGACGGCTTCGGTGAGCGCGAAGCCCAGAATGCCGATACCGAACACTTCGCCGCGCGCCGCCGGATTGCGGGCGACCGAGCTGATCAGCGTAGCGAAGATGTTGCCGATACCGATGCCGACACCCAACAGGGCGATAACGGCGATACCCGCACCAATCTCCCGAGCGGCTTGAACGTCCATTTTCTTTTCCTCTGAGAAACGATTTCGGAATTGTCGGAAAGTGAAAGCGCGACCGCTCAGTGCAGTTCGATCGCGTCCTTCAGGTAAAGACAGGTCAGAATGGTGAAGACATAGGCTTGCAGTGCCGCCACCAGAAATTCGAACAGGGTGAGGGCCACATTGACCACGAAGGGCAGCACGCCGAACACACCCAGCAGGATCACGAAACCGCCGAACACCTTCAGCATCGTGTGGCCCGCCATCATATTGGCGAACAGGCGGATCGACAGGCTGACCGGGCGGATGAAATAGGACAGGATTTCCAGCGGCACGACCAGGGGCGTCAGCCACCAGGGCGTGCCCTCGGGCAGGAAAAAGCTGAAGAAATGCAGGCCATGCCGGGCAAACGCGATCGCCGTCACCGTCAGGAACACCATCGCCGCCAGCGCGAAGGTCACGATGATGTGGCTGGTGAAGGTGAAGGTATAGGGGATCATCCCCAGGAAATTACCGAACAGCACGAACATGAAGATCGAGAAGACCCAGGGAAAATACGTCATCCCCTCGGTCCCGCAATTCTCGCGAACCATCCCGGCAATGAATTCATAAGCGAGTTCGCCGATCGACTGGAGGCGCCCGGGAATCATCGAAGCGGGCCGACCGGCCAACACCAGCAACGCCGTACAGGCGAGCACCGCCAGAACCATCATCGCTGCGGAATTGGTGAAGGAGACGTCGATCCCGCCGACATGAATCGGCACGATCGTCTCGATCCGGAACTGCGAAAGCGGTGTTTCGTGTAGTTCAGCCATGTGCCGCACCGCTCTTATGCATCGTCAGACCCATCCCGCTTAACCCCGTCCGGCCGCTTGTATCCAGCCGCGAGTCCCATGCCGTTGACCACGCGGTAGACATTCACCATGCCGGCCGCGGAGCCGATAAAGAAAAACGCGACCATCAACCATGGTCGCGTGCCGAGCCACCGATCGAGCAGCCAGCCGAAGCCGACTGACACGATGAGGGCCGCAACCAACTCGACCCCGATTCGAAACGCCGTCCCGACGAATTTGCCGGAGAAATCATCTTTCACCTTCGGTCCGGCAACCGGGTCTTGCTGTTGGCGACGCGCTTGTGCGATCCGCGCTGCCAGCTGGTCCGGTGAGCCGTTCTTATCGGTGTCCTTCATGGGGTGGCGAACGCCATCCTTGCCCGTGCTGCCACGATGGCTAAAACGCGGCGGAAACTAGGCGGCGGCTTCCCCGCCTGTCAAGCCGAAACAACCCGTCGAACCATGCAGCAGCCGGGGGGCGTCGTCGCGCAGGGCGGCGGTCTCACCCGGTTCGGCGCAGCATTTCGGCGCTGGCGAGTTCGACTGAGACCAGTTGCGAAACGCCCTTTTCGACCATGGTGACGCCATAGAGCCGGTCCATCACGGCCATGGTGACGCGATGGTGGGTGATGACCAGAAAGCGTGTCCCGGTGCGCTGGCCGATCTCGCGGACCAGGTGGCAGAAACGCTCGACATTGGCGTCGTCGAGCGGCGCATCGACTTCATCGAGCACCGAGATCGGCGCCGGATTGGTCAGGAATACGGCGAAGACCAGGGCCAAGGCGGTGAGTGCGCGTTCGCCGCCGGACAGAAGCGACAGCATCTGAAGTTTCTTGCCGGGCGGGCTCGCCATGATTTCGAGGCCGCCGGCAAACGGGTCGGCTTCGTTCCCAGTCAGCTCCAGATAGGCCCGGCCGCCACCGAACAGTCGGACGAACAGGTCCTGAAAATGGCCGTTGACCACATCGAAGGCTTGCTTCAGCCGTTCGGCGCCTTCGCGGTTGAGCTGCTGGATGCCTTGGCGCAGCTTGGCGATGGCCGCGACCAGATCGGCCGATTCGGTGACGATGGTGTCATGTTCCTGACCGAGTTCGGCCATTTCACGCTCGGCGGTGAGATTGACCGGCCCGATCGAGTCGCGCTCGCGCGTCAGCCGCTCGAATCGCGCTTCCAGATCCGTGATCGGCTCCGCGCCGGGCTCGGCTGGAATGCCGGCCACGCGCGGCAAATG
>JBAVTK010000666.1:0-2022 GCA_049696095.1 Aliidongia sp. | reverse complement strand
GCCAGCGATTCGCCCCGGAGCGCCTCTACCACGCGGCTCAGCGGCGGAATAATTTTCGTCCGTATCAGGTCGATGCGATGGCAGCGATCATAGTCGGCATCGCCGGGCGTGCAGGGCGCAGTCACCGGGGCCGATAGCAACAGGCGGTTGAAGAATTCGTCCGGTGCACTGATGCCTGGCGCGATTGGAACCGCGAGTTTCGGAAAGCCCGTGGCGATCAGGCGCCGCATCACCTCGGTCAGTTGCTCGGGGCTCTCCGTTAGCTCGATCCAAGCGAAGGTCACAGTCTCGCCCGTTGTCGGAAACGCATGTGGCTGCGAATCGGACGCCGGTGGCGTGGGTGCGACAGCAGCAGGCATCTGAGCCGCCGGTGCGTTTGGATCGGACTGCCGCCTGACCGTGCCGCCCACGGTGTCTTGCTGCGCCACATGCGCCAGCTCATGCGCCAGCAGACGTCGGCCCTCATTCGATTGCGGCGTATATTGTCCTTGGCCGAACACGATATGCTTGCCCATCGTGTAGGCAAGCGCATCGATCGCGCCAGCCGACTCCGCCGCGCTGTGATCGGTATGGACCCGCACATCGCCGAAGTTCCGGCCGAAGCGAGACTCCATGTCCGTCCGCGCCGAAGAGTCGAGCGGCCAGCCGGAACTACCGAGCGTTTTGCGGACGATCGATGGAGCATCGGACATGGCGGTGGCGCTGGACGATGGGCGTACCGCCAGGCCCTTCGAGCTGCTTTTTTTGGCACTCCTCGCACATCTCGTCACCGGGCGCGCAGGTGCAGGAGCTGGCGACGGCGCCGCCCGCCCGCTTCCGCATGACCCGCTCAGCGACTTGGTCCGCCTCCTTTTCCTCTGGATCCTGGGGGCTGCTAACGGCGAGCTTCGCCTGGAGAGCGCCGGATCGCCACATCGCCAGCACCGCTTGATTGCCCACTTGGCGCTGGAGCCGCAAGATCGGATGCAGCGGCGGCTCCTCGATGGAGGCCGGGCGGTCGGCGGGTCCCTTGGCGGGCGAGGGCCCCTTTTGCTTCGTTAGCTTCGACAACGTGTTCCACGATGTGCCTCATTCGCGGCTTACGCGCGCCAACTTCGAAAAAGAGTACGCGGTGCCACGCTTTATTCCTCTGAGCTGTTAACTTCCGTGTTTTCCAACGAAGCCTCTGTCTGAACCTGTACCCCGGAACGAACTTCACTTATTTTCCTGGTGGGCGGACGACTGTGTCAACAACCGAGTTGCGAGACTGCGCACTTCCGGATCCGGGTCCGTTTCGGCCCGCTCGGCGATTGCGTCGCGCGACAAGCATTCAAGCAGTGCGGCCGCTTGCAGCGCATGAAAGCGTAAGCCAGAATGCGTCGCGTTGAGGCGCTTGGTCAGGGCCGCGCAATCGCCACGGTCGCCGCGTCTAGCGAGCGCATCAGCGGCAATTATCGCCACGGCGGGGTCCGAATTTGCCAGCGCGTGGCGCAAGGCCTCGCCTGCCGCCGGCTGAGGGTGTTGCGCCAGAGCCTGGCCGGACTCCCAGGCGATCCCTTCGGGACCGGTGAGCAGGCGGGTGAGCGGCGCTATGCTTTCGGCGCGGCCGAAACGCGGCAAAAGGGCGATTGCCCCAGCACTTAGGATTCCCTCTATAAGTCGAGCGATCAAAATCGGGTAGGCGCGATCTGCATGCTCCAACAGCCAGGCGGCCGCACGATCGCGCTCGCGCTGATGTGGTTCGCTGCCAAACGGCGTGTCGAGCAGCAGAATGCGCGTCTCGATGTCGCGATTCCCCTCACGCTCCTCAAACATCGCGCTTACCTCATTTCTTCGTCTCGGCCGCCGAGGCCGCGTCTAAGTTTTGGTCCAAGGCCGTGTCGAAGATGCTAAGCGCAGCCCCGGAGATGCGCGGATCAATCACCAGACGTTGGCGCAATCCGCGCAGGATGGCGACGATCAGCGACGAAGGCCATTGCTGTTTCATCAGCCCCACATGCCACGTCACAACTTTCTGAGGATCCACGGTGGGTACCTTTGGGG
>JBAVTK010000665.1:0-3680 GCA_049696095.1 Aliidongia sp. | reverse complement strand
GCCGAACCCCGCCGCGATCATTGCCGTCCTCGTCGGGGGCCGGCACGCGGGTCTCATAGGTCGCGCCATGGGCCGGCGGCACGCGGTGGGGAATGCCGTCGGTCGCGAAAGACCCGCCGAAATCGAGGCGGGGCGCGCGCAGATTCTGCATCGGCGGCTTGATGTCCAAGCCTTTCGGAAACGCCGTGCGATAAGCCTCGACCGTCAGCAGCGTGCCGTCACCGACGCTCGGATAGGCGCTGGCCGGCGGTGCGGTCCCGGCACCGACCCAGCGATCCAGTGCGACCAGCAGCGCGCGGATCACCAGGTAATGATCGGTGGTCACGACGCAATTGACATAGGGCGCGCGGGTCTTTGACCGGCCGACATAATGCTGCGCGCCCATCAGCCCATAGATCCGGACATTCTCGGCCGGTGCGACATCTTCCGTGCCGTCCGGCGTGGTGCCGATCAGCGAGGCGTCGCGGTTCCAGAATTCCGTCGAATCATTGGCGATCAGCAGCTTGGGCACATGGCCTTGCGCATCGCGTGCGTGATCGAGGGTCGAGGCGGTTTTGCCCGTGACCGGATCGCGCGACGGGGCACTGGTGAAGGGGAAGGCGTCGGCCGGGTAATCATGCTCCTCCAGCATCGAGGGATGGCGCGTCGGCTGGGCGAAGCGGCTGTTGAAGCCGGCCGAACCGCCGCCGCCCGGCACCTGCATATAGGCACCGTCGAACACCAGATTGCCATCCTCGCCGACATCGAGCCCGTCATGCAGCATGCGGCCGATGATCCGGCCGGACTGGCTCTGGCCATAGATCAGCACATGCGACGGCGGTGCGGCGCCCTCGAAGGGCTGGGCCTTGAAATAGGCCAGCAGATCGCGAATGCCGGCGAGGCCGGCGCCGGTCACATAGGGGTCTTTCGCGACATAGCTCAGCTCATAGATCGTGCCCGGCTGGAAGCCGCCGGTCAGTTGCACGCGGCCGGGGCCGCCCGGAACCTCGGGAGCGACAAAATGCCAGCTCTTGCGGGCGATCGGGCGGCGCGGATCGTCCGGGTGGGCGCGCGCGGTCAGCATGGCCGCCGGATCGTTCGGCGTCGCCGGCTCATAGGTCAGCCCGCGCATGCCGGCATAGGTCGCGATGTCGGTCGGGGCGGAGACGATGATTTCGTTTTCGACCTTGCCGGTGATCGGCTTGCCGCCCGGCCCTTTGGCGATCGGCGGCGTCATGGCCAGCGGCTTCTCGCCCGGCGCCTGCGGCGCCACATCCCAGGTCCAGGCCGAAAACAGCAGCGAGAAGCCGTGGCGCATCAGGAAGCCGTCGCCGGCATCGGCCGCACTGGTCGGATCATTGTTGGCCGGGCGATGGCCGTTCGCCTGGCTCAAAATGACGATGCCGCCGCGATTATTAACATCATAGATCAGACCGGCCGGCGATGGCTGGACCGGCCGCAGCAGCGTGAACTCGCTGTCGAAGGTAACACGACCGCGCGAGTCGCGCGGTGCCAGTTTCAGATCGACGATCGAGGCATTGGCCGCCGCGTTCGGATCGAGCGCGAAATGCGCGATGCCGTGGATTTTTTCATAGGTACCGGCCGCGCCGAAACTGACGCCGGGCGCGAAGGGCACGCGTTCCAGCACATCGACCCGTTCGACCGCGGCATTTGCCGGCGCACCGGCGGTGGCAAGAACGGCAAGCGCGATTATTGCTGCGACACCAGCTTTCCCCATTCGATCCCCCTCCGGTCGCGCGTCCGCTTTGGGACGGCATTCTGGTTCATTCTACCGTTAGAATTGTTCCGCGTGGGATTTTCATGCCGTTGAGCAAGGCGCGGCGATCGACCGGGCCGCGCCCCGGCCGCTGGAGCAGCGCCGGTCGCAACACACCCTGGCCGCACGCAATGCCGAGATCGTCGTCGATTACCGTGCCCGGTGCGCCCTCTGGTCCCGCTTCGACTTTGGCGGCGAGCAGCTTGAGCCGCTCGCCGCCGAGCGGGATCGACACGCCGGGCCAAGGTGTCAGCGCGCGAATCCGCCGCTCCAACGCTGTGGCTGGCTCGTGCCAATCCAGCACGGCATCGGCCCGTGTGAGTTTGGCGGCATAGGTGACGCCGGTTTCGGGCTGGGGCTGCGGCTGGAGCGTACCGGCGGCGACGCCGTCCAGCGCATCAAGGATGAGGCGCGCACCGAGTGCCGCCAACTCGGCTTGCAGCGCGGTCGCACTCGTGGTCAGGCTGATCGGGATCGATTCCGCCAGCAGCATCGGCCCGGTATCGAGCCCGGCCTCCATCTGCATGATGGTGACGCCGGTTGTCTCGTCGCCGGCCAGCAGGGCGCGCTGAATCGGTGCCGCCCCGCGCCAGCGCGGCAGCAGCGAGGCATGGACATTGAGGCAGCCGAGCCGCGGCGCATCAAGGACCGCGCGTGGCAAAATCAGCCCATAGGCCGCGACCACGGCCGCATCGAGCCCCAATGCCGCGAACTCCGCCTGGATTTCCGGTGGCTTCAGGCTCGTCGGATGACGAACGGCGAGGCCCAAAGTCTCGGCCCGTGCCTGGACCGGTGACGGCTGGGTGCGATGGCCGCGGCCGGTTGGGCGCGGCGGCTGGGAATAGACCGAAGCGACCTCGTGGCCGGCTTCGACTAGCGCGTCAAGCACGGGCACGGCGAAGTCGGGCGTGCCCATGAAGGCGAGGCGAAGACGCGGCCGCGGCACCATCACATCGCCGACTCGGCCTTGGCTTTTTGCGCCTTGGCCAGTTTGCGCAGGATCATGTTGCGCTTCAGCGCCGAGAGATGATCGACGAACAAAACCCCGTCGAGATGATCGATCTCGTGTTGCACGCAGGTCGCCAGCAACCCGTCGGCCGACAATTCCTGGCGATGGCCGTGCTCGTCCTGATAGCGGAACCGGATCTCGGCCGGCCGTACGACATCGGCATAGTAATCCGGCAGCGACAGGCAGCCTTCATTGTAGGTCGAGAGTTCGTCGGATCGCCACAGAATCTCGGGATTGATCAGCTTGAGCGGGCTGGGTTTTTCATTGGCGCGCGCGACATCGAGCACGACGACTCGCTGCAAGATGCCGACCTGATTGGCCGACAGCCCGATGCCCGGCGCCTCGTACATGGTCTCCAGCATATCGTCGAGCAGCCGCCGAAGATCGTCATCGACGGCTTGCACGGGTTTGGCCTTGGCCTTCAGGACCGGGCTGGGGGCAATGACGATCGGCAGACGGGCCATCGGCGCGAGGCTCTTTCTCAAGGGAGGCGACGCCAGGACAGGTATGGCTTTGCGACGCGTCGGTCAAGCCGAACGCGCCGCGGTCAGCCGCTCATTATGACGAATTCCTCACCCGTCATGACCGAGCCCGTCCCCATCGGCGCTAAGATAAGCTCCATTTATCGTCATGCCCGGCCTTGTGCCGGGTACCCACGTCGGACCGCCGCCGCCTTTGCTTGAAGCAAAATGTGCTGTGGCCCGACGTGGGTGACCGGGACAAGCCCGGTCATGACGGGTAGGGGTATGCGTTAACTTAGCGCCTATGGGGACAAGCCCGGGGATGACGGAGAGGAGATCCAACATATTGAGATATCGATAGAATATCGACAATCGCACCGAATGTGCTTGTCTCGGCACTCATCGACCGGATGTCCGCCCCGCCAGACCGAAAATTCCCTTCACAAGACTGCCC
>JBAVTK010000664.1:0-10634 GCA_049696095.1 Aliidongia sp. | reverse complement strand
CTTGACAGCGGCACCTGAACCACGCCCGGCTGCGGCGCGCTCGCCGAGAGCGCGATGATGTCGGCGACCGGCCCGGCCGAGAAGCTGAGATCGATCGTATTGACGCCCGGTGTGACCGGCGCGGGCTGTACACCGGTACAACCGAAGACCGGCGGCAGTGCCGAGACGGTGAGTGCCGCGGTGGATTTGACGCTGATCAGAAAGCTCTGCGCCGCATTCGCCGGGATCGCGACCGGTTGGCCAGGCTGCCCGATCAGCCGATTGGTCGCCGGATCCGTCGCCTGAAAGCTCATCGACAAGGCGGCCGGTGCGTTCGACGCCAGGCTGATGGCGCAGCCGGTCAGATCGATCGTGCCGGTATTGAGCATCGTGGCAAAGACTGTAGCCGGGTTGCCGAGTTCGACCGAGCGGGCGCCCGGCAGCACCGATGACAGAAGCGGCGCCGGCAAGCTGGCGAGCGGCGGCGGCACGGCAATCTGCACCAGCGAATTGGATGTGATATCGACGGCAAGCAGCGTCTGGTCGGGCTGAAAAACCAGTCCCGTCGGATTGCCCAATTCGGCCACACCTTGGACGAACATCGTCACTTTGCCGTTCGGCGCCACGGTCGCGATGCCCGGTGGCAGAACGCCACCCGGGGAATTGCTGACATAGAGCGTGCCGTTGCCGTCGAAGGCGAGGTTCTGCGGCGCCGACAGCCCGGCCGACATCGGAACCACCGTGCTGACCGTACCATCGGCGGCGATTTCGAGAATGGTGCCGGCACCGGCCGAGGCGATGAAGAGATTGCCATTGCCGTCGAAAATCAGCCCCTGCGGCTCGATCACCCCCTGCGCCTGGGTCGCGACCGTCGAAACTGTGCCGCCGGGCGTGATCTTCAGAATCTGATTGCCGCCGCCATCGGCGACAAAGAGATTTCCACCGGCATCGAACGCCAGGCCTTCCGGCACAGCGCCCTCGGCCGAAAGATCGATGAAGCGAGTCACCGTCCCGTCGGCCGCGACCTTCACGATCGTCTTGGCCTCAGCATCAGCCACGAACAAAGTGCCGCCGGCATCGAATGCCATGCCGGCCGGATCCTCGACGCCCGATCCGCGCGGCAGGAACACCGAGGCAGTGCCGTCCACGGCGATTTTGCTGATCGTTCGGCTGCCGGAATTGGCAACGAAGCGATTGCCGGCCCGATCGAGCGCCATGAAAGTCGGCGACGCCAGCACATTGCTGGCGATCGTCCGGGCGACATCCTGCGGCGTCAATTCAATCAGCGTCGCCGCGGTCACGTCGGTGAGGAACAGATTGTTGTTGCGGTCGATGATCAGACCGCGCGGGCTGACGAAGGATTTGGCATCGAAGCTGGCGATGGCGCCGCTCGGGCTGATTTCGAAGATCGGCCCCAATGCGGTCGCCGCAAACAGATTGCCATTGCTGTCGAAACCGAGTGCTGCCGGAAACAGCAGCCCGTTCGCATCGAACTTGGCAAAGCTGCTGGCGACGCCTTGCGGCGTGATGAGCGTGATGGCGGTACCTTGCGTGGTCGGCAGCAGATTGGCGACATAGAGATTGCCCTTGGCGTCAAACGCCATGCCGAGCGGCGAACTCAAAAAGCTCTGATCGTCGGAGAAGACCGAGACGACACCGGCCGCAGTGACCTTGTGGATCGTGTTTCCGACATTGTCCGAAACATAGAGATTGCCGGCTGCGTCGAACACCAGCCCCATCGGCTGACCGATCCCGCCAGTCACGAACGGCGAGACCACACCGGCCGGTGTAATCATCATGATTGTCCCGTCGCCGCTGTCGGCGACGAACAGATTGCCGGTCGCATCGAAGGCGAGGCTTTCCGGGCGATTCAGCCCCTGATCGGCCGTGACGAAGACACTCACTGCACCGCTGGGCGCGATCTTGCTGATCGTGTCGGTCTCGTCATCGGCGACATAGATATTTCCGGCAGCGTCCATCGCGACACCGACCGGAAAGGCGAAAACCCCGCTGATCACCGGCTCGACCGTCTGCGCGGCGACCGTCGCGGTGCCAAACAAAAACACCAGCAGGATCGCGATATGGCGGCAATTCCACATGATAAGCCCCCGCTTCCAGATCAGCCGGCATCGCCGTGACGCCGACCGGCTTGGCTCTATTCGCCAACGCCGGGCCGTTCGATCCGAAACCCCTTGGGCGCCTCGCCCCGGCAATGGGTCTGCCATATCCTATGATACGCGGTTTCGATCTGAACGCGACATTCCTCGGCCTTGAAAAGCGCCGACATTGCCGCCCGCTGCGACAATTTCACACGAATCCGGGCCAGCGCGGCGGGGTCGCGCGCCAACCGAAGGGCCAGAGTTTCATAATCGGCCAAGGTTTGGGTCACCAACTCGTCCAGCCCCAAGGCGGTAAGCAAGCTATCGGCAACCCGGCCAGCGAAGGTCTCTCCGCGGCAAGTGATCACCGGCAACCCGGCCCAGAGCGCATCGCTCGCCGTGGTGTGGGCATTGTAAGGCAGCGTGTCGAGGAACAGATCGGCCTGACGATGGCGGGCCAGATGCTGCTCCAGCGGCTGCGGTCGGGCGAAGATCAGCCGCGCCGGATCGACGCCCAGCGTTGCGGCCGAAGCGCGCAGGTGCCGCTCGGCATCGCCATTGTCGCGATAGAGCCAGAGCACGCTGTCCGGCATCTGGCGCAGCAGGCGCATCCAAATCTCGAAGATCGTCGGCGAAATCTTGTAGCCATTGTTGAAGCAGCAGAACACGAAGCCCCGTTCCGGCAGCCCGCATTCGGCCCGGCTCGGGATCTGCGGCGCGATCCGCCGCTGCCCGTCATTCACCTGATAGCAGCCGGGCAGATGAATGATGCGCTCGGTCCAGAAGGGCTGCTGATCGAATGGCAGCACGATCGGATCGGCGATGACGTAATCGATATAGGACGCCCCGGTCGTGCCCGGATAGCCCAGATAGCCGATTTGCAGCGGTGCCGGCCGGTGGGCAAAAACGCCAAAGCGGTTATCCTTGGTGTGACCTTTGAGATCGACCGCGATATCGACGCCGAGATCGGCCAGCATTGCCGCGATCGCCGCATCGTTCTCGGCTCGCACATCCAGAAAGCAATCGAACCCGTCCGCCAACCGCGCCCGCATCGCGCTGGCATCATCGGGCCCGAACGAGATCCCGAAGATTTCGAAGGCTGATCGGTCATGCCGCTCGAACAGTTCCGCCATCAGGAATGCGGTGGCGTGAGCATGGAAATCGGCCGAGAGATAGGCGATGCGCAACCGGTCACGGCCGGCCGGGCGCGGCCGGAAGCAGGGTGGCTCGACCGGCGGACAGGTCGCGGCGACGAAATTCCGCGCACCCGCCAGTTGCTCGGCCGGGCTCAGCGGCAAGGCCAGGGTGACAAAGGGCGAGACCGTAGCCCCGCCCGGTACAAGCCGCGCCCGCACCGCCGCGAGGTCGGCATCATAGTCGCGCCAGTCGCAGCCGAGCAGCCGCGCGGTCATGCGTCCGTTGAACGCCTCGCCATGATGGGGATCGAGCGCCAGAACCCGGTCGAACGCCGCCGCCGCCTCGTCATGGCGCTTCAGTACTTGCAGCACGCAGCCGAGATTGTAGCGGGCCTGGACATGATCCGGCGCCACAACGGACGCGCGCTCATAGAGTTCGATCGCCGCTTCCGGCCGGCCCTGCTCCTTCAAGACATTGCCCAGCGCCACCAGGGTATCGGCCAGATCGGGCCGAAGATCGAGCGCGCGGCGAAGGTGCAATTCGGCGGCCGTGAAATCGCCGAGCCGGTAGAGCGCATTGCCCAAATTGTGATGCGGTTCCGCCCGGTCCGGCGCGAGCGCCGCCGCCTGGCGATAGGGTCGTACGGCCGCGTCGAACCGACCTTGCGCCTGGAACGTCAACCCGAGATCGGTCAGCACCTCGACCGAATGCGGCTCGATCGTCAGGACCGCCTCGAAACACTGAGCCGCCTCGGTGAAGGCGCCGCTTTCCTTCAGCGTACGACCTAGATTGTAGCGGGCATCGGCAAAGCCAGGATCGAGCACCAGCGCGCGGCGATAGCTCGCTACCGCTTCGTCGAGCCGGCCCAGATCCTTGAGTGCATTGGCGTAATTGCTGTGAATGACCGCGACGTTCGGCGCTGCCGCCAGCGCCTGGGCCAGCAACGCCTGCGCCTCGCCCGCCCGGCCCTGCTGCTGCCGCAGCACGCCCAGCAGATGCAAGGCATTCACATCGCCGGGAGATTGGTCGAGTGCGGCGCGATAGACCCGCTCAGCCTCGTCCAGCCGACCCTGCTGGTGCAGGGCGACCGCCTGCGTCAGGTCCGGGTTGCTCATCCGCCGGCCGGGACGGCGAAGCCCTCGGGTGCCAGCCCTTGGTCGTGACGCCGCATCATGTGCTCGTAAGCCGCCTCCAGCCCGATTCGAAAGCGGTTGCCGTCGAAGAGGGCGGCGGTCGCGGCATTGGCCGTGAGCTTCGCCCGGATCGCGCCGCGCCGGGTCGGATCGAGCGCCAGCGTCATCGCGAGCGCGGCATAGGCCTCAAGATCCGGCGCGATCAAGTCGGGCAGATCGAGCGCCGTCAGCAGACTGGCGGCAACCCGCCCGGCAAAGCCGGTGCCCAGCGAGGTGACGAGCGGCACGCCCATGCGCAGCGCGTCGCTGGCGGTGGTGTGGGCGTTGTAGGGTTGTGTGTCGAGAAACAGATCGGCCAGCCGGTGCCGGGCCAGATGCCGTTCGTGATCGACGATCGGGGCAAAGACCAAACGCCCCGGATCGATGCCGCGCATGCTGGCATAGCGTTTTAAGCGGCGCACCGCAGCATCATTGTCGTGCAGCAGCCAGAGCACAGCGTCCGGCAGGGCGGTCAGCAGTTCCAGCCAAAGCCCGAAGATTTCCGGGGTGATTTTGTAGCTGTTGTTGAAACAGCAAAAGACGAAATCCCGGTCGAACAGGGCGCATTCCGCGCGGCTGGGCGTGTCGGCCGGCACGGCGCAGTGTGCATCATTGACCTGGTAGCAGCCGGGCAGATGGACGATCCGTTCGGTCCAAAAGGGCTGCTGATCACGCGGCAGGACGGTCGGATCGGCGATGACGTAATCGAGAAAGCCGGCACCGACCGTGCCCGGATAGCCCAGAAACCCGACCTGCACCGGCGCCGGCCGGTGCGCCAAAATGCCGAGCCGATGGTCGAAGGTATGGCCCATCAGATCGATCGCGATATCGATCTCCAGCTCCGCGAGGCGGCGGGCGACGGCGCTGTCGCTTTCGCCCCGGACATCGATGAAGCGATCGAAGCCCCGCATCAGCCGCCCACGGAGCGGGCTGCCATCATCCGGCCCGAACGAGACCGCCGTCACCTCGAACCGTGTGCGGTCATGCCGCTCGATCAACTCGGCGATCAGGGCGGCCACCGCGTGCCGGTGAAAATTGGCCGACAAATAGGCCAGCCGGATGACGCCGCCCGCGACAATCCGGCGGCGCTGCGGCAAGGGCGCGACCCGGCCGAAATCGCGCGCGACGGCATTCTCGGCGCAGCGAAGCCGCTGTGATGGTGCCAGCGGATAGATCAACGTCACGAACGGGTCGATGCGATAGCTGTCCTGCTCGATCACCCCGCCGAGCCTCACCACATCGTCATCGAAACCGGTCCAGTCGCAGCCGAAGCGCTTGGCCATGAACAGGCTGGCCGAGGCGCGCGCATGGCCCGGCTCGACGCCGAGCGCCTGGCGAAACGCCGCCGCCGCCGGATCGAACTGCTTCAGCGCCAGCAGAACATTGCCCAGATTGTACCACGCATCGGCAAAATCCGGCCGGAGGTCGATCGCCCGGTGATATTCGTCGACCGCCGCCTCGCGCTGCCCGGCCGCGGCCAGCGCGCCGGCCAGATTGTTGCGAATCTCGGCCGAGTCTGGATCGAGTTCGACGGCCTGTCGGCATTCCGCTAACGCCTCGTCGTGCCGGGCGAGCCGATTCAACGCGTTGGCGTGGTTGACCCGGATGTCGGGGCGATCCGGCGCATGGAACACGGCCGCGCGCAGCATCGCCTCGGCCTCGTCCGCCTGACCCAATGCCAGCAAAGCGCTCGCCAAACCGGCCAGCAGCACCGGGTCAGCCGGCGTTTGGGCGACGGCCGCGCGATAATGCGCGACCGCCTCGTCCGGTCGGCCGAGCGCCTTCAGAACATCGCCGAGTGCGATCCGGCTGGCGGCAAACTCGGGCTGAAAATCGAGGGCGCGGCGCAAGCTCGCCTCGGCCGCGGCGTACTCGCCAAGCCGGCACAGGACATTGCCGAGATTATGATGCAGCACCGCCTGATCGGCCGCCAGATCGAGTGCCGCGCGATAATGCTGGGCCGCCTCGCCGTGCCGGCCCAGCGCCTCGTGGGCGAGGCCCGATTCGTTCAGCAGGTCGGCGCTCGGCGGCTCGATTGCGAGCACAGCCTCGAAGCATGCGATCGCCGCGGCAAAGGCGCCGCGTTCCTTCAGCTGGCGACCGAGATTGTACTGCGCATCGGCCAAGCGCGGCGCCAAGGCGATGGCCTGGCGATAGCTCTGCTCGGCCTCGTCGAGGCGGCCCAAATCCCGCAGGGCGTTGCCGTAATTATTGTGAATGGCGGCAATGGCGGGGGCGGCCGCCAGCGCCCGCCCGATCAGGCCGACCGCTTCTTCGGCCTGACCTTGCTGCTGGCGCAGCACGCCCAGCAGATGCAGCGCATTTACCTCGCCCGGATCACGGTCGAGCACGGCGCCATAGAGGCGCGCGGCGTCATCCAGCCGGCCTTGCTGATGCAACGCCACTGCCTGCTGCAATGTTCTTTCGACAAACTGCGTGTCGGACAAGGCACCCTCGCATCATCATGGCGGGCCGGACGATAGCGAACGGCCGGCGGCTCGGCAATTCCGTCTTGAACCGAACGGCCGCAACCGGCTACTGCTAAGCTTGAAGCCAAAGCGGAGACAGCCATGATCGAGCGTGAGATCGCCATCCCGACCAAAGACGGCGAGGTCGACACCTTCGTCTGCTACCCCGAACGCGGCGGCCCCGTCCCGGCCATCGTGTTTTACATGGATGCGCCCGGTATTCGCGAGGAACTGCGCGACATGGCGCGGCGTCTGGCGACCGTGGGCTATTACGTGATCCTACCCAATCTCTATTACCGCCACGGCCCCGGCACCGTGCTCGAACCGACCGCACTGACACCGGACAGCCCCGAGCGCCAGCGCATGTTCGAGATGATGACCAGCCTCAAAACGCCGATGATCATGTCGGATACCGAAGCGCTGCTGGAATTTCTCGATGCCCAGCCGGAAGTGCGGCCCGGCCCGTTCGGCTGCGTCGGCTATTGCATGAGCGGCCCGTTCGTCTTCAGCGCCGCCGGCACCTTTCCCGAACGCTTTGCCGCTGCCGCCTCGATCTATGGCGTCAATCTGCTGACCGACGCGCCGGACAGCCCGCATCATCTGGCGCTCTGCATCGAAGGCGAGATTTATTTCGCTTGCGCCGAGACGGATCATTGGGCGCCGCTGACGATGGTCGAAGAATTGCGCCTCTATCTTGATGACGCCGGCATCGACTTCGAGGTCGAGATGTATCCCGGCGCCGAGCATGGCTTCGCCTTTCCGCAGCGCGCGGCCTATCGCAAGGCCGCGGCGGAACGGCATTGGGAACGGCTCTTCGCGCTGTTCCGCCGCAAGCTCTAAGCCGGACGGCACGGAATATTGGCCGGGCGGTTTGGTACGATAACGCCCGGCCTTTTCCCTCGCTGACAGTTCCAGGCTGTCAGAAACCCAGGCTGCGCTTTTGCCTCACGCGGCGGCCCGGATCGAGGACAGTTTCAGGCCCAGGCGCCCGCCGCTCACTTGTACCGTGTCGCCCTCGCCGAGCGTGCCGTCGAGGATCATTTGCGCCAAGGGATTCTGCAATTCGCGCTGAATCACGCGTTTCAGCGGACGGGCGCCATAGACCGGATCATAGCCCTCCTGCGCCAGCCAATCGCGGCCCGACGGTTCCAATTCGAAGGCGATGTCGCGATCTTCCAGCAGCGTGCGCAGATGGCCGATCTGGATATCGACGATCGCCGCCATGTCGCCCCGCGTCAACCGCCGGAACAGCAGGATTTCGTCCAGCCGATTGAGGAATTCCGGCCGGAACGCGCCGCGCACGATCTCCATCACATGCGGCCGGACCGATTCGATCGTCATCTCTTCCGGCTGGTTGGCCAGCACCTCGCTGCCGAGATTCGAGGTGAGGACGATCAGGCTGTTGCGGAAATCCACCGTCCGCCCCTGGCCATCGGTCAAGCGCCCGTCATCCAGCACCTGAAGCAGGACATTGAAGATGTCGGGATGGGCTTTTTCCACCTCGTCAAATAAAATCACCTGGTAAGGCCGCCGCCGCACCGCCTCGGTCAGCGTGCCACCTTCCTCATAGCCGACATAGCCGGGCGGTGCCCCGATCAGCCGGGCGACCGCATGCTTTTCCATGAACTCAGACATATCGATGCGCAGCAGTGCCGATTCGTCGTCGAACAGAAATTCGGCGAGCGCCTTGGCCAGTTCGGTCTTGCCGACCCCGGTCGGCCCCAGGAACAGAAACGAGCCGATCGGCCGATTCGGCTCCTGCAAACCGGCCCGCGCCCGGCGCACCGCATTGGCGATCGCGACCACCGCCTCGTTCTGGCCGATCACGCGCCGCTCGAGATGGCTTTCCATCGCCAGCAATTTTTCGCGCTCGCCGGCCAGCATCCGATCGACCGGAATCCCGGTCCAGCGCGAGACGATGCCGGCAATGTCCTTCTCGGTCACGGCCTGTTCAAGCATCCGCCCGCCCCCCTCGCCTTCCGCCGCCGCGAGCTGCTTTTCCAGCGCCGGGACCGTGCCATAGGTCAGTTCGCCCGCCTTGGCCCAATCGCCCCGACGCTGAGCCGCGTCCAGATCGAGGCGTGCTTGCTCAAGCTGCTCCTTGAGCTTTTGCGCTCCAGACAGCTTGTCCTTCTCGGCCTGCCACTGCGCCGTCAGTTCGGCCGAGCGCTCCTCAAGCCCGGCCAATTCCTCCTGGAGCCGAGCCAGCCGCTCCTTGGACGCGGCGTCGCTCTCCTTGCCCAGCGCCTCGCGCTCGATCTTGAGCTGGATGATTCGCCGGTCGAGTTCATCGACCGCCTCGGGCTTGGAATCGACCGCCATCCGCAGCCGGGCCGCCGCCTCGTCAACCAGATCGATCGCCTTGTCGGGCAGGAATCGGTCGGTGATATAGCGGTTCGACAAGGTCGCGGCCGCGACGATCGCACCATCGGTGATGCGCACGCCGTGATGGACCTCGTACTTCTCCTTGAGCCCGCGCAAAATCGAAATGGTGTCGATCACGGTCGGCTCAGCCACGAAGACCGGCTGGAATCGTCGGGCCAGGGCCGCGTCCTTTTCGATATGCTTGCGATATTCGTCGAGCGTGGTGGCCCCGACGCAATGCAACTCACCGCGCGCCAAGGCGGGCTTCAGCATGTTCGAGGCATCCATCGCACCATCGGCCTTTCCGGCGCCGACCAACGTGTGCAGTTCATCGATAAAAACGATGATCTTGCCGGCCTCGGCCGAAATCTCGGCCAGCACCGCCTTCAGCCTTTCCTCGAACTCGCCGCGGAATTTGGCGCCGGCGATCATCGCGCCGAGATCAAGCGCCATCAGCTTTTTGTCCTTCAGGCTCTCCGGCACATCGCCCTTGACGATGCGCTGGGCCAGCCCCTCGACAATCGCGGTCTTGCCGACACCAGGCTCGCCGATCAGCACCGGATTGTTCTTGGTCCGGCGCGACAGCACTTGGATGGTCCGGCGAATCTCCTCGTCGCGGCCGATCACCGGATCGAGCTTGCCGTCGCGCGCCGCGGCGGTCAGATCGCGGGCATATTTCTTCAGCGCATCGTAACCCTCTTCGGCCGAAGCCGAATCGGCGGTGCGGCCGCGGCGCAGATCCTCGATCGCGCGATTGAGACCGGCCGGTGTCACCCCGGCTTGCTTCAGGGCCGCGCCGGCCGACCCGCCATCCAGCGCCAATGCCAGCAGCAACCGCTCGGCCGCGACGAAACTATCGCCCGCCTTCTTGGCCTGCGCCTCGGCACTCTCCAGCACGCGGGCCAATTCCGGCCCGAGATAGACTTGGCCGGCCCCGCCGCCCTCGACCTTGGGCAGCTTGTCCAATGCCGTCTCGACCGCCACCAACGCCAGTTCCGGCTGGCCCCCGGCACTGCGAATCAGATTGGCCGCAAGGCCTTCCTTGTCATCGAGCAGAATTTTCAGCAGATGGTCCGGCATCAGCCGCTGATGGCCGCGGCGCACGGCCAAACCCTGCGCCGCTTGAATGAAGCCCTTCGAGCGCTCGGTAAACTTTTCGATATCCATCTTGTCTCCTTTCGGTGTCCGAAGCACACCATCGAACGGTGCCGCATCACGCGCCGACACCAGCGAACGGCAAAGATATGGTCCGCGCCTTGACCTGGCTCAAGACATCGTGCGCAGATCGGCAAATCCTCCGCGTCAAGCGGGCAACAAGGTGATGGGCTTCATGATTGGTTTGGCGGCCGGACTCGGTTTTCTGATTCTTCTGTTTCTGCCGGCACCGGGGGCCAGCGGTCATTGGCCGGCGCTCG
>JBAVTK010000663.1:0-11399 GCA_049696095.1 Aliidongia sp. | reverse complement strand
CGCCAGCCCCGCGCGCGCATGCATCGCGCGAGGCGCGGGGACCGGAAGCCGGTGTTGAAAAGCACATCGCCAATCTCAAGGCGAAGCTCAAGATCACCGCGAATGAAGAGCCGCAATGGGACGCCCTCGCCGATGTCATCCGCCAGAACGCCCAGGAGGCCCAGACCCTGGTCGATCAGCGCAATAATGGTGGAACGACGCTGACCGCGCTCGACGATCTGAAGAATTACGAGGCGATGGCCGAGGGGCATGCCGAAGGGCTGAAGCGGATGGAGACCGCCTTCGAGGCGCTCTACACCGTCATGCCGGACGACCAGAAACGCAATGCCGACCTGGTCTTCGCCAAGCATGAAGGCCGCCGCGAGCGTCACAATCAGGCCCACAACAAGACCTGAGCGATTGGTCCGGCCATGGGGCGTCAAGCTTCGTGGCCGGTCAGTTCCCCTCGTTTGTCATCGATGACCGGACTCGTCCCGGCCATCGATGATTGACTGTCATCCACGGCTTGGTTCGAACGTCTCTCGTTACGCCGCATCCCGTCCCGCCACCGCTTCCTCAACCAACCTTTGCCACCCGGATAATCCGTCTTGCCCGTGCCCAGCACCGGGATCGCGTCCACCACGAGCAGCCTGCGTGGCACCATCGGTTCGGCGATGCCGTGCCCGCTCTCTATCATGTGATCGCGCCGGTAGACGGCAAGGTTTGATCGAGGCGCGGTTGTGCTATCTTGCCCGCGGCATTCCGGGGGAGGAATTTGGTGAAGCTCTATAATTCGATCGGTCCCAATCCGAAGACCGTCCGCATGTTCATGGCCGAAAAAGACATCGAACTGCCGCGCGTCGAAATCGACATAAGGGGCGGCGAGAACCGGCAGGGCGGCTTTGTCGCAAAGAATGCGGCTGGCCAGACCCCGGCGCTCGAACTCGATGATGGCGCGGTGCTGAGCGAGATCACCGCGATCTGCGAATATCTCGACGAGGTGTCGCCCGGTCCGTCGCTGATCGGCGAAACCGCGCAGGAACGTGCGACGACCCGGATGTGGGTGCGCCGGATCGATCTCAATATCGTCGAGCCGATGGCCAGTGGCTTTCGCTATGCCGAAGGGCTGCGCATGTTCGAACACCGCATGCGCTGCATCCCGCACGCCGCGGCCGATCTGAAACTGATCGCCCAGGACAAGCTCGCCTGGCTCGACGGGCTGATCGCCGGCCGCGATTTCATCTGCGGCGACAAGCTGACGCTGGCCGATATCCTGCTGTTCGCCTTCCTCGAATTCGGCGCCACGGTCGGGCAGCCGGTCAATCCGGATCTGAGAAATATCACGGCATGGTTTGCGCGGATGAAGGCGCGGCCGAGCGCGGCGGCGTAGGGCGCCTACTCGCTGGCGTCAGGCTGGGGGCAAGGGGGGCTAAATGACAGACAGCGGCGGTGATCCGCGGAATGATCGAATTCTCGGCATGGGGCGTGCAATCGATCGGCGTGATTTTTTGGGCGGTGTCTTGATCGGTGGGCCGGTTCTCGCGGCTGGACTGGGTGAGGTTGGAGACGCCCGCGCGGATTCGGACGGCGCGCCGCAAGATCGGCCCGGCTACTACCCACCTCGCCTGAACGGCTTGCGCGGCAGTCATGCCGGTTCGTTCGAGACGGCGCATAGCCTGCGCGACGGTGATTTCTGGACGCAGGCCGGCCCGGTGCCCGAGAGCGAGGAAACCTACGATCTGGTCGTGGTTGGCGGCGGCATCAGCGGGCTTGCCGCAGCCTGGTTCTACCGCCGGGAAATGCCCGACGCGCGCATCCTGATCCTGGATAATTCCGACGATTTCGGCGGCCACGCCAAGCGCAATGAATTCACCTTTGGCGACCGCATGAGCCTGATGAATGGCGGAACGCTGGAAATCGATTCGCCGCGGCCCTACAGCAAGACCGCCGATGGGTTGCTGAGGGCGCTGGGCGTCGATCCGCGCCACTTGGAAAAAACCTGCGCCGACGAGAAATTCTACCCGTCGCATGGCATGGGCAAGGGCATCTTCTTTCAGCGCGAGGCTTTCGGCGCTGACCGATTGGCCGTCGGGCTGGGAAAGAAGCCGTTTCCGGCACTGCTCAAGGACGCGCCCCTGACCGATCGGGTCAAGGCCGATGTGGCCCGCGTGTTCACCGGCTCGGGCACCCCCCACATGCCGGGCCTGAGCGATGCGCAGAAGAAAGACCGCTTGTCGCGCATGAGCTATGGCCAGTTTCTGTCGCAGATTCTGGCGGTGGACCCGGGAGTTCTGCCGGTGCTCCAGCAATTCACCCATGATGAATGGGGGGTGGGCATCGATGCGGTGCCGGCCCTCGATGCCTGGGGCTATGGCTATCCCGGATTTCACGATTTGCACCTGAAACCGGGCTCCGCGGCGCGCATGGGCTTCACCGGCGGCGGCTATGCCGATGGCGGTTCATACACATTCCATTTCCCGGACGGCAATGCCTCGATCGCCCGGCTGCTGGTGCGCGCGTTGATCCCGGCGGCGATACCGGGAACCAATGCCGCGGATGTGGTGACGGCGCAAGCCGACTACACGCAGTTGGATCGACCCGGCAACAAGGTGCGGATCAGGCTTTCTAGCACGGTCGTGGCGACTCGCAATATCGGCCCCCCGGCGGAAGCGCAAGGCGCCGAGATCGTCTACACGCGATCCGGCCAGTTGCATCGGCTGCGCGCGAGCCGTTGCGTGTTGGCCTGCTACAACATGATGATCCCCTATCTGTGCCCGGAGATGCCGGCCGAGCAGAAGGATGCGCTGCGCTATCTGGTCAAAACGCCGCTAGTCTATGCCAATGTCGCCCTGCGTAACTGGCGAGCGTTCAAGAAGCTGGGGATCTCGACTGTCTATGCGCCGGCCGGGTACTGGGTGTCGATGCGGCTGAACCCGGTGACGAAAATCGGAACCTATCGCAGCGTTGCCGGCGAGGACGACCCCGTGCTGGTTCTGCTGGTGCGCACACCGTGCCAGCCGGGCCTCGACCAGCGCGCCCAAAATCGCGCAGGCCGTGCTGAATTGCTGGTGACCCCATTCGAAACCTTCGAACGCACGATCCGCGATCAGATGGCGCGTACGCTGGGACCGGGCGGGTTCGACCCGGCGCACGACATCACCGCGATTACGGTGAACCGCTGGCCCCATGGTTATGCCTATGAATATAACTCGCTGTTCGATCCCGACTGGGCGCCGGGGGAAGCCCCGCACGAGATCGGCCGCAGGCGGTTCGGGCGGATCGCCATCGCCAATTCGGATTCGGGGGCGGGGGCTTATACCGATGTGGCGATCGATCAGGCGTATCGGGCGGTACGGGAGTTGCTGGGGGGATGAATGGACGTTGAAGAATTCCAATCAGGGATTTGGTGTGGGCGTGGATTCAATCATGCTGGTCTGATTCTGTTCGTGATAGCAAATTTATGTTCCTCCTGACCTCGGCCTTAAAGGCCGCGCTCCTCGATTCAATACCCTAGATTGGAGGAGGACATGGAAACTGATACACCATAGCTTGTTCGGTGTTCGGAAATTTGGAATCGTTTGACACTTCTCTTTGAGACACCTGACTTTGTCCAATATGATTCATTGGACTTACTATGACGTGTTCGCGACGGCAGATAGCAAGGTTTGAACAGGGCAGCGGGGAATCGAAAGAAAAGGAATTTTTTATATTCGTGGATCGAAAGATGTGATAATATGCTCGCTTCCAAATGGGAAGGCTGTCACCATGGTTGATCCAGTCACACTAACCGGCATCCTGTTTGGAGCGATCTGTGCTATCCCTGGAGGTGTGCTTGCCAATCGAGCCGACTCGGTCGTCTGCCATTTTGGCAAGGGGTTCATAGCGGGGCTCACAGAGGTTGGCATCCCACGCAACCACGACGCTCTCCGGGCGATGAGGCGAGCCGAACTCAACGCGCTTGGTTCTCTTGGGCGGGAGCTGCGCGAAGGTAAGGCGGTGGTCACTGCGGCTGATATGTACGATTGCGACGCCTTTCTTCCTCGGTTGGACGAGTTTTTGCAACGGGAGGAGGCCGCCGCCGAGAGTCTTGTCCTTACCGATGATCTGGCTAAGGCGCTTACTTCCTCTATGGACGCAACCCTAGCTAGGTCTTCGTTCAGCACCGGAGAGGACCGACTGAAGTCACTCAAAGCACATGTCATTTCGGTCGTCTGGAAGGAAATCGGTTCGTTGGATCCCCCGAATGCATTCCGAAAGCTTTTCGACGGAGACGAGCCCGGTGTTCCATCCTGGTTCCAGGCTTACGGAGTGTTTTTGGGGCAAGCCTTGAAGAGGGATACTAACTTTCGCGCTATCTTCACCGCGGATCGCCTAGCCAATATCCTGAACGAAGTTATCGACTTTAGAAACGTAGTAGATATTTTTATCGCCAATAGCGATCGGAATTACGAATCTATGTTTACTCGATTCGATTCTCTTGCGTCCGCAATTGAGAGAATCGAGAACATAGTTCTGGATCAGAGAAATTTAACTTCAGAGTTACCAAGTGATCCGATACGTCCGCAAAATAGAGATAATAAGAAAGAAAATCATAGAAATAGTCGTTTTTTCAAAACTGTGGGCCGTGATCAAATTGTTACTGATATTTGGCGATGGTTCAAAGAAAAAAACACTCATGGTCAAACTGACCTTTCTATCGCCGTGTACGGTCTTCCAGGAATTGGAAAATCGACGATTACTGATCTCGTTGTGGAGGATTATCGGCTGCGGAATTTATTTCCCGATGGTGTGTTGGTGGCCCGACTAGGCAAGGATGCGGGGAATAGCACTGCTATTGGGATCTTTAAAGTGTGGGCAAGAAGAGAAAATCTTAATATCCCAGACGAAGATACAGCTAGCTTTAAGATTGATGATTGGATGGAACGAGTTAGAGAAGAACTTCGAAACCGGCAATTTCTTTTGGTGATCGATGATGTATGGGATACGAAGGTAGGAAGGCTTTTGAAGTTAGGGGGAGAAAGGTGCGGGTATCTGATTACCACTCGCAAGCCCGTTATAGCGAATGACCTGGCTTGCCATAGCTTTCCAGTGCCATCCCTAACAGAGGTAGAAAGCATACAACTCTTGAAAAATATTGCTCCAAACGTATTCTTTGATGATGAAGCGGGAGAAAAAATCCAGAAACATATTGCCATGATAGCAAAATCTGTCGGTGGATTGCCTCTTGCTTTGGTCCTGATCGGGTCGCTACTCAAAAAGATTGGAACTAGGCAAGATAGGAGAATGCGCATTCGACACAGCCTAAATTTTCTTGGCGATGTCAAATCTCGGTTGAACACGCCCATTCCTGATCTAGAGAATCCGGGTGACGACAATGGTGATCTTACCCTCACCGCCGCCATTGGAGCCAGTTACGACGCACTTGGAGAAACAGAAGGGGAACGAGCCTCGCTACAGCGGGCACTTCGCCGTTTGTCAGGGTTACGCCCTGACCCGAACTCCTTCAGCCTAGCTCTTGCCAAATCTGTAGCAAAAGCTGATGAAGATACAATTTGGAAGTTAACGGATGCTGGCCTTATCGATGTCGTATCATGTGACTCGGTAACCGATCATGATGACGACTCGATTCCCGAGGAAGAGCAAGACCTTTATAACATCCATCGCACAATCACTGATTATGCTAATCTGATGTCTCGTGAATGTAATCCCAACGAACTCCAAACAGTCCACAGGGATGCCGCCGAATATTTTTCAGAAAGAGTGAAGGAGATAGAGGAAAGATCCCAATCTTCTGCTTTGAGCTTTCGTCGCTGGTTTCGTTTTGAAGACCCAACCTTTCAACAAGCAATGGATAATTGGCGTTACTATCTTTCTAGTCTTGGTAACTACGATGAAGTAGCGTTTGTGTTTACCAAGGCGTGGTTTGACGCATTCTGGTGGTGGGGGTGCTTCGAGGATTTTGACTTCTGTAACCGTATGATCGCAGAGTGGCCGCAGGGTATCAGCGACGTGTCGCAGGTGGCGAAGGATATTGCTGACATCCAGGGCTTCAAAGAAGCCTATCCAAAAGAAACGGAACAACGAATTATAGGTCAAGAGGGGCGTTGGCGTACAGCTAGGACGAAACTTGAAAATATCTACACACGCTATTCGCTTAACTCCGATCCACAGTTGCTTGATAAAAACCACCATGACCTTCGTGGTTTACTCAATATCTTCCTAGCTGAGGCCTACCGTTTTGGTGAAAGGGATTACGTGGCCGCCGAGGAATGTTACCGCGACGCCGTTGCCCAGTTCGATATTCGTTATGAAGATGACAAGGAACGTTGGAACCGTGCGTGGACTCGCTATCATTTGGCTGATTGTTTGCGCGAGGTCGGTCGCTTGGAGGAAGCTGAAGCGACATGTGAAGAGGCATTGCCGTTTGGAAAGCGCGACGAAGACTTCGAAATTCTTGCCCTGCTTTTCCACGTGCTCGGGGATATTGCGATGGCCGCGGAAAGGACTGACAAAGCAGTTCAGGATTACCATCAGGCTGTTCTTTACGCGTATCGGTATCAGGTTGAGCCTGTGTCGCCTGATCCATACACCGTTCGATTTTATCCCTTCATGGCCATGAGGGTGGCGGGAAGTATCTTGAAACTACGCAAAGATTTAGCCCTTGATCTGGCATCGCGTCTCCAGAAAGTCTGGAGGGATGGCGAAATCGATTCGGACAGTATTCAGCACGCGCTTGATAAGGAAGACCGCAAAATCTTGGCATGGACGCTTTTCGCACGACCATGCGAAGTGAATGACTTGAGCGACGATGATGCCAAAACAGGCTACGAAAAGGAGGTTAGGCGTCGCCTGACCCAACTTGAGGCAGCTTCAGGAGGCGGCATCTGAGTTCGCCTCTATCTGAGTCTTTTTCATAAGCTAGTTAGGTGATCCGGTGGCTGCGCGAATGGCGCATCAAGAGCGAGGAAGGCCGCAGTCATAAAGACCGATCGAAAGGTGCGGACGAGCCCTACCCCAACTTCGCAATAATCGCCTCCGCCGCCTTGCGGCCGGTTTCCACGGCGCCGTTCATATAACCCTGGAAATCGGCGCTGCAATGCTCACCGGCGAAGTGAAGATTGCCGACCGGAGCGCCCTCCCATCCGGCAACGGTCGTCCATTGACCGGGCTTGAAGCAGGCGTACGAGCCGCGAGCCAGCGGATTGACGCGCCAGTCGGTCGCGCGGGCGACACCGGTATAGGCATCCAGCATGCCGGGAAACATCGGGTCGGCTTCCCGGAGATAGTGCTCGGCCTTCAGGGCCGGATCACCCATGGTCAATTGTGCGCCGGTAATCCCCCCTAAGAAGAAGCTATAGGAACTGCCGCCCCCCTGTAGGCGGCCGGAATCCCACCCGGTTTGAAACACCCGGTCGGAATATATCCCGCCGTCGCGGCCCTGATCGCGCCAGACCGGGGAACGCAGGCCGACGATGAGTTTCTCGTTGGTGCCATAGCCCAGCGTGTCGATGGCGCGCCGCTTCCCGGCCGGGAGATCGAGGGCGAGATCAATCTCGCGCAACACGGTAAACGGGATCGCCAGCACGACGAAATCCGCGACGACGCTTTTGGTACCGTTGGCGCGCTCAAAATCCAGGCAAAATCCCGACCCTTGCGCCCGCATCGCCACGAGGCGGTGTTCGAATTCGATGCGCTCGCCCAATTCGGCGGCCAGCGCGCGGGCGATCAACTCGTTGCCACCCCGGATCTTGTAACGTTCGTCGCTCTCGCCAAAAATATTGAAGCCCTCGGCGGTATCGAACGACAGCAAAGTGAGCAGGTTGAGACAGGACTGCGCCTCAATCTCCGCCCCATACTCGGTGAGATAGGCCACTTCCAGCAGGCTTCGCATCCAGCCGCTCGCGCCGATGCGATCGAGATACGCCGCGATCGATAGTCGGTCGAAATCGGCGTCGATGGCGGAATGGCTGGCCGCGGAGATCTCGGTCGACAGTGCGGTCGCATCGGCCCGCATGCGTTCGGCGAGCGGTTCGAATTCCCGAATCACTTGCGCTTCCGAATAATGCTGGCCGTCGAAATAATAGGATGGCACCAGCGCCTGTTCGGAGATCACCTCGGTATCGATGAGCGGCAAGCCGAACTCTCGGACCAGCGCCAGCAGATCACTGTGGCGGCTGTCGATGAATTCGCCACCCAGTTCGGTGACAAGACCGGGACCGAATTGCCCAACCACAGAGTGAACCCGCCCGCCGACCCGACTAGAGGCTTCATAGAGCGTCACCTCGACCCCGGCGCGCTTCAGGCTCCGTGCCGCCGTGAGCCCGGCCAATCCGGCGCCGACCACGACCACATGCGGGCTCGTCGATATCGCTCGCGAAACCTTGGGGTCAACCAGTTCGGTTGCGTCGGTGCGGGGCCGGCCCGGCTCAGATTCAGAGGCCATCACGAGCGGATCAACGAATCGGTATCCATTACCCTAGACCCGAGGCCCAAAAATCACCATCACACCAATGACTTGCTTCTGTGCGTTTCGCATCAGATTGAAGGCGCTCTGGAAGGCCACAATACTCCCATCATGGCACAGAACCGGAATCTCCGTAGACTGCCCGTCAAGGTTGGCAGTCCCGCTCTCGATCGCTTTATGAAAGCCATACCAATGTTGTTCACGATATTCCGTAGGAACAATAAGATCGAGGCTTTGTCCGACGGCGTCGATCGCCGGATAGCCAAAGAAAATCTCGGCGCCCCGACTCCAATGCCGTATTGTTCCCGTCTTGTCGGCGATAACGATTCCGTAATTATCCATGATTTGCTCACTGATGATTTTGAGAGCGTGGTAACTATAGCTAGATGGGTTACATGATGGTGGTAATCACAAAAATCCATCCTTCAAATCGGGGTTAATGACGGTGCGAATCGCTAAGATAGCGCGAACTTCGATACTTCCCGATAGAGTACCCATTTATTCGCGTAGGTCAAGAATGGTTCATCCAGAATGGCTCATCCTGGGTTTCGGTGTGATGACGGGGCGCAGCACCGATGGGACGAGTCGATACCTTCACGCCGCGCTCCGCCCCGCCGCCGCCTCCTCGACCAACCTTTGCACCCCCGGATAATCCATCTTGCCCGTGCCGAGCACCGGAATCGCCTCAACCACGCGCAGCCCGCGCGGCACCATCAGTTCGGCGATGCCGCGCTCGCGGGCGAAGGCCAGCAGGGCGGCGGTCTCGGCCGCCGGGTTGGTCGTGACCAGCAACAATTGCTCGCCCTTGCGCGGATCGGGCAATGCTACCACGGCGTGGGCGAAATCCGGCCAGAGTTGGGCGGCCAGCATTTCGGCGGCAACCATTGAGACCATCTCGCCGGCGATCTTGGCGAAGCGTTTGACGCGGCCCTCGATGAAGACGAAACCGGCCTCGTCGAGCCGTACGATGTCGCCCGTGTCGTACCAGCCATCCTCCGGCGGTTCGAGCATGCCGGGGGCGCTCGCGCGCAGATAGCCCAGCATGACGTTGGGGCCGCGCACCTGAAGCCGCCCGCCGGTCTCGATGCCCGGCACCGGTTCGAGCCGGGTTTCAAGTCCGGGCAACAGCCGGCCGACCGAGCCGGAGCGATTATGCATCGCCGTGTTGATCGCCAGGGCTGGGGCGGTTTCGGTCGCGCCATAGCCCTCCAGCACGCGCACGCCGAAGCGCTCGCTGAACAGCCGCCGCGTTTCCTCGCGCACCTTCTCGGCCCCGGCGAAGGCATAGCGGACGGCATAGAAATCGTACGGATGGGCAAAGCGCGCCCAGCCCGACATGAAAGTGTCGGTGCCGAAGATGATCGTGGCGTCGGTGTCGTAGATCAGTTCCGGCACGATCTTGAAATGCAGCGGCGAGGGATAATAGAAGGTCCGGATGCCATAAAGTAGCGGCAGGATCGTGCCGCCGGTCAGGCCGAAGCTGTGGAACATCGGCATGGCGTTCAGCACCCGGTCGGCCGAGTTGAAATCGATCACCGAGGCGAGTTGGCCGCAATTGGCCAGGATGTTGCGGTGGCTGAGCAGGACGCCCTTGGGCGTACCCTCCGACCCACTGGTGAACAGCACGAGGGCCGCGGCGTCGGGTTCGACCGAGCAGCCGGGCCGGTGGCGGGCGAATTTGGCGGCAACCAGGCCGATCAGCCGGTCGAGCGGACCGATGCTGGCGCGAATATCCTCAAGCCAGACGATCTCGACCCGCTCGGCCAGCCGGGCCATCACCTTGTCGAGCTTGCCGCGCTCGACGAATTTGCGCGAGCACAGCACGATCCTGACCTCGGCCGTCCGGCAGGCCGAGATCATGCCGTCGGCACCGGCCGAGAAATTCAGCATGGCCGGCACCCTGCCTTCGGCCTGCAAGGCGAGGAAAGTGACGAAGGCGCCGTTCGAGTTGGGCAGCAGCACACCGACCCGTTCGCCGCCGCTGGTCAGAGCCGCGAGCTTGCGGCCGAGCACCATGGCACCCAGCACGATCCGGCCATAGGACAGCGGCCGGCGGTCGATATCCTCGGCGACCGGCAGGCGGGCGCCGAACCGCGCCTTGGCGTCGAGCACGGCGGAAAACAATGTCCGATCGGTGTCATAGGTCGCAAAGGCGGTCGCAACCATCAGATCCTGAAGTGCCGTGCCGACGATCTGGCGGCGCTTGCGGCCGCGCAGCGCCGGATCGACCGCGAGACGGACGGCAGGCAACACGGTCATGGTCAGTTTCGGAAACCAGCGCAGCCGCAATTTGCCCTTCATCCGCGACAGATGGGTGAATTGCAGCCCATCGATCCGAACCGGCACGATCATCGCCTCGGCCCGGTCGGCGACCGCACCGGCCCCTTCATAGATCTTCATCAAGCCGCCGGTCTTGGTCAGCCGCCCTTCCGGGAAGATGGCGAGCGGCACACCGTCTCGGACGGTCTTGATCATCGCCTTGATGGCAAAGGGATTGCCCGGATGGACCGGGAAGATCCGCACGAAGGCGAAGAGCAGCCGCGCCCACCACATGCCGGTCATATGGGTGTTGACCGCGAAGGTGACGTTGCCCGGCAGATAGCAGGCGACGAAGCAGCCATCGAGGAAGCTCAGATGGTTGACGACCACGACCCGGCGCGGCCCGGCATTCTTGTAATGTTCGAGGCCGGAGATCTGCACCCCGTGAAAGGTCTCGAAATACCAGCGGAATGCGGCGCGCATCATCTCGTAGGGCAGCAACGCACAGATCAGCAGCGCGAAGGCAAAATTGACGATCGCGGTCAGGCCGATGATCCAGGTCGGCGACATCAGGCTCGATGCCAGGGCCGCGACGATGATCTGGCCGACGACGATGAACAGGGCGTTCATGATATTGTTGGCCGCGATCATCCGTGCCCGATGCGAGGGCAGCGAGCGTTCCTGAAGAATCGCGAAC
>JBAVTK010000662.1:0-4944 GCA_049696095.1 Aliidongia sp. | reverse complement strand
ACGCGCTGAGTGCGCTGGGCCGGTTGGATGAGGCGGTCTCGGCCTATCGAGCCGCACTCCACCTCCAACCCGGATCGGCCGAAACGCTGAACAATCTGGCGATCGCCTTGGGCAATCTGGGCCGACGCGAGGAGGCCGAGGGCGCCTATGAGGCGGCGCTGAAACTGAATCCCGGTCTGCTTGCCGCGCGGGCCAATCTGGCCGTGGCCCGCCTGCCGCTGCTCTATCGCACGGAAGACGAGATCGATCGCGCCCGCGCGGCCTATGCCGCCGATCTGGAAAGGCTGGCATCGGCCCCGCTGCCCGCGTCGCTCGACGCCGAAGCGACCGGCGGTGTCCCGCCCTTCTATCTGGCCTATCAGGGGCGCAATGATCGGGCATTGCAGGCGCTGTATGGCACGCACGTCACGCGCATCATGACGGCACTCTATCCGCGCTGGTCGGTCGCGCCGAAAATCGATCGGCCGCGCCCTGGACAGAAGATCCGCGTCGGCGTGCTTTCGGCCTATTTCTACCGGCATTCCAACTGGAAAATCCCGATCAAGGGCTGGCTCGGCGGTCTCGACCGGGATCGCTTCGAAACATATGGCTATCATCTTGGCGGCCGACAGGATGACGAGACCGCGCTGGCCGCCGCGCTGTGCCGCCGCTTCACCGCCGGGCCGCGTTCGCTCGCCGCCTGGGCCGAGACGATCCGGGCTGACCGGCTGCATGTGCTGCTGATCCCCGGCATCGGCATGGATCCGCTGACCACCCGGCTGGCAGCCCTCAAGCTCGCCCCGGTTCAGGCGACCTCGTGGGGGCATCCTGAGACCTCGGGCCTGGCCGCGATCGATCATTTCCTCACGAGCGACCTGATGGAGCCCGACGATGCCGAGGACCATTACACTGAACGGCTGATCCGCCTGCCCAATCTCTCGATCGCCTATGAGCCGGCGGTGATCGGGCCCGAACCGGTGACGCGGGCCGAATTGGGCGTGGGCGACGATGATACGCTCTATTGGTGCTGCCAGTCGCTTTACAAATATCTGCCGCGGCATGACCGGGTCTTCGCGCAGATCGCCGCCCGGCATCCGGCCGCGCGCTTCCTGTTCATCGCCTATCCGGGCGATCCGGCGGTCACGGCGATTTTCCGGACGCGGCTCGAGGCCGCCTTCGCCGCGCTCGGGCTCGATGCCGGCCGATTCTGCCGGATTCTACCACATATGTCCGCCAAGCGCTTCGCCGGAGTGACGGCTGAAAGCGATGTCTTCCTCGACAGCATCGGCTGGTCCGGTTGCAACTCTGCTCTGGAAGCGCTGGGTCAAGGCCTGCCGATCGTCACGCTGGCAGGGGTACTGATGCGCGGGCGGCACAGTGCGGCGATCCTTGCCATGTTGGGCCTGCCCGAACTGATCGCGGCAACGATCGAGGACTATGTCGCGCTGGCCGTCGAACTGGGCCGTGATCCCGAGCGCCGCCAAGCGCTGTCGGCCCGGATCGCGCGCGACCGGCATCGCCTCTACCATGATCAAGCCTGTCTCGACGGGCTGGCGCGCTATCTGGAAGACGCGGCAATGGGGCGGCTATAGGATGGATCTGATCGTCGGCGCCGATGGCTGGGCGCATCTAGGAGCGCGCGCGTTTCGCTGCGCATTCGGCCCGGCCGGGTTTTCCCGAAACAAGCGTGAAGGCGATGGCGCCACGCCGATCGGCGCCTGGCCGTGCCGGCTGCTCTATTACCGGACCGACCGGCTGGGCATCCCATCGACCGCGCTGCGAAAAATCCCGCTGACCCCGCATGACGGCTGGTGCGATGCGCCGGTCGATCCGGCCTATAATCGTCAGGTTCGGCTGCCCTATCCGCACAGCGCCGAGGCGTTGTGGCGCGAGGATCATGTCTACGATCTGATCGTTCCGCTCGGCTATAATGACGCGCCGGTAACGCCCGGCCTCGGCAGTGCGATTTTCCTGCATCTGGCCCAGCCGGACTATCCGCCGACCCAGGGCTGCGTCGCGCTCGGACTCGAGGATCTATTGGCATTCCTGGCGGTTGCCGATTCGACCTCCCGGGTCGTGATCGGATAGCCCACTCAACGTCAGACCCCGAGGGCCGCACGCTTGCACCATTTCTCGACGAATCTGAGGAAGACCTCCAGCGGCTTTGGCGGTTGGCGACGGCTGGGATGATAGAGGAAGACACCGGGCAGCGGGCCACTCCAGCCGGCCAGCAGGATTTCGAGCCGGCCTTGCGCCAGATGCGATGCGCGGCATTCTTCGTATACCCCGAACGGCGTCGCCACCACCTGACCAGCGGGTTCCGGGTACGATCGACGTCGGCGGCTGATCCTGCGCCCAAGGATCGCGGCTTACGGCCGCAGCATTCCGACCAGATCATAGGTCTCGGCCAGCACCGGGCCGGCGATGTCCCGCGCCCGCTCCGCGCCGAGCCGCAGCACACCGTCGATATAGCCGGGCTCGGCCATGAGCCGCGCCCGCTCCGCCTCGATCGGCGCGAGCGTCTCGACCAAGATTTCCGACAGCGCTTCCTTGAATTTGGAAAATTCGGTGCCGGCAAAGCGCGCTGTCGCCTGTTCGATGCTTTCGCCGGCCAAGGCAGCATAGACACCGAGCAGATTGGCCGCCTCGGGTCGCGCGGCAAGCTCGGCCGGATCGCCCGGCAGCGGCAGCGGATCGGTCTTGGCCTTGCGGATCTTCAGGCGGATCGTCTCGGCATCGTCGCCCAGATTGATGCGTGAATAATCCGACTCATCCGATTTCGACATTTTGCGCGTGCCGTCGCGCAGGCTCATGACGCGGGTCGCCGGCCCCATGATCTGGGGCTCGGGCAGCGGGAAATGGTCGGCGCCGAATTGCCGGTTGAACGCCTGGGCGATGTCGCGGGCCAGTTCCAGATGCTGCTTCTGATCCTCACCCACTGGAACATGCGTCGCCTTGTAGAGCAGGATGTCGGCGGCCATCAGTACCGGGTAGGCGTAAAGGCCGAGCCCGACCGAATCGCGATTCTTGCCGGCCTTGTCCTTGAACTGGGTCATCCGGTTGAGCCAGCCGAGCGGGGTCAGGCAGGTCAATATCCAGGACAGCTCGGCATGGGCCGCGACGCTCGACTGGTTGAAGATGATGCAGTGTTCCGGATCGACGCCGGCCGCGATATAGGTTGCCGCCACCTCACGCGTACTGGCGCGCAATTCGGCCGGGTTCTGCGGCACGGTGATGGCATGCAGATCGACGATGCAGAAGATGCAATCGAAGTCGCGCTGCAACCGCACCCAGTTCTTGACCGCGCCCAGGTAATTGCCGAGATGCAGGTTTCCCGTGGGCTGGATGCCGGAAAAAATACGGTTCATGGGTGCGGCGAGCTTTCCTGGCTGGAGCAATCCGATCGTCCCGGTTCGGTAAACCTTGGCGAGGCCGCCGGTCAAGCGGCTTGGCGCCGGATCATCGCCTTGAGATCGCCGAGGTTGCCGGCGCCGAATCCCAGCGCCAATCCGCCATAGGCGGCAAGGCCGATCCCGACCAGACCCGCCAGTGCTGCGACGCGCAGGGCAAGCGGTCCCTCATGCAGCGGCATCTGGAGCAGCCGGGCGGCGGCGCCCAGCAGAAGCGCCATGACAAGGGCCGCACCGAGGATGCGCGGCATGCGGTGGCGTAATCGTGCATCAAGCGCGAAATGGCCGTTGCGCAACAGCAGCCAGCCGAGCGCGAGCGCATTGACCCAGCCGGCCAGCGTCGTCGCAAGCGCGTTGCCGACATGCAGCAGCGGCCCGGACAGGACGAGCGTCAGGGCGATATTGACCGCGACCGCGACGGCACCGATCTTGACCGGCGTCTTCGTGTCGTGGCGCGCATAGAAACCCGGTACCAGTACCTTGATGAGCACAAAGGCCGGCAGGCCCCAGGCATAGGCCGCCAGCGCCCCGGCCGAGCCCTGGGCCGAGGCCGCATCGAATTTGCCATGCTGAAACAAGACGGCGAAGATTGGTTCGGCGATGACTGAAAGCGCCGCCGCGGCCGGGAGTGTCAGCAGCAGCGCCAACTCCAGCCCGCGATTCTGGATATTCCGGGCGCCCGCCTCGTCGCCAGCCTGAAGCCGGCGCGAGAGAGTCGGCAGGATCGCCGTGCCGACGGCGATGCCGATCACCGCCAGCGGCAGCTGATTCACCCGATCGCCATATTGCAGGTAGGTGATCGAGCCGGCCGGCAAGGTCGAAGCGATATTCGTCGAGATGAACAGATTGATCTGGGTGATCCCGGCCCCGAACACGCCGGGCAGCATCAGCCCGCCCAATCGCTTCATCGCGTCGGTCACGCGCGGCCAACGCAGCCGAAGCGCCATGCCGGCGCGCGCGCAGGACAGCATCAGCCACAGGAATTGCGCCATGCCACCGGCCGTGACGCACCAGCTCAGCACCTCAGCCGCGAAGCGCTGCGTGTCGTTTCCCGGGCCGGCCTCGCGCCAGCTCCAGAGCACAGCACCGATCTGGAACAGATTGAGCAGCACCGGGGTCACGGCTGCGGCGGCGAAGCGATGCAGCGAGTTCAGCACTCCGCCTTGCAGCGACGCCAGGGCGATGAACAGCAGATAAGGAAAAGTCACGCGCGTCAGCGCCACGGTCAGGGCGAACTGGTCGGGCCGGTCGGCGAAACCGGGTGCGATCAGCGGCACCAGTTGCGGTGTGAACAACTCGGCCAGCAGCAAGGTCGCGGCCAATCCGGTCAGCAGCAGCGCCAGCGCATCCTCGGCATAGCGCCGCGCGCCGGCCGGCCCGTCGGCCGCCAGTTCGCGGGTGAAGACCGGGACGAAGGCGGTGCTGAAGGCGCCCTCGGCAAACAAGGTGCGAAACATGTTGGGCAGCTTCAGCGCCACATAAAACGCGTCGGAAATCGTGCCCGTGCCGAGCGCCGCCGCGATCAGCTGATCGCGCACAAAGCCCAGCACACGGC
>JBAVTK010000661.1:0-14948 GCA_049696095.1 Aliidongia sp. | reverse complement strand
GTCGATAAGGCACGCGCCGCCGGGGTGCCGGTCGAATTCGAGATCTGGCCCAAGCTGCCGCATGTCTGGCAGATCATGACACCGTTCCTGCCCGAGGCGCGGGCGGCATTGGCTAAGACGGCCGGTTTCATCCGGCGGGTGACCACGTGACCGGCCCGCTATTTCATGGTGATCTCGCCCCCCTCTCCTCTCTGCCCCAAGAGAGGCCGAGCGAGGTGGGGAATGCCCATAGCCGCTAAGGTAAGCAAAACTCGATCCGTCATGACCCGGCGTATCCCGGTTATCTACCGTCGGGCGGCCACATATTTTGCTTCGGGCAAAGGCGGCGGCGGATCGCCGATGTCGCCCTTACGCCTCTGGATCAAGGCGATCATCTCGACCGCGCGCGTAAAAGCTCAACTTGACAGCGTGCTTTTGAACCGGGAGTGTTTGACTCCCCGGATAAGGGTTCGTCGCACGAAACGCTCGTTCCCTCGGCGTCTTCCAGGATCAGGATTGTGTCGGACACAGAGAAGCGCGAACGACGGAAGATGAAGCGGCGAACCCGGGGCGACCCTCGCTATCCGCTTCTCGCCCGATGCGATTGAAACGCCGTTTCATGTTTATCCGTTCGACACGGGCGGGGCGGCCGAGGGACTCTTCGACGAGAAGGCCGATCCGTATGAGCCTCTGGAGGATTACAAACTCGAATCGACGCATCAGGCGGTCGCCGGACAGATCGGTTGGGCATTCGGTACACTCACCAATTATCTCGACGGGGATCTTCGAAACGATTTGCTTGACGGCCTTCCCCGTAGCGAGACAACTGCCCGTCGCTTCATTGATATCGCCCGTCTCGCTTCGTCAGGCAGCAACCAACCGGATAAGCGGGCATCGGCGATCGAGGTCGCCTACGATCGCCGCCCAGCCTGAAAGGTAGTGTGGAACTGGTTATCCTGCCAAAGCAGTATCTGGAAGAGGAGGGAGCCACAACGAATCCGGATTTCATTGCAGGGCTGAATGCGGCAGGTCTCAAATGGGAGGTCTATGACTGGCAACCGAATAAGGCGTCAAGCGAATTTCAGAGCGAAATCGCCAGTATCGCACGAGCGTATTATAAGAAAAAAGGCTACCAGTGTTAGGGCGTATCGTCAGTTAGCGGTCGCGAGAATAGGCTTTCTTGCGAGGCGAGTCGATGCGGCAACTGGTTGGCGTAAAACGAGTCTACTCTGTCAGCGGTTGATGTGATTGATAGATGGTCGGCCTTGTGGAGAGCTGACCGATGCAGCGTTATGGATTGCGCGACGACCAATGGGATCGAATCAAGGGTTTTCTTCCTGGTCGTGAAGGTCATGTCGGCGGGACCGCGGTGGACAATCGGCTTTTTGTCGAGGCAGTGAGCCGTGTGCTCTCCACTCTGGGCTTCCGCTTGTGCCTGAAGTCCATCAAATCGAGTCCGGCGGAGCCGGTCTAGGGACTGCCGGTGGAGCCTGCGCCCGGAGGACGCCTGAAACCTCCGACGCGGGATGCTGCGGGCCAGCTTGGTCAGGGCTGCGACAACGATCGGGTCGGCGCACTGACCTCGCTTACCGCCATCAGGTCATGGAAGATAGAACCCGCCTGATTTCCTCGCCCATAAGCGTGTAATCGCCGCCATGTGCAGCCCGCGATGCCTCGTTCCATCTGTGCGGGTCGATCCGCCGAAGATCGATCGGATGCCCGGCTTTCGCGGCCAATTGTTCCAGATAGAAGAGTTGCGTGCGGCCATTGCCTTCGCGAAATGGGTGGACGTAGTTCACATCGCCCAGGATCGTTCCGGCCGCCTCGGCGAACGCGGCCGGACTCAAGCCGCGAAGGAAACGCGCTTTCTCAAGCCGGCGGTGGATATCGGCCATGCCCGTTTCGATGAAGCGGCGGAACTGGAATTGATTGCCGCCTTTGGCGATTTCGACGGTCCGAAGCTCGCCGGCCCAGTCATAGAGATCTTGGAAGAGATGGCGGTGAATGGTGTGGAGATGCGCCAAGTCGAAGCGTCCGTTCGGAACGCCCTCGGTGATGCGTTCGACGACAAGGCACCGCTCAGCCATCTCCAACCGCGCAGCATCAATGATGCCGAGCTTGTTTCGGAGGATTGCGGTGCCGGGATAGAGATACGGATCGCCGCTCGTCACTCTGCCGCCAAGGGCTTTGCCCGAGCGATGATATAGGCAAGGCGCCGTTCAGGTGACCATTCTTCCCGCTCGAACATCTCGAACATCGCGATATCATCCGCAGTCAGCGGGTTGCCTTCGATCTCCTGCAACCGCATCGCCACAAGGCGGCGGTTACGGGCGTTCTGCGACGAGGGCGGCGGAGCGGGATTGGTCATGGCGCCATCTTACCGCAAAATGACGCGAAATGCATCACGACGCTGACCGGAACCCACGGCGAGGAAGCCAGGTTAACGACCTATTACTTTTTCAGTCATGCCCGGGCTTGTCCCGGGTACCCACGTCGTGAAGCAGCAAGCGTTTACTCCAAGCAAAGGCGGAAGCGGGCTGACGTGGGTGGCCGGAACAGGTCCGGCCATGACTGAAATAATCTTATTAGCAACCTCAATTCCGTGCCGTGGACCAGAACGGTACGCCCTCACGCCACCTTGCGCGTCACCATCAGCTTCTTGATCTCGCCGATCGCCTTGGCCGGGTTCAGCCCTTTCGGGCAGGTCCGCGTGCAATTCATGATGGTGTGGCAGCGATAGAGTCGGAACGGGTCTTCCAGCGCGTCGAGCCGTTCGCCGGTCGCTTCGTCGCGGCTGTCGGCGATCCAGCGATAGGCTTGCAGCAGGACCGCCGGCCCGAGATACCGGTCGCCGTTCCACCAATAGCTGGGACATGAGGTCGAGCAGCAGAAGCACAAGATGCATTCCCACAGCCCTTCGAGCTTCTCGCGCTCGCCCTCGGATTGGCGGCGCTCGGCATCGGGCGGCGGGGCGGAATCGGCCTGGAGCCAGGGCTTGATCGAGGCGTATTGCGCATAGATATGGGTCAGATCCGGCACCAGATCCTTGACCACCGGCATGTGCGGCAAGGGATAGATCCGCACGTCGCCGCTGCATTCCTCGATCGGCTTCAAACAGGCCAGCGTGTTGGTGCCGTCGATATTCATGGCACACGAGCCGCAGATCCCTTCGCGGCACGAACGGCGGAAGGTCAGCGTGGTGTCGATCTCGTTCTTGATCTTGATCAGCGCGTCCAGCACCATTGGCCCGCACGCATCCAGATCGACCTCATAGGTGTCGAGATGCGGGTTCTGCCCGTCATCGGGGCTCCAGCGATAGATCTTGAAATTGCGCACGTGACCAGCACCTTGCGCCGCCCGGAAGACGCGGCCTTCCTTGACCTTGGAATTGGCGGGAAGCGTGAATTCAGCCATGGAACCTCCGAGGGCGCCCGAAAGGCGCCATCATGCCGATAAAGAGTTTAGTAAACGCGCGCCTTGGGCGGGAAGGCCTCGATCTCGTCGGTCAGCGTATAGAGATGCACCGGCCGGTAATCGATCGTGACCTTCTGCTTTTCGGCATCGACCCAGGCGACCGTGTGTTTCATCCATTCGACATCGTCGCGATTGGGGAAATCCTCGCTGGCGTGCGCCCCGCGGCTTTCCTTGCGGTTGGCGGCGGAATGCAGCGTCACGACCGCCTGCCCCAACAGATTGTCGAGTTCGAGCGCTTCGACCAGATCGGAATTCCACACCATCGACCGATCGCTGACCGACAGATCACCCGCGCCATCGACCACCTGATGGATCTTGGCGACGCCCTCGGCCAGCACCTCGTTGGTGCGAAATACCGCGCAATGGCTCTGCATGATGCGCTGCATGTCGAGGCGCAGGCTGGCCGCCTTGGTCTTGCCGGCGGCGTGCCGGGTGCGGTCGAAGCGGGCCAGTGCTGCTTCTTCCAGCGCCGGCTTGATCGGCTTGTGCGCCATGCCGGGCTTCAGGATTTCGGCGGCGCGCTGGGCCGCGGCCCGGCCGAACACCACCAGATCCAAGAGCGAATTGGTGCCGAGCCGGTTGGCGCCATGGACCGAGACGCAGGCCGCCTCGCCCACCGCCATCAGGCCGGGCACGATATTGTCCGGGTTGTCGGCGGTCGGGCGCAGTGCCTCGCCGTGATAATTGGTCGGAATGCCGCCCATATTGTAATGCACGGTCGGCAGCACCGGAATCGGTTGCTTGGTGACATCGACACCGGAGAAGATCTTGGCGGTCTCAGAGATGCCGGGCAGCCGCTCATGCAGCACCTTGGGATCGAGATGCTCCAGATGCAGCAGGACGTGATCCTTGTCCGGCCCGCAGCCGCGGCCTTCGCGGATTTCCAGCGTCATGGCGCGGCTGACGACATCGCGCGAGGCGAGATCCTTGGCGGAAGGGGCATAGCGCTCCATGAAGCGCTCGCCCTCGGAATTGGTGACATAGCCGCCTTCGCCGCGCGCACCCTCGGTGATCAGGCAGCCGGCACCATAGATGCCGGTCGGATGGAACTGGATGAATTCCATATCCTGCAAGGGCAGTCCGGCGCGCAGCACCATGGCGTTGCCGTCGCCGGTGCAGGTATGGGCCGAGGTGCAGGAGAAATAGGCCCGGCCATAGCCGCCGGTCGCGAGCACGACCATATGGGCACGGAAGCGGTGTAGCGTGCCGTCCTGCAAATCCCAGGCGAGCACGCCGCGGCAGGTGCCGTCATCATCCATCAGCAGATCGAGTGCGAAATACTCGACGAAGAACTCGGCATTATGCTTCAGGCATTGCTGATAGAGCGTGTGGATCATGGCATGGCCGGTGCGGTCGGCCGCAGCACAGGCCCGCTTGGCCATCGACTTGCCGAAATCCGTGGTGTGGCCGCCGAACGGGCGCTGATAGATCTTGCCCTCGGGTGTACGTGAGAACGGCACACCGAAATGCTCCAGCTCGATCACCGCCGGAATGGCATTGCGGCACATATATTCGATCGCGTCCTGGTCGCCCAGCCAATCGGCGCCCTTGACAGTGTCGTACATATGCCAGCGCCAATTATCCTCGCCCATATTGCCGAGTGCGGCACTGATGCCGCCCTGCGCCGCCACGGTATGGCTGCGGGTCGGAAAGACCTTGGTGATGCAGGCGGTCTTGAGCCCGGCCGCCCCCATGCCGAGCGTCGCGCGCAAGCCGGCGCCGCCGGCACCGACGACAACGACGTCATAGGCATGGTCGATGATCTGGTAGGACGCAGCCATGATGTTCCTCAATGTCCGAAGGCGATGGCGAGCACGGAAAAGACTCCGGCCACGGCGAGCGCCACGCAGGCAAAACGCAAGATGATCAGGGCAGCGAGCTTCAGCCCTTCGTGATGGACGTAATCCTCGATCACCTCCTGCACGCCATGGGCGGTGTGATGAAAGGTGACGGCGATCGTCAAGATCAGCAGGATCGCGGTGATCGGGCTCGCGACCCATTGGCGGAACTCGCCATAGCTGGCGCCGGCATGGCCGACAATCTCAACCACCCACCACAGGCCGAGCGGAATGAGTGCCAGCGACGAGAGCCGCATGGCCCACCATTCGCGCGCGCCCTCGCGCGCCGACCCCAACCCATAGACCCGCCCCAAGGGCGAACGCATGCGATCGGCCATCACCGGCCTCCCCAGATGATCAGGGCCGCGATCCAGGCGAGCACCGTCAGCGCCAGCGTCGCGACAATCACCAGCTGGCCGGTGCGATAGGTCGTCGCCAGATCATAGCCATGCCCGGCATCCCACAGCAGATGCCGGATACCATTGGCGAGGTGATAGAAGAAGGACAGCGTCCAGCCGAACAAGGCCGCAATGCCGAGCCAGGAACCAGCGAGATGCTGAAACGAGGCAAACGCCGCCGGCCCGGTCGCCGCCGCCAGCAGCTGCCACACGAAGAAAATCGTGCCGACGCTCAGCGCCAGCCCGGTCAGCCGATTGAAAATCGACATCAGCGAGGTCAGCTGCGGCTTGTACACCTCGAGATGAGGCGACAGCGGGCGGTTTACGGTCGGCATGGGGGACGCCTCGACAAAGTGAAATCAGCGAACAGGGCGACGGGCGGATCGCATCGCCCAATGCGCGCCGAGCAATAGGCCGCGCGCGCGGCCAAGTCAATTGCGGGACAGGCGGCCGACGGCACCACGGGGCAAGCCGGCGATTGGACCGGGTGCGGTAAAGCCTGGGTGCGCTCCATCTGTCCAGGACGTAGCCTCGCCCGGTTTGGGACAAGGGGCAATCGGGGAGTGACGTATTCAGCCTTCGTGAACGACGAAGGATGGGCGTGTCAGGACTCGATGCTGAACAGCGCGGAATATGATGATATAGAGACCGCAGATGAAGCGCGACGCGATCGGCTGCCGCACCCTGAATGTCGATGAGGTGTAATCATGGACCAGCCGCCCACCGCACCGCCATCGATCGTCCGCGCCGGATGCATCGTGCCGCGACCGGTCTTCATGTCGGACCGCGGCATCCTGTTCGATGGTGACTGCATGAGCATATTGCCGTCGCTCCAAGATAACCTGGTCGACACGATCTTTGCCGATCCGCCGTTCAATCTGGGCAAACTTTACGGGAAACGATCAAACGACTCCAAAGCCGAGAGTGATTACATCGAATGGTGCCGCCAATGGCTGGCCGAGTGCGCGCGCCTGCTCAAGCCCGGTGGGGCCCTTTTCGTCTACAATTTGCCGAAATGGAATTTTCTGCTCGGCGCCTATTTGATGGAAACGCTCGGGCTGCAATTCCGTCACTCGATCGCGGTCGAAATGAAGAATGGCCTGCCGATCGCCGGGCGGCTCTATCCCGCGCACTATAGTTTGCTTTATCTGACCAAGGGCAAGCCCAAGACGTTCCGCAAAATCCGCACGCCGATCGAGACCTGCCGCCATTGCAAGGGCGAGATCCGCGACTATGGCGGCCATCGTCACGCGATGAGCCCGGACGGTGTGAATCTCAAGGACGTATGGACCGACATTCCGCCGGTGCGGCACTGGAAATTCAAAAGCAAAAGCCGTCTCGCCAACGCATTGTCGACCAAAATCCTCGACCGGGTCGTCGAGATGACCACGGTGCCGGGCGAGCTTGTGCTCGACCCGTTCGGCGGAAGCGGCACGACTTTTGATGTCTGCGAACGCAAAGGCCGCAAATGGATCGGCATCGAATTGGATTTCTGTGACGCGATCATTGAGCGCATCAGCAGCGATGCCATCAAACACCATCGCAATGACGATCGGATCGAAGAGCCGGAGATCGAAATTGCCGATTGGCCTGAAGCGGCAGAATAGGAAGCTATTTCAAAGAGTTGCCGGTTGCCGATGTTACATGCCGAGCACATGATTGCGGCGACTTTTCCCGGTTTGCCGCGGCCGAGGCGCGGCAATCATGCTCGGCTGGAGATGCTTGATCGAACGGCCGATGCGCACCTTCGGCAAATTCCCGTCGCCTCGCCCATTCCGCCGCTTCCCCCGGGACCGCATTTGGGCTATGACCCCGGCCCTTTCCCGCATCGGTGAGCGCACTCATGGGTTTTTGCGGTCTCGATTTCGGCACGTCCAACTCGACCTTGGGCGCACACGGCCCGGACGGTCTGGCGCTGATCGCGCTCGAAGCCGACTCGACCACGCTGCCTTCCGCCATCTTCTTCGACTTTCGCACCGCCCGGCCGCTGATCGGACGCGAGGCGATCCAGGCCTATGTCCGTGGTCAGGACGGTCGATTCATGCGCTCGCTGAAATCGGTGCTCGGCACCGATCTCATCGATCAGGATACGCTGCTCGACACGCACCGGATCGGCTTTCGCGATGTGCTGGCGCGGCTTGTTGGCGGGATCAAGAGTCGGGCCGAGACCGTGATCGGCGCCCCGCTCGACTCGGTCGTCCATGGCCGGCCGGTGCATTTCGTCGATGGCGATGCCGAAGCCGACCGGCGGGCCGAGGCGGCACTCGAAGACATCGCACACAGCGCCGGATTCCGCCATGTCTCGTTTCAGTACGAGCCGATCGCGGCGGCGCTCGATTACGAGCGGCAAGTCGTGCGCGAGGAAATCGCGCTCATTGCCGATATCGGCGGCGGCACCTCGGATTTCTCGATCGTGCGGCTGGGGCCGGCGCGGCGTGGCCGGCCCGACCGGGCCGACGACATTCTGGCCAATGACGGCATCCGCGTCGGCGGCACGGATTTCGACCGGCTGCTCTCGCTGAAGGCGGTGATGCCGCATCTGGGCTATCAGTCGCCGATGACCCGGCCGGGCCTGCTGGCGCCCAACGGCTATTTCACCGATCTTTCAAGCTGGGCCCGGATCAATTTCCTCTATGCGCCGCGCGTCCGGGCCGAGTTGATGCAGGTCGAGAGAGAATCGGCGCGGCCCGATCTGATCGGCCGGCTGATTGCCGTTGTCGAACACCAACTTGGCCATCGGCTGGCCATGACGGTCGAGCGGGCCAAGATCGCCTTGAGTGCCAGCAAGGCGATCAAATTGCCGCTCGACTGGATCGAGCCCAGCCTCGCCGCCGTGGTTTCCCGGAATGGCTTCGCAACGGCGACAGCCGATCTCGCCGGCAGCATCGGCCGCATGGTCCGCACCTGCCTGGCCGACGCCGGGCTCGCGCCCCAGTCGATCGATGCGGTTTTCCTGACCGGCGGCTCGACCCTGCTGGGCAATGTGCGCCACGCGATCCTCGGCGAGGTGCCGGCGGCGCGGATCGTCGAAGGTGACAAGTTCGGCTCGGTCGGCCTCGGCCTGACGCTCGAAGCGGCACTACGCTATGGCGAAACTCCGGCAAAGATCTGAGCGCGTCTTGCCATTTGGCACCGGGTGATCTAACCATCGACGCATCAGCGGCTGTCGGGTTCAACCCCACCGGTTCGTAAACAAGACTGAATGGCTGCGTTCGTCAGCATCGATCCTTTTTGGGGGTGATTTCATGAAGCTCGCGGCTCGTTTCGTCCCGGCGCTCGTTCTGGCTGCCTGCGGTCTTGCTGCGCTCGGGGCCGAGGCACAGACGATCGTCACCCGTGGCAGCGGCCTCACCAGCCCGAGCACGATCGCACTCGATAGCCAGGGCGATGTCTTCGTCACCACGCCCAACGACGACATCAGCGAAATTCTGGCCGCCAGCGGCTACACCACCGTCGACGCGCTGGGCGGCGACGGTCTGGCATTGCCGACCAGCACCGCGATCGACAGCCACGGCAACGTCTTCGTGCTCGATACCGTCCACAACACCGTGCGGGAATATGTCGGGCTGGCCCTTGGGCCGAGTGCTTCCGTTCCGATCGTGGTCCTGACCGGCGGCTTCAACCATCCGAACGGGGTCGCGGTCGATGCCAACGGCAACGTCATCGTCGCCGATACCGGCAATGGCTCGGTGAAGCAATTGCTGGCGCCCAGTTTTGCGACGGTCAAGGTTCTGGGCAGCGGCTTTGGGACACCCAACGGCGTTGCCGCCGACAGCGCCGGCAATGTCTTCGTCGCCGACACGAGCAAAAGCACCGTGTTCGAGATCCTGGCGGCCGGCGGTTTTGCCACGGTCAATCCGCTCGGCAGCGGCTTCGCCGCGCCCGCCGGCATCGCGGTCGACAGCCACGGCAATGTCTTCGTCGCCGATACCGGCAACAACGCGATCAAGGAAATCGTCGCCGGAGGCGGCACGATCAAGACCCTCGGCAGCGGCTTCAAGGCGCCGCAAGGCGTCGGCGTCGACAGCAGCGGCAACGTCTTCATCGCCGATACCGGCAACCTGGCAGTCAAGGAGATTGCGGCGGGCGGCAATAGCGTCGCCACGTTAGGACCGCCCGGCCCAGGTGCCTTCAAGAATCCGGTCGCGCTCGCGCTCGACAGCAAGGCCGACCTGTTCATCGCCGATAGCGGCGATGCCAAGGTAAAGCTGATGTTGCCCGGCTTCTTCAATTACGCGACCGTCGATACCGAGGTCATTGGTCTCGCCCTGCATGCGCCGTTCGGCGTCGCGGTCGATCAAGGCGGCGACGTCTTCGTCAGCGACGGCCAGAACGGCTCGATCGACCAGCTGCTCGCCGAGAGCCGGTACACCGTGCTCGACACGCTCGGCGTGACCGTGTCGGCACCGGGCGGTGTCGCGATCGACGCCAACGCTAATCTGTTCGTGACCGACAGCGCCAATGTCTTCGAGATTCCGGCGGCGAGCGGCTATACCACCCTCAACAAGCTGGCCAGCGGGTTCAATCATCCGCTGCGCGTCGCGGTTGACAGTCATGGCAACATCTTCGTCGCCGATACCGGCAACAATGCCATAAAGGAAATCCCGGCCGGCACCAGCAATGTCCAGACGATCGCCGGCGGGTTCAATCAGCCAAGCGGCATTGCGGTCGATGCGTTCGGCAACGTCTTTGTCGCCGATACCGGCAATGACGCGGTCAAGGAAGTGCTGGCGGCCGGCGGCCTCGTCGCCGTCCAGCAGGTCGGCAGCGGCTTCAAGGCGCCGAGCGATGTCGCGGTCGATGCCGCGGGCGACGTGTTCGTCGCCGACACCGGCAACAATGCAATCAAGGAGGTGCTGGCCGCGCCGACAACGCTGGTCGCCTCGGTCCTGCCGAGCGGCCGGGCGGTCGAAGTGGGCAAGCCGGCAACGATCTTTGCAACCATGATCAATGCCGGTACGACCACGCTCAATAATTGCCAGGTCGCGCTTGAGGCTTCGGCCCCGGCCGGCCTGACGCTCAGCTTCCAGACGACCAATCCGGCGACCAACGTGCCGACCGGTACACCCAATACCCCGGTCACGATCGCCGGCCAGGACGGTATCCAGACCTTCATCCTCGCGTTCCAGGGCACCGCGCCGTTCAGCGCGCCCGGCCTGCCGCTCGATTTCGTCTGCCCGGCCACCGGGACCGAGACGGCAGCCTCGGTCATCACCGGCGTCGATACCGTCGATCTGGTCATGTCGGCGACGCCGATCGCCGACATTATCGCGCTGGTCGCCACGCCGACCAATAACGGCATCATCGAGGTGCCCAACGGCGGCGTCGCCGCCTTCGCCGTGGCCAGCAGCAATGCCGGCGTGACGGGCGATATCGTGGCCTCGGTCGATACCGGTGCCGCGAGCCTGCCGGTCGTCCTCAGTTTGTGCCAGTCGAACCCGGCCAACGGGCAATGCCTGGCCCCACCGGCCGCTTCGGTCTCGCTGAACATTGCCGGCGGTGCGGCGCCGACATTCTCGGTCTTCCTGCAATCCACCGGCGCGATCCCGTTCTCTCCGGCGGCCTCGCGGGTCTTCGTGCGGTTCAAGGATGCCGATGGCGGGCTGCACGGCTCGACCAGCGTGGCGATCGAGACGAATTAAAAGGGGGAGATCCGTATCCTCGCAAGCGGAAGGACGCATTCACGCCTGCGACCATAGCCCAGCGGGTCCAGCTGATGAATCGAGTGACTACATATCAATGACCGGCGACGCTGGCGGAATTCAAGGCCACGCTGAAGCGGGGGACTTGACCGTGATGTGCTACACCATTGTGGAGGCTTCGACGATCATTACTCCGTGCGGTCATACGAATCGCGGTTGGTCGGTAGAATGATAGAGCCGATGGCCGAGAACCACAGCCCCGCAAGCTCGAACGCGGATACGCCGGAGGCGCAATAACGGCGTTCGGGGTCTGATGGACGAGGAGCCCGACATTGGTAGGCTGTACACGGGCATCTCGGCTCATTACGCCAACCATGCGGTGAAGGTAGAAGCAGGGGCAGAAATGGATCGAATTTCTCGGCGCATGGTGATCGCTGGTGGCGCAGCACTAAGCGTCGCATCGGCGTTGGCGCAACCAGCCGGTCAGACGGACAACGACCCCGACATTGATCAGGCAATTGACGACGCGCTCAAAGCCCATGCCTGCCCCGGCATTTCGATTGCTGTAAGTCGAGCCGGCACAATAATTTTCTCGCGAGGCTTCGGTTTGGCGAACATCGAGACGCAAACACCGGTTTCCGAATGCTCGATCTTCCGGATTGGCTCGCTGACGAAGCAATTTACGGCCGCTGCGATTATCAAGCTTGCATCTGTTGGACGGGTCGGCCTCGCTACGTCGGTCGGAACATACCTCCCGGCGCTCCATTCGCTGAAATCACTCACCCTTCTCGAACTAATGCACCACACCGCGGGCCTTCATAGCGATGAAGATGATCGCACGACCCCGGCGCCCGCAACGCCGAGGACACAGGTTCAGTTAGCAGAGGAAATTGCACGTCAGACAAAGCCCTTCGATTTCGATCCCGGCACAGCATGGCGTTACAGCAATGCCAATTATATAGTTCTGGGAGCAGTGATCGAAAGCGTTACGCGGATGCCGCTCGCTCGGGCATTGTCGGATCTCGTCTTCACCCCGCTCCACTTGACCTCTACCGCAATGGACCTGTCGAGCGAGGTCGTTCCCAATCGCGCGTCGGGCTATACTCGTACAGACAACCAAGCAGCGCCTTTTGAAAATGCCGCTTTTATCGAGGTGTCGGAGGCTGGTGGCGCTGGTGCCATGCGGGCAAATGCGATTGATCTCTGCCGTTGGCATAACTCGCTGTTAGAAGAGAGACTGTTCGATCGCGCTCATATCGATCTGATGCTGACGCCAGGGCGATTACGCGATGGCCGTTTAAGTAGCGCCAATCGATTTTCCGCCGAAGACGCGCATTACGGAGATATCGAATACGCATGCGGGCTACTGATTTCGGGATTCAGCGACCCTAACCCTAGCATCATACACTATGGCAACATAAATGGGTTCTCTGCGGCTCTTCAGTCCTACGAAAAAAGTCGTGTGACCTTTGCTGTTCTATGCAATAGCGATGCCGGTCCTGATTTACCCTTTAGAGCTGTTCGGAAGCATATCGTCTCTCACTATCTTACATAGATCATTGCTTCATTGTAGCGAAGTGGTGGCGCGGATTGTCGGTATAGATGTCGTCCAAGAATTCAGTTTTCGTTTGAAACGTGTTACTTCAAACTCGAGACCGCGTCCATATTCACCGCGCCGCCGCTTCAACCACGCCACTCGGGTGCAGATCATGGCGCCGCAGTGCCGCGGCCGCCGCTTCGGCCGCCTCGCGGGTTGGAAAGGGCCGAGTTACGACCTTGAAGCCGGCATGGCCATGCTTGTCGCGAATCGCGACAAAGCGCGACGGGGTACCCTGGATGCTGAGCCGCGCCATGGTGAAGGTCGCGTCGTCCTCGGTGGCGAACTGACCGAATTCGATGACCCAGCGGCCCGGGTTGCCGGCTGGACGGGCGGCGGATTCGTTATCGGCTGGCGGTGCGATCAATTGCGGCGGGGTCAGCATGTCGGCCAGAGTCGGATCGGTGGTCGGCAGATGGCCGGCATCGATCGCTCGCGACAGGTTCGCCAGATCCTGCTGCTCGGCCTTCAGCATTTCGCTCTGTTTGCGCCGTTGTTCCAGCGCCTGGCCCAAGGCGCGGTCGATCGTCTCGCTGGCCGCTTCGATGCGGGCGGCGAGCGCGCCTTGCCCGGCCTCGTCGGCCTCGGCGCTGGCTGGTGCCGCACGCAACGCACGGGCCAGCGCATTGACCGCCGCCGCATCGTCAGTCAATTCGGCCGAAAGCGCGCTCAATGGCTCGGCGGTGGCGCCGAGCGCTGCCAGCGCCGCGCGGGCGTCCTGGAGGTCATTTACCAGCGTCGGGTTTTTCGCGGCCGTGCCGAATTTGAGGCGCTGGGTCAGGGTCTCGATCAAGGCGCGATAACGCAGCGCCAGGTTGGTGCGCTCGGCTGCCAGCGTGGAAAACGTCGCAACATGGGCCGAAGCCGTCGTCTCCAACGCTTCGATCTGGTCGGCCGGCGCCGCTACGGCACCGTGCCAGACCATGCAAGCGAGCCCAAAACCCAAAAGTCCGAGACGCATGATCGATCGAAATCCTTTCGGTTGCGGCCGAAGACCTCGAACCTGCCGCTTTCTGCCTAACATAGACGGGGGCGGGGCAATATTAAATCGCAGATCGCCTTGGCGCGGCGGCAATCCGCGCCGAAAAACCGCTTGTAAATCGCGCCCGGTTTCACGAGATCATGTGCCTTCGGGCCCGGTCGCCCGACGATCGAGGACGAACGAACCCGTGACACCATGCCATCCAGCACCGCGATTTCTGCCAGCCGGCGATACAGCACTCGTCGTCGAGTTCGGCACCACGGTCGAACCGGTGCTGATCGCCGCGGTCCAGGCGCTCGACCGTGCGGTGATTGCGGCCGAACTGCCGGGCGTGATCGAGACGGTGCCGAGCTTTCGCTCGCTGATAATCCATTACGATCCACTGAGCACCAGCGCCGCCGCACTCACGGCGGCCGTGACGGCACTCGACCTGTCGGCATCGGTCGGGGCCGGGGCCGGGCGGCGCTGGCGGCTGCCTTGCTGCTATGATGGCGAATTCGGCCCCGATCTCGAGTCGGTCGCGACCGCGACCGGGCTCTCGGCGTCGTCGGTGATCGCGGCGCACAGCAGTACCGATTTCACGGTTGCGATGCTGGGCTTCCTGCCCGGCTGCCCGTTCCTGGCCGGTCTTGACGCGGCATTCGATCTGCCGCGCCGCGCGCAGCCGCGCACGCGCGTGCCGGCCGGGTCGGTCGCCATCGCTCAGCAACTGAGCGTGATCTATCCGGCCGAAAGCCCCGGCGGGTGGCATCTCATCGGGCGTTGCCCGGTGCCGCTGTTCGATCCGGCGCGCGCGGTGCCGGCCTTGCTGGCACCGGGCGATATTGTTCGGTTTTTTTCCATTGGCGCGGCCGAGCATACCCGGCTCGTCGCCTGGCCCGGCGATCCGGCCGTGGAGTATCGCCAAACATGACCGCCCGCCTCGTCATAAAGCAGCCGGGCCTTGCCAGTTCGATCCAGGATCTGGGGCGCACCGGGTGGCAGCGTTACGGCGTGCCCATCTCGGGCGCGCTCGATCCGCTGGCGGCACGGCTGGCG
>JBAVTK010000660.1:0-2686 GCA_049696095.1 Aliidongia sp. | reverse complement strand
CCTGATTGGTCTGATGGTCGTCGGTTGCGGCGATCGCCAACTCCGCACCGTCGAGATCGGTCGCCGCGAAACCGCGCGCGCGATGCTCAATCGCGCCTTGGGCCGCGAGCGTCGCAATCTCGTCGCCGAGAATCGGTGCCACCACCCGGATGCGCGCACCGGCCCGGCGCAGCAGATCGAGCTTGCGCGCCGCCACCGCGCCGCCGCCGATGATCACCGCCAGCCGATCTTCGAGCCTGAGGAAGATCGGCAGATATTCCATGCCGCTATTCCGCGGCGATGGCGGTCGTCACCAATCCGGCCAGACGCTGCGTGCCCCAGCGCTTGCAGAAATTGCCGAAGCTCTCATGGCCTTCGCGATGCTTTGCCCACAGCACGAAGACCGGCTCCAGCGTCCGGCCCAATTGGTCGATCGGCACGCGCTCGAACACGCGTTCATTGAGCCGGGTGCCCTCGAAATCGCCGCCTAGATAGATCGCATAAGTGTCGGGTGTGCGGCCGACCAGGCCGATATCGCCGACATAAGGCCGGGCGCAGCCATTCGGGCAGCCGGTGATGCGCAAGGATAGTCGTTCATTCGCCAGATTGTGGCGGGCCAGCGCCGCCTCGATATCGCTGACGATGCGATCGAACACGCGCTCGGCCTCATTCAGCGCCAGCCCGCAGGTCGGCAGCGCGGGGCAGGCGAGCGCCCAACGGCGCAAGGGCGAATCGCTGCCAGGCAGCGGCACGCCTTCTTCGGTCAGGATCGCCTCGACCCGCGGCCGGTCCTCCGGCGCGATATCCGCCAGGAACACATCCTGGTTGGGCGTGAAGACCGGACGAAGCGTGATTTCGCCCATCAGCCGGCGCAGTGCGGTCGCCAGGCGATAGTCGTCCAGATCCTCGATCCGGCCGCTCTCGATGGTAAGCCCCAGCCACCAGCGTCCGTCGCCCTGCGGGTGCCAGCCGATATGGTCCTGGACCTGGAATGACGGCAGCGGCTTGGGCGGGGCAAGCGGGCGACCGAAATGGCGCTCCAACTCCGCCTTGGCGGCGTCGAGCCCCATGGCATCGACGGCATATTTGAGCCGGGCATGCTTGCGGTCGGTGCGGTCGCTATGGTCGCGATGCAGCTTGACCACCGCCTTCACACCGTCCAGCAACTCGTCCGGGCCGATGAAGGCAATCGGCGTGGCGAGGCGCGGATAGGTATGCGGCTTGTTGTGGGTCATGCCGAGCCCACCGCCGATCGCCAGCGTATAGCCTTCCAGCTCCTCGCCCACGAAGCGCGGGATGACTGCCAGATCGTTGGTCAGCACATCGATATCATTGTCGTCGGGCGTGGCGATGCCGATCTTGAATTTCCGCGGCAGATAGGTCGAACCATAGAGCGGATCGATATCGGGCTCGGCGGTGGGCGGTGCCGTCACATCCTGATCGCCGACCCAGATCTCGTGATAGGCGCGGGTCTGCGGCGCCAGTTGTTCCGACAGCATCCGCGCATCGGCCCGAATCCGGCGATGGCGCTCATCTTCGATCGGGGCCGCACTGGCGGTGACGTTGCGTACGACATCGCCGCACGCGGCGAACGTCGTCAAAAGCGCCTGATTGACGCCATGGACGGTCTGCCAGAGGTCTTCCTTGGCGATCGCGTGGAATTGCAGCCCTTGGCGCGTGGTGATGCGCAGCCGGCCGCCGCCGTAAAGCCGCGCCAACCCATCGACCGCCAGATATTGCGCCGCACTCATCACGCCGCCCGGTGCCTTGATGCGAACCATGAATTCGTGGCGCTTATCGAGGCCCTGCTGCTTCAGGGCGGTGGCGCTGTCGCGATCATACCCCTGATAGATTCCGTGGAATTTCAGCAGTTGATGATCCGCCGGGTCGAACAGTGGGGCCGGCGATTCCAAGCCCTGGCTGATGGTGCCGCGTAGACGCACGCTCGCGGTTTTGATCGCTTCGACCTTGGATGGCTTGCCTTGAAACATTTACCACGCTCCGGCGGAAAGCATTGCGGTTTCAGAATTGTGGATTAGATAAAAGCGCCAGTTCGAGTTTGTAAATTAAAATTGCGGCCGGCTTGGTTCCCTCCACCAAGGCCTGCCACGCAGGCCGTTGGCTAAGCGCTTGGCAAATCAATCCTTCATGGTCGGCCATTTCACCGGGCCATCACGGAATCCGTTCAGCCATGCGTCCTATGCGTGATCAAATGACAAAATCAACCAAGCCGTCGCACTTGCTGGCAACGCCAGCCATTCTGCTTTCCCGGCACAAATCGCCGAGATTGATGCGATCGAATTCGGCGAGCATCTGCTGATGCACACGCTCGACCATCGGCAGGACGACTTTGCGCATGGAAACCGAGGGTGATTGATCAAAGGGTGTCGGTTTGTCAGGGTCGAGCACGGCCCGGCAAATGGCACCGATCGTAATCGCGCCGCGTTCCTCGCCCAGCAGATAGCCGCCATTGGGGCCGCGAACGCTCTTCAGCAGCCCTGCACGGGACAGGCGTTGAAGGATCGCCTCCAGCTTGCGCGTTTCCAAGCCTTGGCGCTGGCCCAGTTCGGCCGCCGGCAATGGCCCGACGGCGCCGTTGAACGCCACATCGAGCATGATGTCGATGGCCAGCAGGAAGCGGCGCGGCAGCCACGCCGCTAAACCCGCCAGCAGAGGTTCACCGTCGCTCGAATGCTGTGGCCTCGCC
>JBAVTK010000659.1:0-1977 GCA_049696095.1 Aliidongia sp. | reverse complement strand
CCTCGAATTTTTGCCGGTCCTGCTCCAGATTGTTGGTGCTTCCATTGCCGCCGCTGCCTCCGGGGTTGGTCGGAAACGTGTAAAGCGATTCCAGCGCATCGGGAGGCGGCGGCAGAGTATTGCCCTGCTGGCTCCAGACGATGTCGTACGCCATCCGCGAGCAATCGGTTGGGGACAGGTTGTCGAGACTCGTACCAGCGGGGAAGTTTGTATCGTTCGCGAGCGCCTGTTTCATCGCCGTGTACAAGTCATCGAAGGGCGGCGCGGTCCCGTCCGTCGGGATGGTGAGATCAATTGCGTTCAGGTTCGGCGGCGGTGGCAGCGTCAAATACAGGCTCGTATTCTGCTGCGGCTGGGACTGGTATTGATCCGGCGTGGGCGCAGAGCCAGGACTCACGATCACGTCGTAAAAATCGTTATTGATCGGAATCGAGACGCCGCTGCGCGTCGCGACCACGGTGACGTCCAGAAAGCTGTTCGCGGGCGGGGCCGGCACCGATGTGGTGAACGGAATGATCGCTGTGGCCACTGACGCAGGGATGGGCACGTAAACCGTGCCGAAAATCGTGGCCTGACCTACCGGCTCGACATGCTGGATGATTCCGGAGTTCAGGTTCGACTGGAAGGTAACGGTCGCGTTGTTGGCGAGGCTGACATTGTTGCTGAGCGTAATCGAAGTGCCGTCGGGAACGGCAATCACAGTGGTGTTTGCGGGAACGCCCGATCCGGAGGTCATCGTCATGCCCACCGCGATGCCGTCCGAGTGGTCGAATTTCACCGTAGGGGAATTGGTGACTTTGCCCTTCACCTTCAAATCGAATTGGAAGGAGGGATCGCTTCCGGTCCAGGTCGGATTGATGGAGGGGGCATTGCTGTCTGCGCTTCCGGGTCCGTAGGCGAAGTACAACGTGACGAGCGTGTCCTCCGCCACGAATTTCGGGATGGTCTGATTGAGCGTCAGCGTCGTCGGATTCGACGCCGCCGGTATGCTCGAGACGCCGGTATTGTTCCCAAAAACGCTCGTATCGGCCGGGCAGACCACCACCGACCCGAAGGCAATGCCTGCTCCATCCTGCACCTTTAGGCTCTTGCCGAAATCGGAGCCGGATCCAGGCGTCGGAGCTTCCACACGCTTGGAAGCAGAAGCAACATAGGTGCCCGGTATCCACGGAACTTGGACCAGGTTGAGGCTGGTCGAGTTGATCTTGGTCTCGCCCAGAAGGGTCATCGTGCCTGCCAGAAACACCTTGATCTGGAGACCGTCCAGGTAAGTGCTGAAGGTTCCTCCGTCGACCGGGGAGTCGGGGTGGATCCGAATCACGAGAAAGTTGTCAGGCATTTCGGTTCTCCTTCTGTACCGCGGAGCTAATGGTTAAAATTCCAATCATCCGGGACACCCGGAGGTGGAATCCGACATTCTCCAGATGACGGGGGATTGGACTGTCAAATTGGCTCTACTTGGCCGTTTTGGCGCTCTCCGCCGCCCGCCGACGATCCGCGGCATCGCGGGATCATGGCGCAGGCGTTGAGCGTCGTTCACGTCTTTATACCCAGCGAGCCGAGCGAACACCGACTGTCGCAACATTCCGACGAGTGCATGCCGGCCATTCTTGCCGGTGCGGGCGTCGGCGAGCATCTCGCCCGCCATCGTCGACAATCCGAGCGCGTCGTCGAGTTCGCGATAGGCGAGCAACCCTGCGTCGGAGGTGACTACCGATCCGCGAAATTGAAGCATCAATCGGCGGTCGAAATCGAGCCTGAGAGCGCCATCATTCGATTCACCCACCGGATGCGCCATGATCGGATCCTCAATGCGCGAATAAGCTACTGATTATCATAGCTGAATCGCAGCTGACCTTCGACAGATTTAAGCGTCATTCGGCGAATGCGGGTTTAAGCTGAAGGCCGTCAAGATAAGTGGAAAATGTGGCGCCGTCGACGGGCTCGGCTGGTACGAGGCGGACGACGACGTAGGTT
>JBAVTK010000658.1:0-5441 GCA_049696095.1 Aliidongia sp. | reverse complement strand
CTCGATCGCCCTTGTCGCGAACCGGCTGGTCGTTTCGGCTTGGCACAGCCCCATCCGCCGCCGTTATCACTGCCGCGCGAACCGCATGATTGCGCCGCGGTGACTCCAAAAAACCATCCGTAACAAGTCGGTAACGGAAGCGATACAGAGATCGCGGCGCCATGAACGTCTGAATGTGTGATTGCGATCCAGATATTTTTGGTCTCAAAATTTTTTCGTCGGCAGCCCATTCCCGCAACCAAGATCGCACCGCAAGCCCGTCATGCCGGCCGCCCGCCGACTCGATTCGACTGACCGAGATGACTTTGCGGTTTTCCGGGACCGGTTAATCCATCCCTAACCCTCGGGGGCGTATCAAGAAGCAGGCTTCCCGATGGCGGCCCCAACCATGATGAGAGCGTGATGTTCCTGCTTGTCGGTGTCGCCGTCGTGTTGGTTTCGGTGTTCGGCGGTTACGCGCTGAATGACGGTCATCTGCCCGTGCTGTGGCAGCCCTTCGAATTCATGATCATCGTTGGCGCCGCGATCGGCGCCTATCTCATCGGCAATCCGAAACCGGTCTTACAGGGCGTGATGAAACGCCTGCCGCGCACCTACAAAGGCGCGAAATACAGCAAGGCGAGTTTCGTCGAATTGCTGGTTATGCTCAACGTCGTCTTCAAGATGGCGAAGTCCAAAGGCGCCATGGCGCTCGAAGCCCATGTCGAAAACCCCGAAGAAAGTACGCTGTTTCAGCAATTTCCCAGCTTCCTCGCCGACCATCATGCGGTCGAGTTCTTTTGCGATTTCTTCCGCATGCTGATCATGGGCGCCGACAATGCGTTCGAGATGGAATCGCTGATGGATGCCCGGATCGAGATTCATCATCACGAAGAGCTGGAGATCGCCAGTTCGATCCAGACGATGGCGGATGGCATGCCGGCGCTGGGCATCGTCGCCGCCGTGCTGGGCGTGATCCACACCATGGGCTCGATCACCGAACCGCCGGAGGTCTTGGGCCATCTGATCGGCGGTGCGTTGGTCGGCACTTTTCTCGGTGTCTTTCTGTCCTACGGATTCGTCGCCCCGATCGCCACCAGCCTCAAGGCGCTGGCCGAAGAGGAAGTGCGCTATCTGGTGTGCATGAAGGGCGGCATCGTCGCCTATATGCAGGGTTATGCGCCGATCATGGCGGTCGAAAGCGCCCGCATGGTGCTGCAACAGCATAATCAGCCAAGCTTCGCCGATGTCGAACAGGCGATCGAAAGCGCCCCAACCGGGTGATCCTGTACGGCAAAGCGGTACGATTCCCCGAGATGAAAATTCCAAATTTCGCCGGGAGCGGCTAAAGCTGTCGCCCATGCGGGTTCGCGCATAACAGGCGAGGCGATCGACAATCATGAAACGCGCATTCATCACCGGCATCACCGGCCAGGACGGCTCATATCTGGCCGAATTGCTGCTCGGCAAGGGTTATGAAGTTCACGGCCTGCTACGCCGCGCCAGCCTGTTCAACACCGACCGGGTCGATCATCTCTATCACGACCCGCACGAAAGCGGCGCCCGCCTGATTCTGCATCATGGCGATCTGGCCGATGGCACCGGCCTGCGTCGCGTGCTGGAACGTATTCAGCCGGACGAGGTTTACAATCTCGCGGCCCAAAGCCATGTCAAAGTTTCATTCGAGATGCCGGAATACACCGCAGATATCGTCGCGCTGGGTACGCTGCGCCTGTTGGAGGCGGTACGCGACCATATTGACCAGCGCGGAAGTCCAGTGCGGATCTATCAGGCCGGTTCGTCCGAGATGTTTGGTGCAGCACCGGCTCGGCAGTGCGAAACGACGCCGTTCCATCCGCGCAGCCCCTATGCCGCCAGCAAGGTCGCGGCCCATTGGTACGCGGTCAATTATCGCGAGGCCTGGGGTATGTTCATCGCCAACGGTATTCTGTTCAATCATGAAAGCCCGCGCCGCGGCGAAACCTTCGTCACGCGCAAGATTACGCGCGCCGTGGGCCGGATCAAGGAAGGCCTGCAAGCCAAACTCTATCTCGGCAATCTCGAAGCCAAGCGCGACTGGGGCTTTGCCGGCGATTATGTCGAGGCGATGTGGCGCATGCTGCAACAAGACAAGCCGGACGACTACGTCGTCGCCACCGGCACGTCCTACACGGTCCAGCAATTCGTCGAGCTGGCGTTCGCCGAACTCGGCCTCGATTGGCGCGAGCATGTCGCCATCGACCCACGCTATTTCCGCCCGGCGGAGGTCGATCACCTGGAAGGCGAGAATGCCAAAGCGCGCCGCATTCTCGGCTGGGAGCCGACAGTGACCCTGCCGGAACTCGTCAAGCTGATGGTCGGGGCCGATCATGCGCTAGCTAAGCAGGAGAAACTGCTGAAATCATCGGGCCATGACGGCCCTCTGCGCGGGGCTGCCCATGGCTGATACCCAGTCTTTTTATGCACTTGACGGTAAGCGCGTCTTCGTCGCCGGACATAATGGCATGGTCGGGCGCGCGTTGCTGCGCCGGCTCGATAGCACGGGCGCGGAACCGCAGATTGTCGCTCGCAAGGACGTCGATTTGCGCGATCAGCGCGCGACCTTCGCCTGGTTTGCCGAACATCGGCCGCACGCGGTTTTCGTCGCCGCGGCCAAGGTCGGCGGCATCCTGGCCAACGACACGCGCCCGGCCGAATTTCTCTATGACAATCTGGTGATCGAAACCAATCTGATCGAGGCGGCGCGGCAGAACGGCGTCGAAAAACTGCTGTTTCTCGGCTCGTCCTGCATCTATCCGAAATTTGCGCCGCAACCAATCCGCGAGAGCGCGCTGCTGACCGGCGCGCTGGAGCCGACCAATGAATGGTACGCGCTCGCCAAGATCGCCGGCATCAAATTGTGCCAGGCCTATCGGCGGCAATATGGCTGCGACTTCATTTCGGCCATGCCGACCAACCTCTATGGACCGCACGACAATTTCGATCTCCAGAGCAGCCATGTCTTGCCGGCCCTGCTGAAGAAGACCCATCTGGCGAAGCTGACCGGGGCCGCGGAAATGCGGATCTGGGGGACCGGCACGGCGCGGCGCGAATTCCTCCATGTCGACGATCTGGCCGATGCGTGCGTTTTCCTCATGGAGCGTTATTCCGGCGAAAATCATCTCAATATCGGCACCGGCACCGATGTCACGATCAATGAATTGGCGGCTCATATCGCCAACGTCGTCGGCTGGCACGGAAAATTGGCCCATGAATTGGACAAGCCGGACGGCACACCGCGCAAATTGCTCGATGTCTCACACCTCACGGCACTCGGCTGGAAAGCCCGGATCGGGCTGGAGAATGGGTTGAGAGCAACCTACGACTGGTTCCGGCATCAAGGGCCGGACGCCTGACACCTTGGCCTCGGCCGGGCTGTACCTTGGCGTAGCACCCGGCTTGCCGAAATCGACCTCGAAATGCCGCAGATAGGTAAAGGCCGAAAAACCCGCGCCGAAATCATCGAGACAAAGCGAATGGCCGCGCCGCCGCAGCATCCGGATCACGGCTTCGGCCTCGTCGACGTTCTGGATTGCCGCCGAATCGGTGATTTCGAACATGATTTTGCGCTGGTCCGGCGCGAGTTCGGTAACGAGCGCCACCAGGCGAGTAAGGAAGCTGCTGCTCTGGATCGATCGGCCCGACACATTGAGCGCCCGGACATGGTCGATCCGAGCCCGACGGGCCGCGCGTAGCGCCGTCTCGCAGACCGCGAGATCAAGCTCCTCGGCCGGGCGCGAAGCGGGTCAATACCTCGAAATGGTGCAGCCGCATCCGCACCGTTGGTCTGCACGAGCGAAAAGGTTTCGCGATCGAGCTGTGCCGCGACATCGCCACCCGAAGCGGCGCTGCGCAGCAAACCGGCGATCTCGCCGCGCAATTCGTGCCGTGCCGGTTGGACGGCGGTGCATCGATCGGCAATAGAATACGATGGCGGTCACCAACAGCTGATTAAATTTCAATCGCCCCATTCCGTCGAAAGAAATAGTGCGATTCGCTACTTTCCTCGGAATTCGCCACGGTGGTTTTTTAGTGCGCAATTATTTGTAAGCAATTCCGCCTTGTGTCAGGACCGTCACCAGGCAACTGGCATGGTGGCCTGGTTCAAGCTCGACAATTCATAGCGGCAGATCGACGGCACGCCCCGGCCATCGCACGGGTGGCCGGCGTTCACGCGTGATTGATCTTTGCTCGCGGAAAATTTGGCGTATAGCGCTCGGGCGGTCCGTCCCGGCCGCGTTGCAGAGGGGTTCGGATCATGCATCGGCTTCTGGTTTCGATCTTCGCCGCGGCCGGGTTGGCCCTGAGCGGCGCCGCGGCGGCGGCGGATGCGCCGCCTTGGCCGGTCAAGGAGGGCGATTTCGCCATCCGCGATTTTCATTTCCGCTCGGGCGAGACCTTGCCCGAACTGCGAATCCATTACCGGACGCTCGGCACGCCGAAATATGATGCCCAGCACCACGTCACCAACGCCATCATGGTGCTGCATGGCACCGGCGGCGACGGCACGACCTTTCTGCGGCCGATCTTCGGCGGCGAATTGTTCAATGCCGGCCAGCCATTCGACCTGTCGCGCTATTTCGTCATCCTGCCGGACGGGATCGGCCACGGCAAATCTTCGAAGCCGAGTGACGGGCTCCACGCCAAATTCCCACATTACACCTACGACGACATGGTCGAAGCCCAGCATCGTCTGGCCAAAGACGGGCTGGAGGTCGGTAAGCTGCGACTGATCCTCGGTACGTCGATGGGCTGCATGCACGCCTTTGTCTGGGGCGAGACCTATCCGGCCGATGTCGAGGCGCTGGCGCCGTTCGCCTGCCTGCCGGTGCGGATCGTCGGGCGCAACCGGCTGTGGCGCCGGATGGTGATCGAGGCGATCAAGAATGATCCGACCTGGCAGGGCGGCGAGTACAAGCAGGCGCCGACCGCGGGCTTGCGCACGGCGTCCGACCTGCTGTCGATCGCCGGCAGCGCGCCGCAGCAGATGCAAAAGGCGCTCGCCACGGCCGACCAGGTCGATGAGACGCTGGCCAAGCGCACCGACGCGGAATTGGCAAAGATCGATGCCAACGATATGATCTATCAGGTCGATGCCTCGCGCGATTATGATCCGTCGCCCGGACTGAACAAGGTCACGCCGCCGGTATTGTGGATCAATTCGGCCGATGATTTCATCAATCCGCCGGAATTGGGCATCGCCGAGGCCGAGGCCCCGCATCTGCCGCATGGCCGCTTCGTCCTGCTGCCGATCAGCGAGAAGACTCATGGCCACGGCACCCACACTTGGGCCGTCGCCTGGAAGGATGAATTGGTGCGTTTCATGGCCGAGACGGAGCCGAAATAGCCGGCAACCAAGGCGCAGGAGAGGGCAAAACCGTGTGTACCGTCGTTCTTCTGCGCCGCCCCGGCCACCGCTGGCC
>JBAVTK010000657.1:0-5129 GCA_049696095.1 Aliidongia sp. | reverse complement strand
GGATTGGGCCGGCCTCGAACCCCCGCTGCGCCGTCGCGCGATCGCCGATGCCTGCCGCGCGGTGATCGAGGCGATCACGCGCGACGAGCGCACGGTGCTGCTGATCGAGGACATGCATTGGATCGATCAGGCGAGCGACGCCGCGATTGAGACGCTGACCGCGCTCTGCGCCCGCCACCCATTGCTGATCCTGTTCACCAGCCGGCCGAACGGGGCACCGGCTTGGGTCGGCCAGCACAACACGACGCGGCTGCGCCCGCTCGATGAGAGCGGCGGCCAGGATCTGCTGGACGCGCTGCTCGGCGGCGCCCCCGGCCTCGCGGCGTTGAAAGAAAAGCTGCTCAGCCACACCGGCGGCGTGCCGCTATTCATCGAGGAAGTCTGCCGCCATCTGATGGAAACCGGCGCCATGCAGGGCGACCGGGGCGCGGCAACGCCCGTCAAACCGTTCGACGATCTGGCCGTGCCGCCGACGATCCAGGGCACCATCGCCGCCCATATCGACCGGCTGGCCAAACCGGAACGCGCTTTGCTGCAACTCGCCGCAGCGATCGGCCCGCGTGCGACGCTTGCCACGCTCCGCGGCGTGGCGGACATGTCGGAAACCGCGCTGCGCGAGCGCTTTGCAGCGCTCAACGCCGCGGAATTGCTGGTCGAGACGAGCCTGCTGCCTGAGCAGGCTTACGCGTTCCCACATGATCTGGTGCGTCAGGTCACCTATGAGGCGATGCTGGCACCGGCGCGGATGCGGCTGCATCGGGAGATCTTGGGCTATCTCGAAGGGGCCGCCGAGGGGCAGGCGGATGACCAGTCGGCGACGCTGTGCCACCACGCGGTCAGGGCGGAGGAGTGGGAGAAGAGCTATCGCTATGCCCATGGCATGGCACAGAAATGCGTCGAGCGGTCGGCGCTCGGGGATGCAGTGAATTACTTCGAGATCGCGATGGACGCGCTCGACCGGCTTCCGATGTCGAGGGAGCGGGAGGAAAGGGCGATCGATCTGCGAGTGGAATCAAGGCTGGCGTTTCCTCGATTGGGCCGGTTGGATCGGTGGCTTGAACTCGCTAAGGAGGCCGAACAGCGTGCCATCACTATCGACGACCGCGCGCGTCGAGTCGCTGCCATGGCAGTACGCGCGGCTGCCCTTAACTTCTATGGGACACCGCTGGAGGCGATCACAGTAGGCGAGCAGGTTCTGCGGCACGCAGAAGAATTGAACGACCTCGGCTGGATCAGCTATGCGGAATATGGTCTCGGTCAAGCCTATTTCATTGCTGGTCGCTACCGGAAAGCAGAGCATTTGTTTAGGAGTCTCTACAAAAAGCTATCCGGCCCAAACCCTAAGGCGCCGCTCGGGGTGACCGTACTAAGCTTATCGATACTCTGCTGCATGATGAAAAGTGTTACCTATATTGCGCTGGGAGAGTTACATTTTGCGGAGCTTTGTCAACGACAAGCACATGAAATCGCCATAGAAAGCTCGCGCCCCTATGATCGCGTGGCAGCAGGATATAGCAGTGGTGTGTTTTTGCTATGCCGCGGCGATTTCTACGAAGCGCGAACCCTAATAGAGGAAGCTCTTACCTTGGCACGGCACCATGAGATAGGACAGTTCATTCCGGTCATCGCATGTCAGCTTGGGATAGCATATTTAGGACTAAGCTTGTTCGCGCGGGCACGCGTAATTTTAACAGAAGCCAAGTCGGAAGCTGAGATTGCTGGGCATACGTCTATCGCTTTACGGGCTTCCGCCAACCTTGCTCTAGCGCTGTGTCGGCACGGCATGCTACAAGAGGCGTTACAGTTGGTGCGGCAAACACGGGATGTCGCGTGTCAGCAGGGCTTTAGGGGAGTGGAAGCGGAGGCGTTGTTTATCGAAGCAAATATATTGGCAACGAGATTGTCATGCAATAATATAGAAATTGTTTTATGTTTACAGAGAAGCGTGATCATCTCCATTGAATTAGGAGCCAGAGACCAGCTTACGAAATCGCGATCTTTACTGAATCGTACCCTCGCAGATCTAGACGAGAAGGCAGTTTAAGTTAGTGAGTTAGCAGAAATGTTAGCCATGCCAAGTGGCGAAACGGCGAAACGGTTGCACTCCATAAGTGTGGACCACAACTCTTTGATGGAGATTAGACATGATTGCTCATGATGAACAAAACCAAATTGAAAAAGATGCCCATCATGATACAGTTGAAACAAATGAGGTAATACCCCATTTATCTCAAAATCCTATATACACAGCTTCTTCGACTAACTTTGGGAAGCAAACTTTTGTTGAATTTATAAATAGCCTATACGTTGACACAATACCTACCACTGATACTTTTTCTCCAAATCCCCTTACAAGGATGCAAAAAAATGTTAAGTTACTATTAAATATGAATTGTTATAGTGCTAACTTTGGCAAGGATAACTCTATAGCAAACATCAAATGGGGGTACTATCAAGCAATGTTAGCCGGTGCATGGCAATGTAAATGGCCTGATAATACCTGGATGGAGTGGCAGAAATCCATACCTAAAGTTCGCCAAAGTTTAAAGATGGTGGCAAATTACCAAGGAGTTGATGGTCAAGAAGATTGTCACACTACATTGAAAAATAGATGTGACTTATTGGATGCTTTGATACAAAGGTGCTTTAACGAACCAGCTTCTCGCCAAACCTGTCCCGGAATACCTATGAGGATTACGATATCAGGTAAATGTGAAGCGGACCCCACAAGAGCGTTTCATGATATTAGATTTCATTGGGATTTAGATTCTGATGGTGTGCCTATAATGTTACATTTAACCATGATCTGCCCCTTTGGATCTTGAAGATAGTGGAGATAAAACATGACCAATCACGACGATCCGAATGAGGCTGGCGCCTTAAGCCGGCGTGAGATCCTTTTGGGTACCGCCGCCCTATCCACCTCGTTGCTCGTGTCGCATCACGCACACGCGGTCGGAGCTATCTATAAATACGACACCCCGACCTTCAGCGCCTTCATAAACAGCCTCTACGCATCCGCTGACCAGATGCAGACCAATGTCGAGACCCTGACTCATCCCCAGACCGGCAAATACACCAAATCGCCGGGACGGGCCAATTCGATCCAGGCGATCAAATGGGGTGATTATCAACCGGTTCTGGCGCCGCTCGACACTTGGCCGGGCGCTACCGGCGAGCGCTGGGTGAAATCCGCGGCGGAAGCGCGCAATAGCCTGATGAAGGTGGCCAACACCGATCCGGTCGATGACCGGTATCCCACCAACATCCCAAAAACCCGCTGCGATCTGCTCGATGCACTTGTACAAAAATGCTTCAACACGCCAGCCGCCGGACAGACCAAACCGGGCATCCCCATGGCGATCGACGTCACCGAGAAACCCTCGACCGATGCCAACCGCGATCTTCACGACATCGTGTTTCATTGGGAATCCGACGCGGACGGCAAGCCGACGCTGCTCTACCTGACCATGGTCTGCGCCTATCAGCCGCCGAAGCGGGTCGGGATTTAGCGACGATAGCAGCTCGGTGGATACCCCCGATGCGACCATCCCCCCATTACGGTAATCCGCCGCAGTGAGAACCGCCGATGCCATAGCCATCAGCGAATCCGGCACGCTGGTGAGCGTGCCGGAGCCTGGCCTCCCTCGCCTACGAGAGACAAAAGGGACGCAATATCAACTCAATCAAGTTGGCGTATAGTTGATGTAGTAGAGCTGTCCCTTGCTTTGGCCGCACTGGAACAATGCGATATTGCCATTGTTCACGACGCCGGACATTTGCCCGCTCAGATCGGGGTTTTGCGTACCGACCTGCTGTTGGATCTTCCAGAAGCTTGTCGAAGCAGTATTCTGCGACAGCAGCACGACCTGTCCTGGATTGCTCGACGACTGATAGGTCAATTGTGGGATGCCGGAGTTACTCACCATGACCGGCGCGGACGTGGCGATTGGCAGATCGGCAAGTGTCAAATTCGTCCACACGCCATCCGACCACGACTGACTGGAGTACATCAGTGGATTGTTCGATATGCCGGATTGACTATTGTAGCCTGAATATACCGGCACTGATGTGCTTGGATTGAAAGCCGCCGCCGTGCCCAGCGTGAATTGAAGCGGGGTGGTCGGCAATGCACCGACCTTCCTGGGCGCACTCCAGCCATCTCGACCGCCGCCTGCACCCTGGGTCATCTGGTACATCTGATTGTCGGTGCCAAGCGCCACCGCCTGTAACGCACCCGTATTTGTGTTCAGGAAGACCTGGAACGACGCGCTCGTGAGGAATGTGTTGCCGAGCACTGACCAGTTGCTCCACGTGGGATTCGTTCCGACGCTCGTTTGGAAGCAATGCCACATGTAGCCATTCGAGTCGAGCATGAATGCTTCGAGACGGTTGTTGCTGTTGACGGTGAGCACGGGTGAACCGGTCCAAGAAACGCCCGACGGTGTTCCGCCCGCGAAATTGCTGAAGCCCGTCTGCGTACCCTGGAACGGATTGACGTAGTTAAGTCCCAACACATTGCCTTGCAAAAGCGCGATCACGCCGATGGCGCCATTCGGAGAAATCGCGCACGCAGGACTCGAGATCAACTGACCGCCCAATGGCGTCCAGCTCCCAGTCGAAGACTGCGATACGGTACACATGCCGAGCATGTTATTCGTGTTTCGGGTGAAAGCATAAAGAGTTCCACCATAATAAGTCGGCGCGGCGATGCCGCGAAATGCACCCCCAAGAGACGCCCAGTCCGACGTTCCAGATGCCGTCAGCGTTTGAATGTCCGTGGTTTGAAACTCCTCGAACGCAACCGTCATAATCATTACTCCTTATGAATTTTGTTAAATTAAGCGAGAATGCCTCGAAGGGTGTCTCTGCACCGAAACCAATTCGGCGATCACTGGGACCGCCTAAACCCGTTATGGTTTAACCTCCGATGTTCTGATGTGACAAAAATCACAATGTGGCGCGTTGCGGTAGAAAACCCCTTCGGGTACGAAATTCCGCACCGGACGCGTTCAACGACCGGTCTCGCCCACAGGGGCGCGGTCGCCAACAGAATTTCCTCTGATAGGATTGCCCCCGATGCACGCCCCCCACCCTACGGCGTTCACACATTTCACTGTGGTATTTCC
>JBAVTK010000656.1:0-4867 GCA_049696095.1 Aliidongia sp. | reverse complement strand
GGATTGGTCGGCCGAGCCGACGGCGCAAGGCTGGCGGTTTTCCGGACGACGGACGCTCGATCTGCCGCTGCCCTCGCTGCCCGGCCGGCACCAGATCGACAATGCCGGCACGGCATTGGCTGTGCTGGAGCAACTCGACGGCTTCACCGTCGATGACTGGGCCATCGCGACCGGCCTCGGCCGGATCGAATGGCCGGCCCGGCTGCAAAGGCTGACCCGCGGCCCGCTGGTCGATATCTTGCCGACCGGATGGGAGCTCTGGCTCGACGGCATGCATAACGAGGCGGGCGGCGCGGCGCTCGCGACCCATGCCGAAACCTGGCGCGACCGGCCGCTGCATGCGGTCTTCGGCACGCTGAACACGCGCGACCCGGCCGAGACGTTGCGCGCGCTGGCGCCGCATCTGGCCAGCCTCCATGGTGTCGCCATTCCGGGCGAGATCAATACACTGACGGCCGAGGACATCGCCGCCTCCGCCGCGACTCTCGGGCTCCGAACGGCGATCGCGCCCTCGGTTACCGCGGCGATGGCGGCGCTCTGCATCGAACCGGAGCCGGCGCGCATATTGATTGGCGGATCCCTCTATCTCGCCGGTACGGTGTTGGCCGAGAACGGTTAAGGTGCTGCCATAGCCAGCAGCGTGATTCCGCCGAATCGGCAGCACCGTCCTCTATCGCCCACATAAATATGTAGTCATCCCTGCCATACTATCGCTGCGGTCAGAGCCGCTGCGGTACCGGCAAGCCAATAGGCGGGCCTTTGGTTATTCTGAGGTATTAAGCTAAGTAAGAAGTATGCCCATAGTCCGAATGCGAGCGATTTATCTAGGCTAAATGTTAGAAACGAAATCGCGCACATAGTTAAAGCAATGATAAAATCAAGTCTGGAGAGCCGTTCACCCGGTTTTAGTAAAACCGAATTCGATATTAGAAGGTATCCAACATAAACTAAAATACCAGCAGTGGCCTGAGCTGGAATCAAGTATAATATAGATGAAAAATAATAACTCGCGATGGCCGTTATCATCATCAAAAAACTACATACGACCGCAGTAAGCCCGGTTCTACCACCAACTTTTATCCCGACCGCGCTCTCCACAAAAATTATCAAACTTGACGTCCCGAGCAACGAACCACCAATCGTACCTAAGCCATCAACCCAGAGCCCTCGACCTATGTTAGTGACGTTTCCATTTTTATCCTGAATAGTCGTATTACTTGTCATTCCAATAAACTCGCCAATACCCTCAAAAAAATCTAAAATCGTGAACACCAAAACAGGCAGCCAAAATCGAGAGTGGAAAAAAGCAGAGAAGTCTAACTTAAATAACGAACTAGCAAAATCTCCGGAACTATCTACAGGACTGTTCGCAATTGGTAAGAATATATGATATGTGATCGCTGATATAATGATAGCAATAAGCATGCCCGCTGGAAAATTTAGACGTTTTAATCCTAGTATTATAGATACTATAAGACCAGTAAAAAACACCATGACGAGCGGTGCGGTTAAAATATCGACATTAAGTGCCGATATATCGATAAAACCATATGACGTGAAGGAGATGATTTTAGACAGAAAAAGTCCTATTGTTGCGACAAACACACCAACAGTCACTGCTATCGAACGTTTCAACCCGAAAGGAATGGAATCGATGATACGCTGTCGAACTGGTAGGGCCGTTAATGTAACACAGACAATTCCGGAAACAAATACAGCACATAATCCTTCCTGCCAAGTCATGTGCATTTTCTTGGACACTACATATGTAAAATAGCTATTCATTGTCAAGCCTGGAGCTACTGCGAATGGTAAATTTGCCCAAAATCCCATCGCAAGCGTCGCTAGGGAGGCTGAGATTACGGTCGCAAATAGAGCGGCCTTTGGATCGATTCCCGATTGGGCTAATATCGCAGGGTTAACAATAAATATATATGCAAGACTTAAGAATGTGGACATTCCCGCAAAAGTTTCGGTCGTAAATTTTGTTCCGTATTTATGTAGTTGGAAATGCTGCATAACTTTGGAACGATCCAAACGTTCTGTTAGGCCCATAATATATATTCCCTATTTTGCTGGAAAGGGTGAGATGGTTGCGTTATTTGGTGCGGGGAAATACCATTTCCAGCCCAGAGCGATATCCGCAACGCAGTTGGCGATACACGTTGCATACATTATGATAAACTCATAATCTCCCGGATGTAATCTTGGTACAATCACACATATGATGAGAGTGCAAAGATTGACTATCATCCACACAAATTCTGGCTGATCATTTTTATCTAATGTGTCGCTACGCGTGATATGAAACATCGTAAAAAGGCTCCAGATAACACTAACAAATAATAGCCCTGCATAAACCTCAAAATAAATATCACTTTTATCAGTGAGAAATCCCATCACAGAGAAAAATAGACTCATAATCAACATGGCGCCGAAATCAAACCATATAACACGGCTTGTAACTTTATCATTAATAACGTAATTAATATTCAATATGAGGAGGTTTCCTAGATAGAACCTCATCGCCGAGATGATTGTTAGTACGAATAACAAGGTAGATTTAATCAAGTCAGTAGACAGTTCACCGTATAGCAATTTAATAATTGATCCAGAATTACTCTGCAATGAAGAAACTATAGGTGTAGTCACCCCGAGAGCAGTAATAATAATTATTAACTCTTGGAAAATACGCGCAGATACTGTTCGGATGATAGGGACATCAGAGGGGCTGTGTGACCGCGGCATTTTTATATCACCTTTTCACGCAAACACTAAATGACGATGTATGTAACACCTAGGTTGATTGAATGCAAGATCAATTTCTCGGGATCGCCGAAGTTTTTGATAACGAGCAGGCCAAGCCAGGCTTCCATACTGATCCGATGGATCGGCGCCCAACTTTATCGCTTCGGATGGGAATTACGCGCCGGGTTGATCGCGTAAGCATGACAGTTTTTCAGGCGGCGGCAGTCTCTTGATCTGCGGCAGCCTCCCTTGTTAAGCCGACGCCAGATCGACAAAGTGGAACACGCGCGACCCGGCCGAGACTCTGCGCGCGCTGGCGCCACGTCTGGCCAGCCTCTACGGCGTCGCGATTCCGGGCGAGGCCAATACGCTGACCGCCGGGGAAATTGTCGCCGCGGCCGCGACGCTCGGGCTCCGCACCGCTGTCGCGCCCTCGGTTACCGCGGCGATGGCGGCGCTCTGCATCGAACCGGAGCCGGCGCGCGTATTGATTGGCGGATACCTCTATCTCGCCGGTACGGTGTTGGCTGATAATAGCTGAACAGCACCGCCGGAGGGGTCCAGGCCATGACCACGATTCTCTATACCCACCAAGCCTGTCTGGCCCATGACACCGGTGCGTTTCATCCGGAATGCCCCGATCGGTTGCGCGTCGTGCTGTCCGCGCTGGCCGCACCCGGGTTCGCCGCCCTGATCCGGCGCGAGGCCCCGCTAGCCTCGATCGAGGCGATCGCACGGGTCCATCCGCGCCCGCAGATCGAGGCCTTGCTCAAGCTGGTGCCAAGTGAAGGCTATGTCCCGATCGATGCCGACACGATTCTATCGCCCGGCTCCGGCGAGGCGGCGCTGCGCGCCGCCGGAGCCTGCGTCGCGGCGGTCGACGCCGTGATGACGGGCGCGGCGAAGAACGCCTTTTGCGCCGTCCGTCCGCCCGGCCATCATGCCGAACCGTCGCAGGCCATGGGCTTCTGCCTGTTCAACAATGCCGTGGTCGGCGCGATGCAGGCACGCGCCGTTCATGGTGCCCGGCGTGTCGCGATCATCGATTTCGATGTGCATCACGGCAACGGTACCCAGGCGGTGGCCGAGCACGACGCCGATCTCTTCTATGCCTCGACCCATCAATGGCCGCTCTATCCCGGCACCGGCTCGGCCAAGGAGACCGGCCTCGGCAATGTCGTCAACGCGCCGTTGCGCGCCGGCGCCGGCTCGGATGATTTCCGCTATGCGGTCGGCGAATGGATCATGCCCAAACTCGCCCAGTTCGCGCCGGATCTGGTCTTCCTCTCGGCCGGGTTCGATGCCCATCAAGCCGACCCGCTGGGCGGCTTGCGCCTGGATGAGAGCGATTTCACCTGGGTGACCGAGCAACTGACCGGCTTCGCCGAACGCCAGTGCGGCGGCCGGCTGGTCTCGACGCTGGAGGGCGGCTACGATCTGGCGGCCCTGGCGAGCAGCACGGCGGCGCATGTTGGGGTGTTGATGGCGGCATGAGCGAAGGACCGTTCGATCCTCGACGACCGAACCGATTCAACAGTCGCGGATTAAAATCCGCATGCTATGAAGGCTCCGTGGCATATGCCGGAGAGGGAAGATGGCGGAGATCGGGATCGCCGGTTGCGGCGGCCGGATGGGGCGGGCGTTGGTCGCGGAGGCCGTGGCGGCCGGTCTGCGGCTGAGCGGCGGCACGGCCCAGGCGGTTTCGCTCCAGGGCAGCGATCTGGGGCTATCGTCCGGGCTCGATCCGCTCGGCATTGCGATCGGCCATGATCCAGAAGCGCTGTTCGCCGCCACCGATGTGGTCATCGACTTCACCGCGCCGGACGCGACCTTGCGCCATGCCGCGATCGCCGGCCGGACCGGCAAGGCGTTGATCATCGGCACGACCGGCATTTCGTCGGCCGGGATCGCCGCGATCGAGCAGGCGGCGCACAGCGCGCCGATCGTTTGGTCGGCCAATATGAGCCTCGGCGTCACCTTGCTGCTGGATCTGGTCGAACAGACGGCCCGCCGGCTCGGCCCGGATTACGATATCGAGATTCTGGAGATGCATCATCGCCTGAAGCGCGACGCGCCATCCGGCACGGCGCTCGGCCTGGGCGAGGCTGCGGCGCGTGGC
>JBAVTK010000655.1:0-3400 GCA_049696095.1 Aliidongia sp. | reverse complement strand
CGCGCAGCCCCGGCACCCGTCGCGCCAGACAAAGTGCCGCCGCCCCGGTGCCGGTGCCGAGTTCGAGGACCGTCTCGCCCGGTTCGGCCGAGACCGCCGCCGCCAGCAGCACCGGGTCGATGGCGGCGCGAAAGCCCTGGACCGGCTGGCGCAACACGACCCGGCCACCCAGCAGCCGATCCTCGGAGAACGCAAGCGGTGCCTCAGCCATCGAGCGGTTCGCCGGCCTCGACCAGGATGCGGCGCGCGCGGGCCAGGTCGTCATTGTCTGCGATCATCAGCCGCGGAACGATGCCGGAGGGAAACAGCGCCCCGGTATTGGCATCAAGCACCAGACTCTCGATGCCGGCATCGGCCAGCAGCGCCTGGAGAAACGACAGGCGGACAAGATTGCCGGTGCGCAGGAGTTCTCTCATCGCTGATGTGCCTTCGGCAGCGGATGAAGACGAGCGGAATATCTGTTAGAGCTTGTCACGAGCCGGCCTGTCGCGGGTGAGGTCCGGCGGGATGCCGCACCGAGCTTGACCCTGTCGGTTCGCACTCTATTCTGCCGTCCGGGCGCTGTCATGCGTCTCCGCGGCTGGCCGGGCTTTTTCTCCCGGCGGCGGCACCATGCGAGAGGGGTAATCCGACTTGGCAGCAATGCCTGGCCTGAAGAACAACCAAAGCGCGATCGGCAAGCCTGCCGATATGAGCGCGCTCAGCCGGCTCGTCGAGGCGGACCTGCAACGCGTCAACCGGCTGATCCTGGAACGGATGCACAGCCCCGTCGCCCTGATTCCGCAGCTTGCCGGGCACATCATCTCGGCCGGCGGCAAGCGGTTGCGGCCGATGCTGACGCTCGCGACTTCCCGTCTCTGCGGCTATGAGGGCGAACGCCATCTGGCGCTCGCCGCCGCGGTCGAGTTCATCCATACCGCCACCCTGCTGCATGACGATGTGGTCGATGCCTCCGATCTGCGGCGCGGTCTCGCCACGGCGAATGCGGTCTGGGGCAACAAGCCGTCGGTTCTGGTCGGTGATTTCCTGTTCAGCCGCGCCTTTCAGCTGATGGTCGGCGACGGCTCGCTTGATGTGCTGCGGATTCTGTCGAATGCCTCGGCGGTGATCGCCGAGGGTGAGGTGTTGCAGCTGATCACGGCCAACGATCTGGCGACCACGGAAGCGGCCTATCTCGAAGTCATCGACGCCAAGACGGCGGTGCTCTTCGCCGCGGCGGCCGAGATCGGCGGCGTCATCGCCGAACGTCCGGAATCGGAAATCGCCGCTCTGGAGCGCTTCGGTCGCAATCTCGGCATGGCGTTTCAGTTGGTCGACGACATGCTGGATTATTCCGCGCACCAGGCCGAATTGGGCAAAACGGTGGGCGACGATTTCCGCGACGGCAAGATGACCCTGCCGATCGTGCTGGCGCTTCAGCGCGCCGACGCCGAGGAACGCGAGTTCTGGCGCCGCACGCTGGAGGACCAGGAACAGGGCGAAGCCGACCTGGCTTACGCGATCCAACTCATGCGCAAGCATGGCACGCTGGACGCGACACTGGCGCGCGCGCGCTGCTATGCCGATGCTGCGGTCGAGGCTCTGGCGGGTTTTCCCGATCAGCCGATCCGCCGCGCCTTGATCGAGGTTGCCGAGTTCTGCTTGCAACGCGGACACTGACCCCCAAGAACGCTGTTGCAGGCCGGGTCCGAGGTGACTATAAGAGCGCTCCTGCGTCGGCGGAGTGTAGCTCAGCCTGGTAGAGCACTAGCTTCGGGAGCTAGGGGCCGGAGGTTCGAATCCTCTCACTCCGACCAGCAGGATCAACGGGTTAGCCGGTAAAGAGCTAGTTCCCTCAGGGTTAAATGAACCCTTTCTGACGTCGACCGGCAATTCGCCGGTTCGGTTAGTTACTCCAGCGCCGGTCGCGCTCCCCATTCTTCCGTTTTTGACGCGTGTCTGAATCCACAATGCTGGCGATTCGGCATGACGATTCGCCCGGATGCTCGGCGGCCCTGGGGAAACCCTGTTGCCGGGGCGGGTCCGCAACGGACCTGCGCCCTCACTGCATGGGACGGCGCCCTAACCCCCCGAAAGCTCAAAACCCCGCGGTCGGCCAACGGCGGGGCATCAGGCACGGATTGATCGTGTCCCATGTGATGGTGTAGGGGCGGGCCACCGCATCGTGGCTTTGGGCTGGTCAAGCCTTGCCGATCAGGCCGCCATATTTGGCAGCATGATGTTCTGATCATCGCCGAGTGGGGCAATCGATTCCAGCGTCATGGGGCGGGTCCGCTGGACCGGCCATTCGTCGTTCTGTTCGAGCAGGCTGGCGTCTCTTGTGCTGAAACCATCCTCGTAACGCCTGTCTCAGCAGGCGGCCAGCGCCGGGACTCCTGCGACGATGCACCGGCTATAGGGCAGAACGGCATCGGCCGTACATTCGGTTGCCGCGCAAATCTGAGCGTCAGGTTGATCATCCGCAGTTTCCTGCCTGGGCACCGGCAAGGCCCGCAGCCCCGTCGGTATCCACCAACGGTGCCAAACTCCAGGTACAAGCGCGGATGGTCTCGACGGGGGCGAGGAATGGAAGGGCTTCATCCCGTCGGCCGAATCAGCCCGGGCCGCTGGGCGCAACCCGTCAGGGCCGCGACAAATCGAATCGGAGCCCGACAGGGTCTCGCCCCATCGCCCCGCCTTGGGTCATGCGGCCCCAAATGACAACCCCAGGCCCGATCCTCGCCCAAATCGCCGCGCGCTTCGACGTCGTCAAGAACCGCGGCGGCTATACCCTGCGCGACCGCCAAAGCGAAGCCCCGGTAGGGCGATTGTGCCCGTTGCCTGACGAAGACGCGTTCGAACTCTACTATTGGTTCTTGGTGCGCGAACGATGGTCGTAACCCTCGTCGAAATAAGCGGAATGATCGATAGTGAGTGAATGTTCCAGCCTCCGCTTTGTAGCTGGATCAGCCGCATTCTTCGATAAAGTCGAGCTGAGCTGCTCGGTTCCTGGCGGACGTTGTCGCCCGCCAGGAACAAACGCCTTATTGCAGGACGATTTCCGCGCGGCGATTCTGCGCTTCGCGGACACCGTCAGCTGTCGGCACGAGCAGGCCGGTCTTGCCGACGCCCCGCGTGCTGATGCCGTTGGAAGCGACGCCGTCGGTGACGAGCTGGGTCTTGACCGCGGCGGCGCGGCGTTCCGATAGGCCCTGATTGTACTGCGCCGATCCAACCGTGTCGGTATGGCCGGTGACGACGATCTGCGTCACATGGCCGGCCTTCACATTGTCGGCGGCGGCCTGGATCACCCTGGCAGCGGCTGCCGTAATGTCGGACTTATTAAAGTCGAAGAACACTTGGAATGCGCGCTGCACCTCAACATGCGGGGCCGGCGGGGCCGGCGGCACCGGTGCCGGCG
>JBAVTK010000654.1:0-4801 GCA_049696095.1 Aliidongia sp. | reverse complement strand
CAGTTGCCCGGCGCCGTAATCGGCGGTCGGCGTAAAGGTCGGTGGTGCGTCGTCGGCCGCGTTCTGGGCGTCCTGGCCGCCATCGACAACCTCGTCCGACGGTTCGGAATCGGGCTTGAAGGCCTCCCAGATCACCCGGCTGTCGCCCGGATCGGCCAGCTTGCCGCTGTCGACATTGACCCGCACCATGCGGATGCCGGGTGGGATGCGAAAGCTCGCCGCGGGCTTCTCCTTGAGCGCGTCGGTCATGAATTCGGTGAAGGCCGGGGCGGCGGTGTCGGCGCCCTGTTCGTTTGGCCCCAGATCCTTGGGCTGATCGAATCCGATATAGACGCCGACCACCAGATCGGGCGAGAAGCCCATGAACCAGGTGTCGTTCGGCCCGTTGGTCGTGCCGGTCTTGCCGGCGAGCGGCATTTTGAGCTTGGCGCCGACCCGCACCGCCGTGCCGCGCTGAATCACACCTTCGAGAATATGCACCATCTGATAGGCTGTGGCCGGATCGAGCACTTGTTCGCGATCATCGGGTAATTGGGGCACGTCGCCCTGCGGTGCCCAACCGGGATCGCCGCAATGCGGGCACTCGCGGGCATCGGCCCGGAAGATGGTTCGGCCATAACGGTCCTGCACCCGGTCGATCAAGGTTGGCGTGATCTTCCGTCCGCCATTGTCGAGCATGCCATAGGCCGCGGCGAGCCGCATCGGCGTGGTCTCGCCGGCCCCCAGCACCATCGAGTAATAGGGCGGCATGTCATCCATGATGCCCAGCCTCTCGATATAGGGCTTGATCTTCTCGATGCCGATCTCGGACGCCATGCGTGCGGTCATGGTGTTGACCGAATGTTCGATCGCATGACGCAGCGTATGGATGCCGCTGCTTTCCTCACCCTTGAAGTTCTTCGGCTCCCACATCGGCAGCCCCGGTCCCTGATAGATCTGCACCGGATCAGCCTGGATCAGGGTCGAGGGCGTCATGCCGTTGTCGAGCGCCGCCAGATAGGCAAACGGCTTGAAAGTCGAGCCGATTTGCCGTTTGGCCTGGGTCGCACGGTTGAACTTGCTGGCCTCGAACGACCAGCCGCCGACCATGGCGAGCACGCGCCCGGTATGCGGGTCGAGCACGACCATGGCGCCCGACACGTCGGGAATTTGGCGCAGCGCGAAATTCGCCGGCTCGTTCGGCTTGGCCGGCACGACACTCGCCTCGACCAGCACGACATCGCCTGGTTTGACTACTTGGCCGGGCGTCTTGGGCGTGGCGCCTTCGCGCTGGCCTTCGATCCAAGGCCGCGCCCAACTCATCTCGGCCATCGGAAGGAAGCCGGTAGCGCCATCGGCAAAGCCCAGCACCGCGCCATCGGGTTTCAGATCGCGCACCAGCGCCGTGCGCCACGGTGCCGCACCCGGCACGGGCGGCAGGGCCTTCAATGCCGCGATCCAGCCGCGTTCATCGGCCGGCAGATCGAGATGATGCATCGGCCCGCGCCAGCCATGCTTGCGATCATATTCGACGAAGCGGTCGCGCATCGCCTTGTCGGCGAAGGCTTGCAGCGTCGGCGACAGGCTGGTCCGAACCGACAGGCCGCCCTCATAGAGCGCCTTTTCACCATAGCGCTGGATCAACTCGCGCCGGACTTCCTCGGTGAAATAGGGCGCGGAAAAGACCTGGGTCTCATCATGTTTTTGCAGCACGATCGGCTCGGCCTTGGCGGACGCCGCCTCCGCCTGCGTGATCGCGCCGGTCGTCACCATGCCGTCGATGACATAATCGCGGCGTCCCTTGGCCGCGTCATAGTGTCGGGTCGGATCGAACTGGCCGGCACCTTTGAGTTCGCCGGCCAGGAATGCCGCCTGAGCGATGCTCAGCTCTTCGAGCGGTTTGTTGAAATAGCCCAGCGCCGCCTCGGCGATGCCATAGGTGTTCTGACCGAAGAAAGGTTCGTTCAGATAGAGTTCAAGAATCCGGTCCTTGGACAGCGCCTGCTCAATCCGGACGGCGAGGATTGCCTCCTTGATCTTGCGCGAAATCTTGTACTCGTTGCTCAGCAGCATGTTCTTGACGACCTGCTGCGTGATGGTCGAGGCGCCGACGCCGCGCTTGCCTTCACCCAGGCGCAGCACATCTTGGACCATTGCGCGCAGAATCGCCGCCGGATTGACGCCGCCGTGCTGATAGAATTCCCGATCCTCGGCCGCCAGCACGGCCTGAATGACGCGCGGCGGGATCGCCGCGATCGGCACGAAAATCCGCTTTTGCGTGCCATACTCCTCGAGTACGCGCCCGTCGCCGGCATGAACCCGCGACATGGTCGGCGGGTAGTAATCGACCAGTTGCTGATAATCCGGCAGCTCGGCGGCATAATGTTGGTAAACGATGCCGGCACCGGCCGCGCCGAGCAGCAGAAGCAGGGTCAGTGTGATGAGAAGCGATCTGACATGGCGCATGATGGGGGCGCTCGGCTTTCCCGATAACAGCTCCGGCAGCGAGAGCCTCTCTTCCTAGGGCGGCGATTTGTGCTTTGCCAAGCGGAATTGAGTCGCGGCAGATGTGCCGGAGCCTGCTGGAACGCTGGACCGATCCGATATTTTAGCAGAGTGGTGCAGTAAGCGCATTAAACGATTGTCGATTTCGTCCGGCCCGACTATCCTCACATTCGCGAAAATCCAGAGGTTGCCTGATCGGCCGCAAGGTGTGAGGGCGACGTCGCTCCGGAGTGCCCGAGGCCCGCAGCTGACATCAGCCGCTACGGTCGGGTCCGTGAGGGGCGTTTAGCCCGCGGATATATTGAAGAAACCCGAAGCCAGGCCCGGACTCCTCCGGGTTGCGGGGACCGGACCGAGCCTTGCCATGGCAACCCTGATGGGTGGCCGTTCGGCAGGATGACCGCAGGTTCCGCCGGCTTCGCCCCAGCTGGGAGCGCGCCGCTCCGCCGTTTTTCGCACGGCGTGATGCGAGGCGCGTTCCGGAGTGATGCCCTATGGCACGACGCATGCTTATCGACGCGACCCATTCCGAAGAAACCCGGGTCGTCGTTCTGAACGGTACAAGGCTTGAAGAATTCGACTTCGAGACATCCACGAAAAAACAGATCAAAGGCAATATCTATCTGGCCAAGATAACGCGGGTCGAACCGTCGCTTCAGGCCGCGTTCGTCGAATATGGCGGCAATCGCCACGGCTTCCTCGCCTTCAGCGAAATTCATCCGGATTATTACCGCATCCCGGTCAGCGACCGTGAGGCGCTGATGGCCGAGGAATTTGCGGCGCATGATGACGAGGATCATGGCGATCATGGCCATGCGATACTCGACAATCAGCCGGATTTCGATCACCACCCGGCTTTCGAGGGCGAATCCGACCATCATGGCGATGACGACGCGACGCAAACGGCCGACGACGTGCCGCTCGAACCGGCTGCGCTCGTCACCACGGGCGAAAGCGCCGAGGGCGACGCCGTTTTGGTTGATGGTGCGCCCGACAGTGTGATCGAGGTGCATGACGAGCCGGTGCCGGTCGAGACCGTCGGTGGCGACGAGCTTGAGGAAGCGCAAGCTCGCCCGCGCGTCCGCCATTACCGCAATTACAAGATCCAGGAAGTCATCAAGCGTCGGCAGATCCTGCTGATTCAGGTGACCAAGGAAGAGCGCGGCAACAAGGGGGCGGCGCTCACGACCTATCTGTCGCTCGCCGGGCGCTATTGCGTGCTGATGCCCAACGCGCCGCGTGGCGGCGGCGTGTCGCGCAAGATCACCAGCCTCGCCGATCGCCGTCGCCTGAAGGAGCTGATGGAGGAGTTGGAGGTGCCGACCGGCATGGGCATCATCGTCCGCACCGCCGGCAGCGAACGCTCCAAGGCCGAGATCAAGCGCGACTACGAATATCTGCTGCGGCTGTGGGACGATATCCGCGAGCTGACGCTCCGATCCTCCGCGCCCACCCTCATCTATGAAGAGGGCAACCTGATCAAGCGGGCGATCCGCGATCTCTATTCCCGCGATATGGAAGAGATCCTGGTCGAGGGCGCCGACGGATTCCGCACCGCGCGCGAATTCATGCGGATGCTGATGCCGAGCCATTCGCCGCGCGTGAAGGCGTATCGCGATCCGGCGATTCCGCTGCTGCACCGCTTTCAGGTCGATAGTCAGATCGATCAGATCCATAACCCGGTTGTCCAGCTCCGCTCGGGCGGCTATATCGTGATCAATCCGACCGAGGCGCTGGTCTCGATCGACGTCAATTCGGGACGCGCCACCAAGGAGCGCAATATCGAGGAGACGGCGACCAAGACTAATCTCGAAGCGGCCGAAGAAATCGCGCGGCAGTTGCGCCTGCGCGATCTGGCCGGCTTGGTCGTGATCGATTTCATCGATATGGAGGAGTCGCGTAACCAAAAGGCGGTCGAAGGCCGACTCAAGGACGCGATGAAAATCGACCGGGCGCGCATTCAGCTCGGCCGGATCAGTGCCTTCGGCCTGCTCGAATTGTCGCGCCAGCGCTTGCGCTCGTCGCTGATCGAAGCGTCGACCCTGCCGTGCCCGCATTGTAACGGCACCGGCACGATCCGCTCGACGGAATCGACCGCACTGGTCGTGCTGCGCGCGCTCGAAGACGAAGGCATCCGCCGACGTTCGGCCGAGGTCACGATCCATGTCCCGACCCCGATCGCGCTTTATATCCTGAATCAAAAGCGTCAGGCGCTGGGCGAGATCGAGCAGCGCTATGGCTTTCACATCACCGTCGGCCAGGATGACAGCCTGATTCCGCCGGCCTTCCGACTGGAGCGGGTGCGCGCGTTGACTCA
>JBAVTK010000653.1:0-2533 GCA_049696095.1 Aliidongia sp. | reverse complement strand
GCTCAGGTCGTCGTCGAAATGATCGACGATGGTGATTTTCGGACTGCTGCTCTTCTGCATCAACCCGGCAAAATTGACCGTGGCGCGACCGATCAAACGGCCCTGATAATACAGATTGATCACCTTGCGCCAGGCGCGCAGCGCCTGAAGCAGCGCGATGAAGTCCTGCACCGTCTGCTGGTACTCGGACAGCGGCGGATCTTCCGACGACATCGGCCCTCCTCTCTTTCGCCCCGCCGGATGATCGGCAAAGCCCTATCGGTTATGATGATAGGAATATAAGAGGAACTAACTGACCATGTCAATAGGATAAAACCTATTGCCGACACCTCCCAATCTGCCCGACTCGGCGCCGGATTTCGTCACGCCGACCGCCGATTCTGGCCGATCAGCCGGCCTCGATGCGCGTTACAGATATAGTTGTGTCAACACATTAGACGGTCGGCCATGGCCCGCGGAGCTGCTTTCGGCCGCTCGTGCCGGCCCGGTACCGTGTCAAATCGCGTAATCCCGCCCTTCCACAGGATAAACCGTGCGATCCTCGGCGTGGGCCGCTTCGAGCTTGGCGAAGACCTCATCGACCATCGTCTGCATCTTGACCAGCCGCTCGCGCAAGACCTTGAGATAAACTGCCATGACCGCCGGCTCCTCCGTCTCCGGCACCCGGCGGATGAAGTAATAGGCGATCTGGAAGCTCATCATTAGCGTGCCGATATTGACGCTGCGCAAGGTAATCTGAAACGGGCTCTCACCCCGTTCCCGCAGATATTCCGCCATTGCTTCATAGAACGCAATGAACGGCGTCGCGTCGGCCAAGGCTTGATCGAGGGTCGCGATCGTCCGGTTATAATAATCGGCAAAGGCGGCTCGCGCGCCCTTCAGATGCGCCAGCGGCACCAATTCCCGCTTGGCCTTCGGGTCCATCGACCGCGCGATCCGGGCCAGGATGATCGGCTTGCGCTCCGGCGGTGCGGTGACGCGGATCGAGGTCGGCAGTTTCGGGATCGTGCCCGGAATCGTCACCCCGTCGCTGCAATTGAAGATCTTGGAAAACGAGAAGGATTCGATCCCGTGGCCCATCATCATGCGCGCCCAATGCAGGATCGTGCTGGTATAGGCCTTGCCGCCGAAATTGCCCGGCAGTTCGATCGCCATCCGGTTATGCGGGTCATTTTCGAGCACACCGGTCCATCTGGCGTCATTGTAATAGATCGCCGCCTTGGAATGGTGCTGCGAGGGGTCGCGCGTCCCCATATCGACGCCGAACAGATAGAGTTCCTTGAAACTCAGCAAGGTCGCCGCGCGCAGCGCCAGATTGGTGCAGGTCGGCGCCGTGCCGAAGATGCCGATCTGATCGGGACACCACAGCCCGGTCGAGCTGACCGAGTCCCGGAAATATAGCACACGCTGCTTGAACAGCGGTAGCAGATCTGGATAGACCGTCGTCGAGGCGATCAAGGTAATGCCGTCGAGATCGAAACCCAATTCCTCGGTAACATGCCAAACCGAGCGGAACGCTTGCCAGCTATTCTCCAATTCGCAGTGAAAGTCGGGCCGGATACCGGCTTTCAACAGCGGACGCAGCGAGCTGCCGCAGGAGAAGATGATCGCGCGGTCGCGCAGACCTTTGAGAATCTCGATCGATTTGTCGAGCGACGGGCCGGAGCCGACAATGATTGCCGGCAGATCAATCTCGACGCGCGGCCGATCATCGAGCAGGCGATAATCGAACCAAGTCAAATTCGTCCCGCAATTGGTCAGCATCGTCAGCTCGTCTTCGAAGAAGCCGATCGAGATCGATAGCAGCGACAATGATTCGGTGAATTCCTCATACGCCTTGTCCAGCATCATCGAGCTGTAATGGCGGAAGATGTAGGAGCCGTCGATCAGACCGAAGCCCTGGCCGCGGATATACCAATGGACTTGTGCCGCAACCTGACGCGGCTCGCCACCGAAGACGAAGCGCAGGCTCTGGCCGCGCTCGGCCAAGGTCTGGAAGATTCCGGCCCAGTCATGCAGATGCATCGACTGATAGAGAAACTCCAGATGCTCGTCGATGAGGATGAAGTGACGAACCTCGACTTCGTCGAACAGAGCCGGCAGATGGCAGCCGAGCCCGATGCCATAGACCAGGAGAAAGCCGCCGCCTTCCGTCGAAGCCGCCGGCCGTTCGGCGACGGTGCGGTTGCGGCCATACTCGAATAGCGCGTTGGCGATGGTATGCTGCTGCTGGTAGGGCGGATCGACCCGATCCGGCGGGTTCAGATAGAAGCGCGACGGGCTGGCGCGAAACCGGTCGAGCTGAATCTCGGCATAACCGACCGCGTCCGGCGTATAGAGCACTGTATGACCGAGATCGAGATTGAGATCGCCGGTGTCGTGCGAACCGGTGATTTGCGATTTCGGCTGGTCGATACCGGCCAGATGGCGATAGACGACGGGAAAATGCTGATCCAGCGCCGCCATATTCGCCTCGAAGCGGCTTGCCATGGCGTCGACGCCGGTCATGCCGTTCGTCCGAGCAGCGTGGCCT
>JBAVTK010000652.1:0-10726 GCA_049696095.1 Aliidongia sp. | reverse complement strand
CCGTTAAGGATGGCGAGAAGCCGATCCTCAGCACCTTGTTCAACAAGGGCGACCGGTTCAACATTCCCGATCGCAAGGGTCTGTCGCTGAAGACCGGCAATGCCGGTGCTTTGGAAATCCTGGTGGATGGCCAGGCTTTGCCGTCGCTCGGACAGATCGGCCAGGTCCGCACGATGGCGCTCGACCCGGAAAAGCTGCGCAGCCTCGTGCCGCCGGGCTGATCCGCGCCCGGTAGTGGCGGCAGAGGCTTTTGTCGATGCCGCAAACGCGCTATATGACAGCCCAATCGGCTTCACCAAGGACGGAAGTTCTCGCCATGAGCGTGCGCCCGTATCGCGATATTCTTCGGCGCAAGAGTCGCCAGATCAGGGTCGGCAATGTTTTGGTCGGTGGCGACGCGCCGATCAGCGTCCAGACCATGACCAATACGCTGACCAATGACGCGCCGGCGACCATCGCGCAGATCCAGGCCGCCGCCGCGGCCGGCGCCGATATCGTGCGCGTCTCGTGCCCGGACGAGGAATCGACCGCGGCTTTGGCCGAGATCGTGCGCGCCTCACCGGTGCCGATCGTCGCCGACATTCATTTCCATTATAAGCGCGCGATCGAGGCGGCCAAGGCGGGCGCTGCCTGCTTGCGTATCAATCCGGGCAATATCGGCTCGGCCGCGCGCGTGCGCGAAGTGGTGCAGGCGGCGAAGGATCATGGCTGCTCGATGCGGATCGGCGTCAATGCCGGCTCGCTGGAGCGCGAATTGCTCGAACGCTATGGCGAGCCCTGTCCGGAGGCCATGGTCGAATCGGCGCTCAATCACGCCAAGATCCTCGAAGACAATGATTTTTTCGAGTTCAAGATCTCGTGCAAGGCATCCGATGTGTTCCTGGCGGTCGCGGCCTATCAGCAGCTTTCCGAGGCGTGCGACTATCCGCTACATCTAGGCATCACCGAGGCCGGCGCCTTGCGCATGGGCACGATCAAATCCTCGATCGGGCTGGGCTCGCTGCTCTGGGCCGGTATCGGCGACACGGTGCGGGTTTCCCTCTCGGCCGATCCGGTCGAGGAGGTCAAGGTCGGCTATGATATTCTGAAGGCGCTGGGCTTACGCCGACGCGGCGTCACGCTGATTTCCTGCCCGTCCTGCGCGCGGCAGAATTTCCAGGTGATCAAGACGGTCGAGGTGCTGGAAGAGCGTCTGGCCCATATCACGACGCCGATGACCGTGTCGGTGATCGGCTGCGTCGTCAACGGCCCGGGCGAGGCGCGCGAGACCGATATCGGATTCACCGGCGGCGGCAACAACACGCACCAGGTCTATATCGCCGGTCAGCCCGACCATCGCCTGAAGGACAGGGATATCGTCGATCACCTGGTCCATCTGGTCGAACAAAAGGCGGCTCAGCTCGAAGCGGCCAAGGCCGCGGCCGAAGCGGCGGAGTAGTTCTTTCCATTCGGCCGCCTCGGGCGAGGCGGCCGCCCCTATCGCGTAATTTTGGTCACATCCCATGGCTCAGCTACAAGCGGTGCGCGGCACGCAAGATCTGCTGCCGGACGCCGCCCGCCGTCTTCGCATCGTCACGGAGACCGCGCGTACCATCGCGGCGCGCTATGGATTCGGCGAGATCGTCACGCCGATCTTCGAATTCACCGAAGTCTTCTCGCGGCCGATCGGCGAGGCGACTGATATCGTCTCCAAGGAGATGTACACGTTTCGCGATCGCGGTGATGAAGAGATCACGCTCAGACCCGAAGGTACGGCCGGCGTGGTGCGTGCCGTCATCTCGAACGGCCTGACCCAGGCGACGCCGCTCAAATTCTTCTATGCCGGCCCGATGTTCCGCTATGAGCGGCCGCAAAAGGGCCGCTACCGCCAGTTTCACCAGATCGGCGCCGAACTGATCGGCCCGGCCCAACCCCAAGCGGATATCGAAACCATTGCGCTTGGTGCCGAGATCCTCGACGCGCTGGGCGTGCTCAAATCCTGCGAAATTCAGCTGAACACGCTGGGCGACACGTCCAGCCGCCAGGCCTATCGCGCGGCGCTCGTCGAGTATTTCTCGGCGCATAAGGCGGCTTTAAGCGAAGACAGCCGCGACCGGCTCGGCCGCAACCCGCTGCGCATCCTCGATTCCAAGGATGAGGGCGACCGGGCGATTGTTGCCGGGGCACCGTCCTTCGACGCTTACCTGAATCCCGACTCACGTGCGTTTTTCGACGCGGTCCGGCGCGGCCTCGACGCGCTGGATTTGGCCTATGTCCTCAATCCTCGTCTCGTGCGCGGCCTGGATTATTACTGCCACACTGCCTTCGAATTCGTCACGACCCAACTGGGCGCCCAAGGCACGGTCCTGGGCGGCGGGCGGTATGATGGCTTGATGGCTTTGATGGGCGGACCGGATGTGCCGGCGATCGGCTGGGCCGCCGGGATCGAGCGTCTCGCCATGCTGCTGGCCGAACCGCCTGACGAGGCAAGGCCGATCGCGGTCATACCGGTCGGCGAGGCGGCCGAACTGCCGGCGCTAAAGCTGACTCAGGATTTGCGCCGCGCCGGCTTCACGGTCGATCTCGGCTATGGCGGCAATACCGGCAAGCGCATGAAGCGCGCCAACAAGATCAACGCGCGGTTGGCGCTGATCCTGGGTGAAGACGAGTTGAAGCGCGGCGCGGTCATGCTGCGCGACCTGGATGGCGGCGAGCAGCAGGAGGTGAAGTTGGCGGAAATCGAGGCGAAGCTGTCGGCGTTTCGGTAAAGCGGGCCGTCCGGACCGCGACACGGCGTGATTTCCGTTTCCCCAGTTTGCCGAGGATGTCTCTGTGCGATCCGACAACCGCGAAATCATTGCACTGACATCGCTGCGCGGCATCGCAGCCTTATGGGTCTTGGCATTCCATCTCGTCGCCAATCTGTCGATCTCGGGCTATATCGCCGAGCCACGGGGCGTTGCCGGCCGCTTGCTGAATGGCGGCGAATTTGCGGTTGATCTGTTCTTTGTTCTGAGCGGCTATGTCCTGACCCTATCCGCGCCGCAGGTCATGATCTACCGGGACTTCATTGTCAGACGGGTCGCGCGGGTATTTCCGCTCCATCTGCTAACATTGGGTGTGATGGCGATCGGGATCGGCTCGGCACTTCGCGGGGGCGTAGGGACGAAGGACATCGCCTATTTCTCATTTGCCAGCCTGCCGGCGCATTTCTCACTGACCTGGGCGTGGTTCGGCATGCCGCTGGCTTGGAACTCCCCGACCTGGTCGCTAAGCGTCGAGTTCGCCGGATATCTGGTTTTTCCGTTCGTTTTAACGGCGCTACGCGGTGCCTCTCGTCCGGTCCGGATTGCCCTTTTATTGGGGGCCATGGCCGGACAAGCACTGTTGCTGACAACGACGGATTATCCCAGCACCGGCGGTTTGGCGTTAATGCGCGGTGCCTTCGGGCTGACCATCGGTGTCCTGCTTCGCCTGCTCTTTGTCGACCGTGCGCTGCCCGGTGCCGGTGCGGCAGGCTTGGCGGTCATCGCGGCACTCTCATTCGGCCAGCCGGGGATCGCCGCCCTCTGTGTCGCCGGACTCATCGTTACCATGGCTCATGCCCGAGAGTCGCGGACCGAGCGGTTCATGACGGCGCCGCCGATCGCGTGGCTGGGGCGGGTGTCTTTTTCGATTTATGTCCTGCACGTGCCGGTGCTGATCGTTCTTTTGCAGCTTCTCCGGCGCATCCCAATGCTCCAGACGCCCGGTGGGCTCATCGTCTTTTCGATTTGCTATATCGGTCTCGTTCTCGCATCTGCCGCGGTGACGTGGCGGCTGGTCGAACGGCGGGATCAGCACATGGTCCGAGCGCTCCTCGCCTGATCGGACGGTTCGGCGGATGAAATGCAGAAGTAAGAGGTAATACGCTTGAGGTATTGCCTCTTACTCGTTAGATTTCCTGACCGAGGGTCAGACGCAAGGAGAGCAAAATGGCGGTTGGAGGCAGCCATCCCATGAGGCGACCGCCCCGTGCGGCAAGTCATATCAGCTCCGTGACGAGCAAGGGGCAGACGACGATCCCGGCCGACATGCGCCGACAGGCCGGGATTGAGCCGGGTGACAAAGTGCGGTTCTCCTTCGACGGTGACCGGATCGTCATCGAAAAATCACAGGAGGTCGATGACCTCTGGAACGCCGGCCAATCAGCCATGCTCGGCGAGTGGCATAATCCAGAGGAAGACGTTTACAATGACTAACGACCAATGGCAGGTCGTGCGTGTGCCTTTCCCATTTACCGACCTGACGGCGGCAAAAAAACGCCCCGCGCTCGTCCTGAGTACGCGGGCGTTCAATATCCAATCGCGCCATGCGATTATGGCGATGATCGCCAAGCGGGATCACAGCATATGGCCCCATGATTATGATGTACGAGAATGGCAGAGTGCTGGTCTGAAATTCCCGAGCTGGGTTCGAATGAAGTTTTTCACGATCGAAAACAGCCTGATTATCGACATCATCGGCAAATTCCAGGCAGTGGACATTGCCGGTGTCCAAGCGGCGGCAGCGCACGTCCTTTGGCAGATTGGATCATAGATGACTGACCGTTCCCCTCTCGACTATAAGCTCGACCGTCTGGTCACCCGCCATGCCGAGCTGCGTGACATGCTGGGCGGCCCGGTCGATGCTGGCAGTTTCGCCAAACTCTCCAAGGAATTCAGCGATCTGTCGCCGATCGTCGAAGGCGTGGACCGGCTGCGTGCGGCTCAGGACGAGATGGTCAACCTGGCCCAGATGGTCGCCGACAACAGCGATCCCGAGATGAAGGCGCTGGCCGAGGACGAGTTTCTGGCGTTGAAGGGGCGCATTCCGGCGCTTGAGCGCGCGGTGCAGCTCATGCTGCTGCCCAAGGACGAGGCCGATGAGAAGAACGCGATTCTGGAAACCCGTGCCGGTACCGGCGGCGACGAGGCGGCGTTGTTTGCGGCCGATCTGTTCCAGATGTATCAGCGTTACGCTACGATCCATGGCTGGCGCTTCGAGGTGATGAGCATCTCGGAGACCGGGATTGGCGGCTATAAGGAGGCGACCGCCTCGATCACCGGCCGCGGCGTGTTCGCCCGCCTCAAATTCGAATCCGGCGTCCATCGGGTGCAGCGCGTGCCGACGACCGAGACGCAAGGCAGGATTCATACCTCGGCCGCGACCGTGGCGGTTCTGCCCGAGGCCGAGGAGGTCGATATCCAGATCGAAGACAAGGATCTGCGGATCGATGTCTATCGGTCGAGCGGCCCGGGCGGCCAATCGGTCAACACGACCGACAGTGCCGTGCGCATTACCCATCTGCCGACCGGTTTGGTCGTCATCCAGCAGGACGAAAAATCACAGCACAAGAATAAGGCCAAGGCACTCAAGGTCTTGCGTGCGCGGCTTTACGATCTGGAGCGCCAGGCGCTCGACGATGCCCGCTCGGCCGACCGCAAGAGCCAGGTCGGCAGCGGCGACCGGTCGGAGCGCATCCGCACCTATAATTTCCCGCAAGGCCGCGTCACCGATCACCGCATCAACCTCACGCTTTACAAAATCGACAAGGTGATGGCGGGCGAGGCGCTTGATGAACTGGTCGAGGCGCTGATCGCCGAGGATCAGGCCGCCAAGCTGGCCGAGATTCAGTGACCGAGAGTTTGATCGGCAGTCTGCTTGCCACGGCGGCGGTACGGCTCAAGGCCGCCGGCATCGATGCACCGATGCGCGAGGCGCGGCTATTGCTGGGCCATGCCGCCGGCCTCAGTCAGAGCACGCTGATCGGTTGGCCTGAGCGCACGATCGAGGCCGGTGCCGCCGAATGCTTTGCCGCCCTGGTCGAGCGCCGGCTGGCGCGCGAACCCGTCGCGCGGATTCTGGGGCGTCGCGAATTCTGGAGCCTGGATTTCGCCGTGACCGCCGATACGCTCGACCCGCGCGCCGATACCGAGACGGTGATCGAAGCCGTGCTGGCGCACCTGCCGGATCGGCAGGCACCGCTGTGCATCGTCGATTTCGGCACCGGCACGGGCTGCATCCTGCTGGCACTGCTCAGCGAACTGACCGGCGCGTTCGGCATCGGCGTCGATCGATCCGAGGCGGCGGCACGGGTCGCCGCGTGCAATGCCGCTTCCCTCGGACTCGCCCGGCGGGCCGGATTCGCGGTTGGCGATTGGGCCGCCGCGATTGGTGGCACTTTCGATCTGGCCGTCTCGAATCCGCCTTATATTCCAACCGCGGAGATCGCCGGCCTTGCACCGGAGGTCGTTCAGTACGACCCGGCAGCGGCACTCGATGGCGGGGCCGACGGGCTGGATGCCTTTCGCCGTCTCGCGCCGGAGTTTGCCCGGATTCTGCGGCCAGGCGGGCTTGCCGCGTTCGAAACCGGTGCCGGCCAGGCCGATCGGGTCGCTGCGATATGCCTCGCCGCAGGGCTTCAGCCGTTGGAAATCCGGGCGGATCTGGCCGGGATCGGCCGAGCCGTCATTGCGTATCAGCCAGCACATGCAAAATAATGGTTGGAAACTGCGCTTCACACGACTAGGGTCCAAGGCGAGGTCATTCGATTGAATGGTCGGTGCCGGAGCATCGTCATTTGAGCCCCCGGATTGAGCTGCGCCCTCCCCTGTGAGGTCGCTGTGCGTCGGGGCGGACCGTACCCAACGCAGATTAACTTCGCCCCTAGCCGTCATCAGGTGCCATGAGATCAGGTCCGAACAAGCGCTCGCGCGGCCGGAACAACAACGGCAACCCCAATAACCCGAACCCGTCGCATAATGGTGGGCGTCCGCGTGTCCCGCATCGCTCGCAGACATTCGACAGTAATGGCCCGGGAACCAAGATTCGCGGCAACGCCTATCAGGTGTTCGAACGCTATGTCGCGTTGGCGCGGGAAGCCGTCTCGTCGGGCGATCGCATCGCCGCCGAGAATTTCTATCAGCATGCGGAACATTATTTTCGCATCATGAACGCGAATGGCGACAATCCTGCGCAGAATATGAACCGGCCGACCACGCCGGCCGATCAAGAAAACGAGCAGGGCGAACAGGATGCCGATCAGCAGGCACCCGAACACGATCAGCCGATCGTCAACGCCTGAGCGGTGCCGTCAACCGACCAAATGTCGGTGATAACGAAGCGTCATCGCCGTAATCCCGCGTGCCGAGTTTCTGGAACATTGTCGGATTCTTTAGGTTTCATGCTATAGAACGACGGTCGAGGCGTGCAGTGGAGTGGTTCGCGCCGGAGGTGGCGGCGGGTGACCCGAACGTGGGAAGTTTTGAAACGAATGCGCGAGCAAAACGCGGTGATACCGGTCCGAGATTGTCCTGACCACGTCACTGGTGTTGCGCAGGTGAAGCGATGACGGTCAGCGATCTCAGCCGCATCGTTGTTCGGCGGCATTTGCCGATAAGCTGGAACGGTGCTGCGCTCGCACTGCTGATTCTATTGATTTTGTTGGTAGTTTTTACCTTTCACGATTACGGTGTGACGTGGGATGAAGATGTCCATAACTGGTATGGCGTCTTCGTGCTCGATTATTATCTGTCGGCCTTCATGGACAGCCGTGCCCTGCATTGGCTGGATCTGATCAATTACGGCGCGGCATTCGATATGACCGCGGCGCTGATCAATCGGATCTCGCCGTTTGGAACCTATGAGACGCGCCATCTGCTGAACGGCATGACCGGCATTCTAGGCTTGGTCGGTGTCTGGAAGGCGGGCCGTTTCCTCGCCGGGCCGCGCGCCGGCCTGTTTGCGGCGATTTTGCTCGCGACCATTCCGAATTATTACGGTCAGATGTACAACAATCCGAAGGATATTCCCTTCGCGGTCGGCTGCATCTGGGCGCTATATTATCTGTGTCGGATCGTCGCGGTGCTGCCCCGCCCACCGGCCTCGCTGGTCGTCAAGCTCGGCATCGCGGTCGGCATGTCGCTCGGTGTGCGGGTCGGCGGGCTGCTGCTGCTGGCTTATGCCGGGCTTGGCGGCGCCGCCTTCTGTCTGTGGCGGGCGGTCGAAACGCGCAGCCTAACGGTCGGGCTGGGCGATGCCTGGACCGGCATTTGGCGGGCGTTTTTGCCGACGCTGGCGATTTCCTACCCGGTCATGCTGCTGTTCTGGCCATGGGCGCAGCAAGATCCGATCGAGCATCCGCTCTCGGCGCTCGCGACTTTCAGCCACCAGACCTTTCCGTTTAAGACGCTGTTCGCCGGCGAGTATTTCCCGGCGACCGATCTGCCGTGGGAATATCTGCCGACCCATATTGTGCTGGCCCTGCCGGAATTGACTATGCTGTTGGCGCTGGCCGCTCTGCCGGCCGCCTTATTGCGCGAATGGTATCGACCCGGCGGGCCGGATCGGACCCGGTCGCTCCAGATCCTGTTGGTCGCGACCGCGATTCTGTTTCCGGTTTGCTACGCGGTGGCGATCAAGGCGGTGCTGTTCGACGGCATGCGCCATTTCATCTTCGTACTACCGCCGATCGCGCTGGTCGCAGGGCTCGTCGCGGACGGGCTGTTCGAACGGATTCGCCATTTTCGCTATCGACAGATCCTGCTGGCGGCCCTTGGACTCTATGGCCTTGGCCATCTCAGCATCATGGTGCTACTGCACCCGGATGAATATGTTTACTATAATGGCTTCATCGGTGGGGTTAAGGGTGCCGAACGGCTGTTCAAGACCGACTATTGGGCCAATTCCTATGCCGAGGCGGTCGAGGGTCTGACCAATTATCTCGAAACCGAATATGGCGCCGAATTCGAGGATCATGATTTTACCGTCGCGGTGTGCGGTCCGCCGGTTTCGGCCAAGTATTTTTTCCCGGACAATCTGATTTTCACCAACGACCGGACCAAGGCGGATTTCTTCATCGCCTTCACCAAGGATAATTGCGACAAATCGCTGCCCGGCCAGGAAGTGTTTCGGGTCGAACGGATGGGCGTGCTGCTGTCGCTGGTGCTCGACCGACGCGACTATGTCACCGGCCGCCAGCCTGCGGCACTCAAGCCGCCCGAACCGTCGGCCCCGTGATCGTCGATGGATCGCGCCGAATATCTGAAGATGCACGAGGTGGAAGAGCGGATGTGGTGGTACCAAGGCTGCCACGCCAATCTGCTGACCCTGTATCGGCGGTGGGCGGCGGCCACGGCTCTGCCCGTGCTCGATGCCGGCTGCGGCACTGGCGGGTTTCTGCGGAAGCTGCGCAAAGCCGTGCCGAACAAACCCCTGGTGGGCATGGATATCGAACCGGTCGCGACGGCGCTCGCCCGGCAAAAAAGCGGTGCGGCGATCTGCGTCGGCTCGATCGACGATCTACCGTTCGCGACCGGTTCGCTGGGCGCCGTCTTCAGCGCCGATGTGCTGTATCATCGCGCCGTCGATGAGCGGCGCGCGCTCGCGGATTTCTATCGGTGCCTGGCGCCCGGCGGGGTGCTGCTGCTGAATCTGCCGGCCTATGATTGGCTGATGTCGGCCCATGATCTGGCGGTTCACTCGGCCCGGCGCTATACTGCCGGCCGCCTGAAGGCTCAACTGAGCGAGGCCGGATTCACCGGGATCATCACGACCTACTGGAATACGCTGCCGTTTCCGCTCATGGTGCTGCGGCGCAAGCTGTTCACGACAAGCACGACGACGAGCGATGTCATGGTCTATCCGGCCCCGATCGAGTTTCTGTTCCGCGCCGCGATGCGGCTGGAAAACTGGGCGTTGCGCTGCGGCCTGTCGCTGCCGTTCGGCGGGTCGGTCCTGGCTGTGGCGGTGAAGCCGTGACGGAGCCTTCCGCCATCGCGCTCAGCGTCGTCGTGCCGGTCTATAACGGCGCCGGGACGATCGGCATCCTGGTCGAGGCGCTGGAAGGGCTGAAAGTGGCGGGCGGGATCGAAATCATCCTGGTCGTCGATGGCAGCCCGGACGACAGCCTCGCCGTCTGCCGTGAACTCATGCGACGCGCCACGGTGCCGATTTCGCTGGTCAATCTGGCGCGGAATTTCGGCGAGCATAATGCTGTGATGGCCGGGCTGCATGAGGCGCGCGGCGCTCACATCATCACCATGGATGACGATCTGCAAAACCCGCCGGCCGAGGTGCTGAAACTGCTGGCCCATGCCCAGCGCAGCGGGGCCGATGTCGTCTACACCTATTATGCCGCCAAGCAGCACGAGAATTGGCGCAATCTCGGCAGCCGCTTTACCAATTGGGTCGCCGATATTCTGCTCGACAAACCGCGCGGCCTCTACCTCTCCAGCTTCCGCTGCATGAGCAAATTCCTGGTCGACCAGATCATCCGGTATGACGGCCCTTTTTCGTATATCGACGGGCTGATCCTTCAGGTGACCCAATCGATCGAAAAAATCGAGGTGGTTCATCTGCCGCGGGCCGAAGGGCGCAGCAATTACACGCTGCGTCGCTTGATCCGGCTGTGGATGAACATGTTCGTGAATTTTTCGGTCATGCCGCTGCGCATCGCCACGCTGGCCGGCGTGATCTTCAGCATTCTCGGCGGTCTTGTCGCCATCTTGGTTGTGGTCGAGGCCTTGTTCTTCGACACGCCGCGCGGCTGGGGTTCGGTCATGGCCGCCATTCTGCTGCTGTCGGGTGTGCAATTGTCGATTCTCGGTATCGCAGGCGAATATCTCGGCCGCCTGTTTCTGACGGCGAACCGCAAGCCGCAATTCGTCATCCGCGAGCGCGACCGCGCCGATCCCGCCAGGCGCGACTGACCGACGGAACTCGTATC
>JBAVTK010000651.1:0-4162 GCA_049696095.1 Aliidongia sp. | reverse complement strand
CGATGAATCGATGCCGGCGCCGGCGCCGGGCGTCGCTCTGGCGAGCAATGCTGAATCGCTCGGTCAAACCGTGATCAAAGCCGCCGGGGTCATCACCTCGCTCCCGGCGGCGATGCGGTTCGGCCTGGTCAGCCTCGAAGGATTAGGGGGCGCCGACTATCTTCATGTGCGCGTCCGTAACCTGTCCCCGAACCAAATCGAGATCTGTGTCACCTCGCCGACCATTCTGCTGGGCGACGAGGGTTATCCGACGGTGGACCTGAAAAAGATCTACCCGCAACTCGCCGGCATCCTGACCCAGGCTGGCGGCGCGGCATCGACCTCGGGTAGTCAGGATCTGGAAACGCATCTCAAGATTCAGGAGAGGATCTGGGCGGCGGTCGCGGCCCAACAGATCGCCCCGCGCGATAGCCCTTATGGGCCGTCCTACGCCCAAGGCGCAAAGCATTCGGTCGCCGACGACAAGGAATGCACCGGTCCACCCGGCACCCTTGTTGTCTGTCCAGAGCGGTGACCGGATTCCGTCTCAGACCGTTTCGCCCAGCACGACGACAATGTGCTTCAATTCACCATCCGAGCGTATAGTCATCGGTATTCTGGTGCCGGCGGGCCGCCGAAAGATGCGTTGCAACTGCGGGTCGTCGATGCGGATGGCCTCCTTATAGTCGATCGACTCAATGATGTCGTCGCGTTTCACGCCGGCATCGGCCAGTGGACCGCCGGGCAGGACGCTCAACACTTCAAGCCCGAGGAGTCCTCGCTTCACGACCATAAGCTTCAAGCTGTCGCCCTGGCCATAATTGTTGACCGGCTCGAGGTACACCTGGTGGCGGGCATAATCGAAGGTTGTGTTGAAGCGCGCAAAAACCCCATCGCCAATATTACCGGCCAGTTCCGGATCGCTGAATGCACCACTTTTCTGAAGCGACAGAAACAGCACAGGAAAGGACACCGACGTCGTGCCCAGCATCAGTTCCCGCCCGCGCGTTACCTCGGCACGGATCGGGCCGCCGACACCTTCGCCGACAACCGCCGTCATCTTCGCCACATATTTACGCTGGATGCCGACACGTTGGATGAACGGCCGATAGAGCGTTACCGAATTGGCCTGACCGGTATCGAGGGTAAAGCGGCCCGGCACCAGATCGATGACCCCGTCAACGACCGGCGTGCGGCCGTGAAAGCCGAAGGGCACCGGGACGGCATCGCCGCGAAAGCGCCAGCCGGCCGGTTCATCGAGTTCGAGCCTGCGGCGATCCTGATTGAAGGTGACGACAAAACGATCGAAGAACTCGAAGCCCAGCAAACCACGATAAGGCGGATGGTCATGCGCCACGATCTGGCTGATCGGCAGAACCCGGAACAATTGATCGTTGAGCGTAACGTCGCCGATCTCGACCCGCGCCGCCCGGGTCAACCCGACCTTGACCGCTTGCTCGCCGGCGCCGAGCGCGCTGAACGCGCCCGCCACGGGCAAGCCCAATTCGGCTGCGAGCGCACTATCCATGGCGTTGCTCGCACCGGTATCGAGCGCGAAGCGATACGGCCCCTTGCCATCGACCATGACATCAATGAGGAACGCATCGCCAGTCGTGGTCAGCGTCACGTGCGCATGTCTCTCGTTATCAACAAAGCGATAATCCGGCGGTGCCGGCGGCGGAGGCACGAAGGGATCGGTAATCAGCGGCGGATCGATTTCGGCCACCTCAAGGACCGACATCCGGTCGTTGCCGCCGCGCCCGGCCGAGATCCGCACCGTCGCGGGCAAATTCAGCCCCTCGACCTCGCGATACTCGTCAAAGCTCGCCACAAGATCGGGTTCGCCGCGGATGATCAGCCGACCGGGCAGCGAAGTTTGCCGATCGAGCCATAGTTCAAGCACGCCGCCACCGCGCGGCACGAGACCCACGACATCGAAATTGCGCCCCGCGGGATCGCGCTTTTGTCCGATCAGATGGGCCGCGATGCCGTTTCGCTCGGCGAAAAGCCACGCAAAACTATGCCAGACCGCGCTCGCCCGCGCTTGCGCCACCGATTTATCATCGGGTCGATGCAGACGCCCGCCCCAATCGGACGTCCAGCCATTCTGGCCATCCCACCCATCGGCACCACGATCGGGACCGAGGGTATAGTGCGAGGCATAACGGCCATGAGCCGGATCGATCCAACATTCCAACGTGCCATCAAGACCGCCGATCGTAAGGTTCATTTGCTCGTGGAGCACATGGACGCGATCCCAGGCCGGACCACCGGTCGCAAGACGGGCGGCGGCCAACAATCGGTATGCCTGGTCCGCTCCGCTCGGCCGGTTCTGAGCGGTGGCCGAACTCGCCGCCAATCCGAACATCGCGGCCAACAAGAGACAGATTGTTCGTACCGAATCCATGTTGTTCCCTTCCCCTCCCACAGGGTAACAGATCGGCGCGATGAGAAAAATCCCGCGCCTCACCAGAGTGGCGCGGCGAATGCAGGCGACAAGCCCGGTCTGGGACGATAAACAGGAGATCATGATGACAACCGCACCCACTCCGCTCTTGCGCATCGGCACCCGCGGCAGCCCGTTGGCGCTCGCCCAGGCGCATGAAGTGCGCGACCGACTTAGTGCCGCCTTCCCCGACCTTGCCGCCCCCGACGCGATCGCAATCGTGGTGATCAACACCATGGGTGATATGATTCTCGACCGCACGCTCGCGGCCGTCGGCGGCAAGGGCCTGTTCACAAAGGAAATCGAGCAGGCACTGCTCGATAATGTCGTCGATCTTGCTGTGCATTCCATGAAGGATGTGCCGACAATCCAGCCCGACGGCCTGATCGTCGATTGTTTTCTGCCGCGCGAGGATCCGCGCGACGCGTTTTTCGCGAAGGACGGCGGCGGGCTCGCCGCCCTGCCGCCTGGCGCGGTGATCGGCACCGCGTCGCTCCGGCGCCAGGCGCAGATCCTGTTCGACCGGCCCGATCTGCGCGTCGTGCCGTTCCGCGGCAATGTTCAAACGCGCCTCAGGAAACTGGCCGACGGTGTGGTCGATGCCACGCTGCTCGCCGTCGCCGGCATGAAGCGGCTGGGCTATGCCGAGCGGATCGGTATCGTGTTGTCGCCCGAGGAGATGCTGCCGGCGGTGGCGCAGGGCGCGATCGGCCTCGAACGGCGTATCGCCGACACGCGGGTCGAACACTATTTGGCCGCGCTCAACGATGCGCCGACCGCTCTGCGCGTCACCGCGGAGCGCGCGCTGCTGGCCGTGCTGGACGGGTCATGCCGGACGCCGATCGCCGCCCTGGCCGAGTTCCAGGCCGATGGCGGCTTGCGACTGCGCGCCATGATCGTGCGGCCCGATGGCAGCGAGCGGCATGAAGCGGAACGGCTTGGTGCCGTGACCGACGGACTGGCGATGGGACGCGAGGCCGGCGAGGAACTTCGCCGCCGGGCCGGAGCCGGGTTTTTCGACATTCCAGTATCCGAAGAACCCGCGCGATGAAGCTCTTGGTCACGCGCCCCGCCACCGATTCAGCCGCGCTCGCGGCATTGCTCGGGGCCCAGGGCCACGAGGTTCTCGTCGACCCAATGCTTGAGGTGCGACCGAACACCGCCGAACCGCCCGCGCTCGACGGCGTCGTCGGCCTGCTTTTTACCAGTGCCAACGGCGTACGCGCTTTTTCCGCGCTGAGCGAACGCCGTGATGTCGCCGTCTACGTCGTCGGTGATCGCACCGCCGAGGCGGCGCGCGGTGCCGGATTTAGCCAAATCGAGAGCGCCGAAGGGGATGTCGAGGCGCTCGCCGGACTGGTCGCGGCCCAGTGCAAGCCGGAAGATGGTGCCCTGCTCCATATCAGCGGCACCGTCCAGGCGGGCAATTTGGCCGAGACCCTGAGCACACGGGGCTTCACGGTACGACATACCGCCCTCTATGAGGCGGTTCCCGCCGCCGAACTCGCCCCGGCCACGAGGCAGGCAATCGAGGATGGGACATTGGACGGCGTGCTGCTCTACTCGCCGCGAACCGCCAAGCATTTCGCCGAATTGGTCATCGCCGCCGAGCTGGACGAACGGGCGCGGCGGCTGCAAGCCTGGTGCCTGTCGCGCGCGGTAGCGGATGCGCTGGCGCCGCTGCGACTGGTCGGCATCCATATCGCGGCCGAGCCGACCCAGGCCCATCTGCTCAAA
>JBAVTK010000650.1:0-4630 GCA_049696095.1 Aliidongia sp. | reverse complement strand
GTTCAAGCCCATCGGGCGCAAGGGCCGCCTCGTAGCGGGCGAGTGTTGCCGTCAGTTCGTCCGAGGTGAGCGGGGTCAGGATCATGACGGCCTCTATACCGGATCGGCGGCGGCGTTCAAGGGAGTCGCGGCTTCTGTTGTCCCACGCCGGGTTTCGGCCTACATGTGACAGACAATTCCAATTCGAGATTTCCGATGACCGAGCAGCCCTTCTGGCGCGCCAAGACGCTGGCCGAGATGAATGACGCGGAGTGGGAATCACTTTGCGACGGCTGCGGCAAATGCTGCCTCGTCAAGCTTCAGGACGAAGACACCGGCACGATCCTGCACACCGATGTCGGCTGCTACCTGCTCGACACCGACGGCTGCCGCTGCCGACGCTACAAGGAGCGCCAGAAACTGGTGCCCGATTGCATCAAGGTCACACCGGGGAATATCGCTGGATTGGCCTTCATGCTCAGCACCTGCGCCTATCGCCTGTTGGCGGGGGGCGGTGAATTGCAATGGTGGCATCATCTGGTTTCCGGCCGGCGCGACACGATCCACAAGGCCGGCATGTCGGTGCGCCACCGCGTCATCTCCGAAGAGGAGGTGGACGAGGAGGATCTGCCCAATCACATCGTGGATTGGTCGCGGTAGCCGGATCGGGCACCGCTCCTGTCGTTGCCGGCGGACGTGTTGATTCAGCCGTACGAGATCGCGACGGCGACATGACTGACGCATCGCCAACATCACGATCCCAAGAGAAAACGCCGCGCAGGTGCTCCAAGCGGCATTTCCCAACCGAGGGACCGGATGGCTTGGAAATCTCTACCGCTTGTCCTGTCAGGACAATATCTCTGCCGGACCAGATGGCGCTTGCGCCGGATTAAACCCCTGCCATGCCGCTGTCAGCGCCGCCAAATCATTCTGAAACTGCGGGTGCGCCGGGAAGGCGGTGCAGAGCTGCTGGCGGATATCGAGGCTCGCCTGATAAGCCTCCCCTGCCGCGGTCAGATTGCCCAGATCGCGCTCGACCCTCCCGATATTGTCGAGCGCGATGGAGAGGTCGCGCAGGACCTGCGGCGTGTCGCCGAGCGCGTGGCGAAGGTGTTGGCTGGTATCGAGGCTTGCCCGAAAGGTCTCCCCTGCCGCGGCTAGATCGCCCAGATCGCGCTCGACTTTTCCGACATTGGTGAGCGCGATGGAGAGGTCGCGTAGGACCTGCGGCGTGTCGCCGAGCGTGTGACGAAGCTGTTGACTGATATCTAGGCTTGCTCGAAATGTCTCCCGTGCCGCGGCCGGATCGCCCAGATCGCGCTCGATTTGTCCGACATTGTTGAGCGAGATGGAGATGTCGCGCAGCACTAGCGGCGTCTCGCCGAGTGTGTGGCGAAGCTGTTGGAAGAAATCTAGGCTCGACCGACACGTCTCCCGTGCTGCGGTCAGATCGCCCAGATCGCGCTCGATTTTTCCGACATTGTCGAGCGCGATGGCGAGGTCGCGCAGCACCCACGGCGTGTCGCCGAGCGCGTGGCGAAGCTGTTGGCGGATATCGAGGCTCGCCCGATACGTCTGCCGTGCTGCGGCCAGATCGCCTAGATCGCGCTCGACGTTTCCGACGTTGTTGAGTGCAATGGAAAGGTCGCGCAGCACTTGCGGCGTGTCGCCGAGCGCGTGGCGAAGCTGTTGGCGGAGATTGAGGCTCGCCCGAAAGGTCTCCCGTGCCGCGGCCAGATCGCCTAGATCGCGTTCGACGTTCCCAACATTGTCGAGCGCGACGGAAAGGTCGCGCAGCACTTGCGGCGTGTCACCGAGCGCGCGGTGAAGCTGTTGGCGGATATCGAGGCTCGCCCGAAAGGCCTCTCGTGCCGCGGCCAGATCGCCCAGTTCGTGCTCGACGCCTCCGACATTGTCGAGCGCGACGGAGAGGTCGCGCAACACCTGCGGCGTGTCGCCCTGCGCGTGGCGAAGCTGTTGGGAGAAATCGAGGCTCGCCCGAAAGGTCTCCCGTACCGCGGCCAGATCGCCCAGTTCGCGCTCGGCCTGTCCGACATTGCCGAACGCGGCGGAGAGGTCGTGCAACACCTGTGGCGTGTCGCCGAGCGCGTGGCGAAGCTGTTGGAGGAAATCGAGGCTCGCCCGATACGTCTGCCGTGCCGCGGCCAGATTACCCAGATCGCGTTCGACGTTTCCGACATTGTTGAGCACGACGAAGAGGTCGCGCAGCACCTGCGGCGCGTCGCCGAGGGCGCGGCGAAGCTGTTGATGGAGATCGAGGCTCGCCCGATACGTCTGCCATGCCGCGGTCAGATTGCCCAAATCGCGCTCGACGTTTCCAACATTGTCGAGCGCGATGGCGAGGTCGCGTAGCACCTGCGGCGTGTCGCCGAGCGCGTGACGAAGCTGTTGGCTGATATCGAGACTTTCCCGAAAGGTCTCCCGTGCCGCGGCTAGATCGCCCAGATCGCGCTCGACTTTTCCGACATTGGTGAGCGCGATGGAGAGGTCGTGCAGGACCTGCGGCGTGTCGCCGAGCACCTTGCGGATCGATCGGCAATGGTCCAGCACGTCCTCGGCAATTGATCGTGCCGCCTGAAGCGCGCCGCGTTCCATGGCGGCCTTGAAAGCAGCAAACCCATCGGCCGGGTTCAGCCGGCGCGGGTCGGCGTCAGCATGTCGGGCGGAATTCCGCCTGAGACGCGCCCATTCCAGTTCGGCCGGGCTTTCGGGGCCGCTCGGTAAGGCTGGCGGTGCGGTCGCTTCGCGGGTCGGTCTCGCCGGGGAAGCCGTGGGCGGTGCCAGGTCGGCGGTGAAACTGCGAATCGTCCAAAGATCCGGGGCATCGACATAGAATTGCCCTCGGGTTTCCGCCGGCAGAATCAGGATCAGCGGTCCGCCCAGATCGCGCTCCAGCAGAAAGCGCCGCTCGTTCAGATGATGGAGCAGCCACCGTCGCGCACTTTGCCAATCCGGGTCGGAAGGGTTGCGCCACAACTCGACCCAGAGCGGCCCGTGGTCGGGCGCCCGCTTCGCCGCCAGGATTTCCGTCCCCGCCTCTCGGGCTTCCTCTGGCGAGGCCGGGGCCAGGATGCGTAGCTTTTGCGTGCGAAGCTTCAACCCGTCCGCCACACGCTCCCGCAGCGTCGCGACCGGACCGGGATGGCGCGTGAATAGCAGGATCAGCGCGAAGCCGTCGGCCCAATCGAGATGGTGCCGCAGGTCGCGCCAGACCGCCTCGATCGCCTCATCTGGCGCCATCGGCTGTCACCTCGGCGCGCAGCAAGGGGTGGACATCGTACCAATCCTCGCCATTGCGGTATTGCAGCACATATTTGCCTTGCTGTAGCCGGGCAAAATCCGCCAGTTCGCCGCGCTCAGCCATTTCATGGCGATGCGACGCCATGATTTTTGCCAGCCATTTGCGATCATCTCCGGCGATCGGCACCATGTCGGCGCGAACCGCGTCTTCGGCATTCTCGATCACCGCTTCCGGGATCGACGCCCCTTCATGCGACCGGGCATCGACCAGTGCGAGTCTGAGCATGCGGAAATAGTCGCGCAGATCACCGCCGGAACTTTGCGCAAGGCGGTCGAGCTGTTCCTGAGTAAAGAACGTATTCCAGTCTGGATAGCGCCGCTGCACGATCGCCGTCATCTTCGCGATGCCCTCGACGGAGGGGGCCGGCAAAGCGCCGGCCGCCGGGCAGCATTGGTAAATATGGGCACTGGGCAGGGCATAGATTCGGCCACCGGCGTAATACGCCCCGATCCCGCCCGCCAAACCGGTGACATAGGCGGGAACCGTATAAACAGTACTGATTCCGGGAAGTCGCAAATTTTCGGCCTGTGATGAAAACAGAGTCTCGACGCTGGCAAATACTTTCTTTTCGTTGTCGTAATTGCCGCGCAGACGTTCGAATGAATCAACGATCAGAACCACTTTGCGATTGGAATCGACCTTCTGCCCGGCGACGATGCTCTTCAGTTCCCGCGCAAAACCATGGGCTTGCTGCACCAATTTCTCGACAACTCCGCGCATATTTTCTTGCAGGTTCTGCTTGAACGTTGGATTTTGCTGAAAGGCAATTTTGAAATCAACCGGACCGATCGGCAACTTGGCCTCGGGAACCGTAACCGTGGTGGTTTGTAATAAATTGACGACACGTTCGAAGTATCCCTCCTTGATGGGGTTTTCCTTGAAGCGTTCGTGAAATTTTTCCGACAGAGCGCCCATCACCGCAATCAGGAAGTCGGAGACCTCGACCGGAGCGGACATATACAAATATTCAGCGATATCGATATAAAACACTTCGCAGTTATACTGCTCGCCCTGCAATATTTTTGCCAGTCTCAACAATTCCGTCGTCTTGCCGGTCCCGCGGTTTCCGGTAAACAGATAAGCACCCGCGCTGTCGGAAAAATCGATCTGGTCGGCCAATTCCTGAACCGGATCGTCATGATCGCGGCCATGAAGCCGCTCGACATAAAATTTTTCTTCGACGCCGTTCGCAAACAACCGCGTGTCGCCGAAATTGATCGGCTTTTTGAAATCGAGGCTGTTGTAGAAGGCTTTGGCCTGTTTGCGCAGATCGCTCATTCGTCCCTCGGCCCGTAATCCCGTGGCAAAAACAGACGACCACTATAGCAG
>JBAVTK010000649.1:0-1833 GCA_049696095.1 Aliidongia sp. | reverse complement strand
GGATTTACCGATTCAGCTAACCTCTTCCGTCTCTCACGAAGACGCAATTTCAGTACCGCGTGACCCACATCCAGTGCATGCCTAACATAACCCAAAACAACCCGCTCCGCGCTTGACACCCCTCTATTAGCGCCCTCACGTTGTGTGACAGTTTTATGATGGCAGGAATCAGAGGTGGCGGAAGCAGCCTGATCGACGCTCTTTCAGACAGGAGGCATGGTTGGGCAGGACTTGATGTCTTCGATCACGAACCGGCGGTTAGCGAACGCTTGCGTTCTCTACCGCACGTCATCCTGACTCCCAATGTCGCGGCAGAAACCCAGGCAGCGCAAGCTGCGATCGCCCGAGTGACGGTTGAAAACGTCAGAGCAAATTTCGCGGGCACTCATCTGCATTACACAATTCCATTTGTTACTAAGAGATCGCTTCCGGAAGCTGAACGTCTCTGGCATAGGACGACTAGCGTTACATGACCCCGTTTGTCCTCACTTGTGTGATGTGTGCCGCAATCTTGCATGCAAGTTGGAACGCGGTGCTTCGTGGCGGACACGACCGACTATGGTCGATGACGCTGATGATGATCGCGATTACCTGCGTCACTGTAGTTATATTGATGTTCGTGCCATGGCCCGATGCAGCATGCTGGCCATATGTCGTTGCGTCGGCAATCATTCATACCGCCTACAGCTTTTCTCTTGTACGAACCTATCGCTCTGGCGATCTTGGACAGACATATCCTATTTCACGCGGCTCCTCGCCTGTCCTTGTCGCAATGGCGGCGACGGTCTTCGCGCACGAGAACCTGAATGTTGTATCCTCCATTGGGATTGCGCTGGTTTCCGGCGGAATCCTTTCGCTCGCCTTTCAAGGTAAGAGGGTTCGAGCCGACTTTCTCCCTGCTGCGTTCACCACTGGTGTTCTGATCGGGGCGTATACTGTCGTTGATGGAATCGGTGTGCGGCTTTCGGGGAATAGCGTGGCTTACTCGGCCAATATGTTCTTGTTGTGGAGCATCACGATGCCCCCGATTTATTATACAATGCGTGGAAAACCACCAGTATACACCAAAGCACAGACGGTGATGGCGCTAACTGGGGGTATCGTTTCGATCCTCGCATATGGTATTATCATCTGGGCTATGCAGTATGATGCGATGGGGGTAGTTTCGGCCCTGCGTGAAACCAGCGTGGTCTACGCGGCTATCATTGGGCGTTTCTTTCTGAAAGAGAAGCTGAGTACACGCCGGATCACATCCAGTCTCGCGGTCGCCTTGGGCGCAGCGTGTCTGGCTTATTGATCATTACCGCGAAGCCGTGTCCGGGCCTCGCCCAGCGCTGGGTGCGCCCGGCTTCGTTCCAACAGACGCCACAGCCGCGGCACGTGACGCAGATAGCCGGGCTTGCCGTCGCGCGGCCACAGCCGGCAGAACCCGCCAATGATCCTGGTGTGCCGTTGCGCCCCCAGCACGGCCGATGCCCGGTCGAATGCCTCGGGATCGATCCGCGTCCGGCGCGCGGGATAGCACGTGCGCATTGCCCGGCGCACCTCGTCCGAGACATCGCTCCGCGCATCCTCCAGCAGCGAGTCCAGCTATGTCGATTGGCAGCCCGAACCGGACGAGGCAACGTCAGAGACCGACGGCGGAACCCTGGAACGCGTTGGAATGTTGGGTGACGTGAACGATACGATGAAAATCGAGGAGGTTTGTCATGCGTGCCTTTACATCGCTGGTCGCTCTGGCGGCGCTTTCATTGGCGCTTTCCGCGTGCGGCGAAACGCCGGGCTGCCGCGCGGTGACAGGCGCCGGGCTCGGCGCTGCCGGCGGCGCTGCAC
>JBAVTK010000648.1:0-10964 GCA_049696095.1 Aliidongia sp. | reverse complement strand
ACGAGCCAGCCGGTTTCGCCGGGCAGCACGGTTTCGCGCGCGCCGCCATGGTCAGTCGCGATCACCGGGCGGCCCATTGCCTGGGCCTCGATGATGATCCGGCCAAAGCCTTCCGGTTCGGTCGAGGCCGAGATGACCACGTCGGCCAGCATCATCGCCGCCGGCATGTCCCGGCAATCGCCGACGATGTGGAAGACCCCGGCCACGCCCAACTGGTCGATGCGGCGGACCAGTTCCCGGCGGAAATGCGGCTTGGCCGCGTCATCGCCGACGAACAGCACCTGAAGATTGCGGTGCGGCAGCCTTGCGACCGCTTCGATCAGATCGAGATGGCCCTTCCACCGTGTGACCCGGCCGGGCAGCATCACGACCGGCACGCCATCCTGAAGCCGCCATTCGGTGGCGAGCGCGATGATGCGTGCCTGTGAAATCGATTCTGGATCGAACCGACCGAGATCGACGCCGCGCGGAATGATTCGCAATTGCGACGGATTGACGTGATAGACCGAACTTGCATGGGCCGCGACGAAGTCGGAAATCGCGATGACGCGTTCGCCGCGCGCCATGATCGCGTTATAGGCGCGCTTCAGCCGGTTTTCGCTGCCATAGATATTGTGGAATGTCGTGACGAAGCGTCGGCGCGTGCGTTGCGCCGCATAAAACGCGCTCCAGGCCGGCGCGCGGCTGCGCGCATGGACCAGATCGATACGGCGTTCCTCGATCAGCCTCGCCAGCCGGTCGATATTGCGGCGAATCGTCAGCGGATTCTTGGTCGCGAGCGGCAGCACGATATGTTCGGCGCCGGCCCGTTCAAGCTCGCGCACCATCGGACCGCCGGACGAGGCGACCAAGCTGCGCCAGCCGGCTTGCGCCAGCGCCGCGGCGATCTCCACCGTGCCGCGCTCGACACCGCCCGTCACCAGGGCCGGAACGACCTGGAGTATGGCTGGAACACGGCCTGTGCCGGGCGGGACGGTGATGTTAGACTCGGCCTTCGGAAACATCCTGGTTATCGAAAATGGTGATGGACTCTAAATCGGTGGATGAGAGAGCCGAGAGGATTCGTATTTTACCACGCGGGCCGCAGGCTTCAATCGCCTATCGCTGCCGCGAAGGCGGGGCAGGGCTGCCCGGCGTGCTGTTTCTGTATGGCTTCCGCTCCGACATGACCGGTACCAAGGCTGGCCATCTTGATCGATTTTGCGCAATGCGCAATCAGGCCTATGTACGATTTGACTATCAGGGCCATGGCGAGTCCTCGACTCCGTTCGAGGATTGCAGCGTCGGACTGTGGCTGGAGGATGCCTTGGCGATACTCGACCAGGCGTGCGTCGGGCCGCAGATCCTGGTCGGGTCGAGCATGGGCGCGTGGCTCGCCTTGCTCGTCGCCTTGCGTCAGCCCGATCGCGTCGCCGGGCTGATTTCGCTCGCCGGAGCGCCGGATTTCACCGAGGCGCTGCTTTGGCCCCAACTCGGGCCGGAGCAGCGCGAAATCCTGCTTGCCGAAGGCGCGTTGCGCATTCCGTCGGCTTACGATCCCGCCGGCTATGTCATCACCCGCAAACTGGTCGAAGAGGCGCGCGCGCATCTGCTGCTGACCGGGCGGATCGTACTGGCCGCCCCGGTCCGGCTGCTGCATGGCATGGAAGATAAGGATGTGCCGTGGCAGCACAGCCTACGCGTCGCGGTGGCGTTGAGCGGTGACGATGTCGTGGTCACGCTGATCAAGGATGGCGATCACCGCCTGTCGCGCCCGCAGGATCTGGCCCGACTGGAGGCGGCAATCGACGAATTGAGCCTCATTGGCCGCCATCGAGCAACGCCTTGAGGCCCGCGCGGTAATCCGAGTAGCTGAGACGCACGCCCAACTCGCGCTTGATGCGCTCATTCGCCACGCGCTTGTTGTCGGCATAGAAACTGCGCGCCATTTCGGAGAGTGTCGCGGTCTCGAAGGGCTGGGCGGGCGGCATTGGTGCTCCGAGCAGGGTTGCGGCGAAGGCCAGCACCTCGTCGGGCGGCGCCGGATTGTCGTCGCACACATTATAGGCGGCACCAGGATTGGGCCGCGTGATCGAGGCTTCCAGGGTCGCCGCGATATCCGCGACGTGAATGCGCGAGAACACCTGGCCCGGCTTGATGATCCGCTGGGCTTGGCCGGAGCGGATCGTATCGAGCGCGCTGCGGCCGGGGCCATAGATTCCAGCCAGACGGAACAGATGGACCGGTACCTCGGAGGCGCGCCACAGCGCCAGCCAGCCGGTCTCGGCCGCGACCCGGTTACGGCCGCGCGCCCCGGTCGGCGCGAGGGCAGAGTTTTCATTGACCCATCCGCCGGCCCGGTCGCCATAGACGCCGGTCGTTGACAGGTACCCGGCCCAGGCCAGCGATTCCAGCGCGGCCATCGCCGGGCCGTAATGTTCCAGGACCGGATCGCCAAGCGCGTCGGGGGGTACCGAACTGAGGATATGCGTGACGCCGGCCAGATCGGCGGCTGCGTCCTCGGGTGGGTTGTCGCGGTCGAAGCGGCGCGCCGCCATGCCTTGCGCGCGCAACGCCGCAGCACCCACCTCGGTTCGGCAGGTGCCGGTGATTTTCCAGCCTTGGGCCTGGAGGCGGCGGGCCAGTTCGCGCGCGCTATAGCCCAGGCCGAAGCAGAACAGATGCTTCATCTTTCGCTCTCCGACCTTGTAGGTGCGATTCATGGCCGCAAGCTTTTCGGCTCACAGGCAGCGGTTCCGGCTTGCGTGGGACCGCTCTTGTCGTCTCCTATGCCATGGTCAATGTCCTTCTGCCAAGGAACGGAAATTTGTCACCCTTGCTGCGTCTCTGCCTGCTGCCGACGATCATCCTGGCCGCGCCCCTGACGGCGCGGGCCGAGGGCCAGGATGCGGCGACCTATGACAAATGCCTGGCGCTCGCCCGCAAGCAGCCCTCGGAAGGCTTCGAGACCGGTTCGATCTGGCGCGATCATGGCGGCGGGTTGCCGGCACAGCACTGTGTGGCGCTCGCGTTGATCGGCCTCAAGGAATATGTCGAAGCGGCCCATCGCCTGGAGAAAATCGCCGCGGAAATGGTGCGCGAGAGCGACTCGCTGCGCGCCAGCGTCCTGGCCCAGGCAGCCGAGGCGTGGAGCGAGGCCGGCCAAGCGGAAAATGCCGAGGCGGCACTGACAGCTGCCCTGAAGCTGGCACCGCGCAATCAGGACTATCTGGTCAATCGCGCGGTGTCCTACGCCCAACGCCAGAATTACCATGCGGCGATCGACGATTTGAACAAGGCGCTGACCGCGGGGCCGCGGGCCGATGCGCTGGCCTATCGCGCATCGGCCTGGCGTCTTCTCGGCGATTTGAAACAAGCGCGCTTCGATGCCGAGAAGGCCGTGCAAAGCGATCCCAATCTGGCGGAAGCCTGGCTCGAATTGGGCAATATCAAGCGTCTGTCCGACGATTCGGCCGGCGCGCGCCAGAATTGGCTGAAAGTGATCGAACTCGCCCCCGATTCGACGGCGGCCGACGCCGCGCGCGACAACATCGAGACACTGGATGTCCGTGTTGAGGGCGGAAGCGCAGCGCGATGATTCGGTCCATGGTCGTTTGGCGCGTTATGGTTTGCTTAAACAATCGAACGATATTCTCACCGATCGTACTGGCTCTGTGAATTGGGTAATGGAACCGAGTTCCTCGCCACCCGCTCTGGACCGCATCGAAAGCCACATCTGATGAGTGCGATCTCCGGTTCTTTTTTCAGCCCGTTTCCAGCGACCGGAGAGTTGGGCCTGTCGCTGACATCGATCCTGGGCAGTTCGGGCACCAGCAACGCCGCGTCGATCATCGCGGCTGGAGCAAGTGACACGTTCGGTCCTTTCAGCATTCTCAGCGCAAATAGTGCTGCGGTTTCGGCCTCGCCGACCATCAACGCCCTGTCGGCCGGTGAATTGTCGACCGAGGATCACAATGTGATCGCGTCGATCGGCCAAACGGCCGGTAACTCCTTGTTGATTCCGTGGAACGCCAACGGCACAGCACCGTCGACGATCACGAATCTGCAAAGTCTGGGATGGCTGAAGCAGGTATCGGTCGACACACCGGCCGGTGCGAAGGCCCCGACCGGGGCGACCTACTCATTGACCCCGGTGGGGCAGGCGATATTCAAGCGAACGGTTTCGAGCACGCTCGGTCCGGGTACGCAGGACACCATAAGTAACGCCACGTCCGTTAGCCCGACCACCGCGTCGGCGATCGATTCAGGACTGGCGTCTCAGGTCTCGACCTTGCTCAGCGCCCTCTCCTCGGTCGGGGTCAACGTCCAGGCATAAGACCGGCTGCCGGCGAACCGGCTGACCTCGGTATCGACTCGGTTCGGCGTTTCCGCGGGCATAGCCGCCAACCAACTTCCGCTCTGATTGGCAGGCTGACCGTCGCGTTTCATGCTCGGCAATTCGACCGTATTTTTGTCGTCGCGGGCGCTCATGATACTTTCCTCGTCACAACGAGGCAACCGAAGCCGAAAGCGAGAATTTCTTGGCGTGCGTGCTGAAATAAGGGGTAAATTTTCTCGTATTGGTAGCGAATCATTAGATAGAAGACCTTCGTCTTTATTTAAGAAATCGTAAATAACGGCTATGGCCGGATTTGGTCGTGGTGCTACCCATTTCATACGTCGAGATGTATTCATTTGAAACCGGTGGACATTTCTTAATCCAAATTAAAGTGTTGAGTTCCACATTATCGTCTAGTCTGTGCCTTGCAGGGAAAATGAGGTGTTGAAACGTCCGTATTGAGGCCATGTGCCAGCACCGATCCAGCGTCCGTTGACTGGTCCCGCGTCGAGCGGTGGCAGCAGGATCTGGCGGCGAACCGCCTGGAACGTATCCGTACCGGCTTCGTCGCCGCCGGCCTCGGTGTTCTCGATGTCACGCGATCGCCGCCGCCAGCCGCGCTGAATGGTACGCCGAATCGCTTCCTGCTGGAGTATTGGCACGCGCAGCGCTGCGGACAATTGCCGCCGATTACCGCTATCGATCCGATTAAGCTGCGTCCAGCACTGGGCCGCATTTTGATTATTGAGCCGGTCGACCAGGGGCGGGATTTTCGCTACCGGCTGTTCGGTACTCACATCGCGGCCGTGTCGGGCTACGATATGACCGGCAAATTGCTTTCGGTGCATCCTATGCCGCTGGAGGTGATTTGCTTCGCATTTGCGCTTTATCGCAATCTCCTGGCCCGGCCGGAGCCGGTCATGACCGTGAATACCCCGCCTTCCGCGCCATTTTCCCGGTGGGAGCGGCTCGTGCTGCCGTTCGGTGGCGCCGATGGCGAAGTCGTCCGATTCGTTGTTGGCAATGTCGGTTTTGACCGGGAGGGACGTGAGTTGCGCGTTTAACCGGTGTTTTTTTGGTCTGCGCGTTCCCAATCCTGATCCTTACCGTAGCAAAGGCGACCGATTGACCCTAGTCTGGCGCAAATAGCGGGTTGCTGCCCGCCTGTCGTGTCTTTCCTGGGAGAGTCCCGCCTTATGGCCAAATTCACCGGCACCGCCTCATATGTCGCGACTGAGGATCTAAAGGTCGCGGTCAATGCCGCGATCACGCTTGAACGTCCGCTGCTGATCAAAGGCGAGCCGGGCACCGGCAAGACGATTCTGGCCCAGGAGGTCGCTGCCGCACTTGGTAAGCCTCTGATTCCCTGGCATATCAAATCGACAACCAAGGCGCAACAAGGCCTCTATGAATATGATGCCGTGTCGCGACTGCGTGACAGTCAGCTCGGTGATGCCCGCGTCCACGACATCAAGAATTACATCGTGCGCGGCAAGCTCTGGGACGCTTTCGAGGCCGACGCAGCGCCCGTATTGCTGATCGACGAGATCGACAAGGCTGACATCGAGTTTCCCAACGATCTGCTGCTCGAACTCGATCGCATGGAGTTCTTCGTCTACGAAACCAGAGAGACGATCAAGGCGCGCAATCGGCCGATCATCATCATCACCTCGAACAATGAAAAGGAGCTGCCCGACGCCTTTCTGCGCCGCTGCTTCTTTCATTACATTCGCTTTCCCGATCGCGAGACGATGGAGAAGATCGTCGAGGTGCATTACCCCGGCATCAAGAAGCTGCTGGTGCGCGAGGCGCTGACACTGTTCTATGACATTCGCGACGTGAACGGGCTGAAGAAGAAGCCTTCGACCTCGGAACTGCTCGATTGGCTTAAGCTATTGATGGCCGAGGATGTCCCGGTCGAGGTGTTGCGCGACAAGGATCCGGCCCGCCTGATCCCGCCGCTCCATGGCGCGCTGCTCAAGATCGAGCAGGATGTTCATCTGTTCGAGCGGCTGGCCTTTCTGCATCGGCGTGGCCAGCAGCGCTGAAGGGGCAGCGCGATGTTCATCGATTTTTTCCTGAGACTCAGAGCCGCCGGTGTGCCGGTCAGTCTGCGCGAATTCCTGATGCTTCAGGAAGCGATGCAAGCTGGCTTGGCGCAATACGACATCGAGCATTTCTACTATCTGGCGCGTTCGGCCTTGGTGAAGGATGAGCGCCATCTGGATTGCTTCGATCAGATCTTCGGCCAATGCTTCAAGGGGCTGGAGCCAATGCCGGGGACGGGGCCGGATCCTGTCGGCACAGTCGAGTTGCCCGAAGAATGGCTGCGCAAGCTTGCTGAGAAAACCCTGACCGACGGGGAAAAGGCCCAGATCGAGGCGCTGGGCGGCTGGGACAAGCTGATGGAGACGCTGAAGCAACGCCTGGCCGAGCAGCAGGGCCGGCACCAGGGCGGCTCGAAATGGATCGGCACGGCCGGCACCTCACCCTTCGGTGCTTATGGCTACAATCCCGAAGGGGTGCGGATCGGTCAGCATGAAAGCCGCCATCGCCGGGCGGTCAAGGTTTGGGACAAGCGCGAATTCAAGAATCTGGCCGACGATGTCGAACTCGGTACGCGCAACATCAAGGTGGCGCTGCGCCGGCTTCGGCGCTTTGCCCGAGAAGGGGCGGCGAGTGAACTTGATCTGCCGGGCACGATCGGTGCCACGGCGAGGAATGCTGGCTATCTTGACCTTAAGATGGTGCCGGAGCGGCATAATGCCGTGAAGGTGCTGCTGTGCCTGGATATCGGCGGCTCGATGGACGATCACATCAAGCTCTGCGAAGAATTGTTCTCGGCGACGCGCACGGAATTCAAGCATCTCCAGCATTTCTATTTCCACAATTGTCCCTACGACATGATGTGGAAGGACGCGCGCTTTCAGCCGGTCGATCGCATGGCGGTGATGGACATCCTCCATACCTTCGATGCCAGCTGGAAACTGATCTTTGTCGGCGATGCCAGTATGAGCCCCTATGAGCTGATGCAGCCGGGTGGTGCCATCGATAGCTGGAACGCCGAGTCGGGTCAGATCTGGCTGCGCCGCCTGCTGGCGACTTATCCCCGAGCGGTCTGGCTCAATCCGGTCCCGGAGAAATACTGGGGCGGAACGCAGACGATCGGGCTGATCGAGCAACTGATGGAAGGCCGGATGTTCCCGTTGACCTTGGAGGGGCTGGACCGGGCAATGCATCGGCTGATGCATTGAAACCGGCGCTCGCGGAATATCGCAGCGTCGGAGTTTCTGGTATCACATTGGCGCTCCGACTGCGTCCAGCGGCATCGCGCACGGCAATCCTCGGCCGCTCGATTCTGGCCGATGGCGCGGAAATCGTGATCGCCGCGGTGTCGGCACCGCCGGAGGGCGGCAAAGCCAATGCCGCTGTGATCGCCTTGCTGGCCAAGCTGTGGCGGCGACCCAAAACCAGCCTGACAATCGTCGCCGGGGCCGCCGCACGCAACAAGGTGCTGCATATCGCGGGCCTTCCCGAGACGTTGATGACCGAGATGCGGCGCTGGCTCGACGGTCTGCCGTCGATCTGACCGGGTTCAGGCCGGCAGGGTCACCGTCGCGCGCAAGCCGCCTGCGGGCCGGTTCGACAGGATGATATCGCCGCCATGGCCACGGATGATCGTGCGGGCGACGCTGAGGCCGAGGCCGACGCCGCCGGTATCGCGATTGCGCGAGGACTCCAGGCGGAAAAATGGCTGGAATACCGCTTCCCACATGGCCGGTTGGATGCCGGGCCCTTCGTCATCGATCTCGACGACCACATGGCCCGGCGTCGATTCCAACACGACATGGGCATGCCGGCCGTATTTCGTCGCGTTTTCCAGGAGGTTGGCGAATGCCCGGCGAAGCGCCATCGGCCGACATCTGATCGGCACGGGCCCAATGGCGGTGTAATCGATGGTCTGACCGGTTTCGCCCAGCGACGAGCATAGCGTGTCGAGCAACTCGTCGAGATCCTCTTCCTGGCGTGCCTCGGTGGTGACATCGTCACGGGCAAAGGCCAGCGTCTCGGCGATCATGCTTTCCATCTGGCCGATGTCGTGCAGCATCTTGTCGCGCTGAGCCTCGTCATCGACGAATTCGGCCCTGAGCCGCATGCGGGTGAGCGGCGTCCGCAGATCGTGGCTGATGGCGGCCAGCATTTGGGTGCGGTCATGCACGAAGCGCCGCAACCTCTCCTGCATGCGGTTGAAGGCGCGGGTGGCGAGGCTGAGTTCGACCGGACCGGTCTCGGGTAATGGCGGTGCCTCGGCCGATCGGCCAAACTCCTCGGCCGCGTCGGCGAAACGGGCGAGGCCGTGCGACAGGCGCCGGGCAAACCACAACGAGAGCACACTGCTGACCACAGCGATCGACGCGATCCACGTCCCCAGTTGCAGCCATCGAAATGCTGTCGGAATCCGCTGCGGATGGAATTCGGCGAAATCACCATCATGCAGCGAAATCGCGATGACGAATGGTTCCTCATCCTGATTGCCGCCGCTCGCGGTGTTCGGGCCAAGTGGGCGCCAAAAGCGCATTTCGTGGCGGGGCTTGCGTCCGTCGAGCCGCTCGCGCAGGCGCTGTTCGAAGCGTGGATCGGGTTGGCGCACGCCAGACTTGTCGGTCAGTTGATGCGCCTCGACCTCGGCCAACGAACAGATCCGAATACCGAGATCCGGTGTCGCAATAGCTTGCGCCAACGCCGGGCGTTCGCCCGTCGGCAGCGCATCGAGCACCCGTGTGCTGGTGGCGATACGCTCGGTCAATTCGGAGCGGAGCGGGACGTGCTCGACCTCGATCCGCACCAGGAGATATGTGACGAGCTGGACCAGTGCCAAATTCAGGATCAACATACCCGCGATCCGGGCGAACAAGGTGTCGCGCGGCATCACTCGCCCCCGCTCGCGCGGACGGTCGGGGTGAACATATAGCCGCCGCTGCGCACGGTCTTGATCAATTGCGGATCCTTCGGATCGGCTTCGATCTTGCGGCGCAGGCGCATGACCTGAATGTCGACGCTGCGGTCGAACAGCGAGGCGGCTCGACCGCGCGCGAGATCGAGCAGCTGATCGCGGGTCAGCACGCGCTGCGGATGCTCGGCGAAGGCTTGAAGCAGGTCGAATTCGCCCGAGGAGAGCAGGACCGGCTCGCCCGATTCATTCGTCAATTCCCGCTTGGCCAGATCGAGTCGCCACGTCCCGAAGGACAGCACCTTGCCGGTGCTCGCCAATTCGGTCGAACCCGGCGGCAAGGTGCCGGCCCGGCGCAACACGGCCTTGATTCGGGCCAGCAATTCCCGCGGATTGAACGGCTTGGGCAAGTAATCATCGGCCCCCATTTCCAGGCCGACGATGCGATCGACATCTTCGCCCATCGCGGTCAGCATGATCACCGGCATGGCGCTGGTCGCACGAACCCGCCGGCACAGGCTGAGCCCGTCCTCGCCCGGCAGCATGAGATCGAGCACGACGAGATCGACGCGCGCGGTCTCCAGAATCTTCATCATCTCCGTGCCGTCGCGCGCCGTCGTCACCCGCAGCGCATGGCGCGACAGAAATTGCGAGAGGAGCGAGCAAATCTCGCGATCGTCATCGACGACGAGAATGTGGGGTGACCGTTCCATAACGAATGTCATAGCATAAGGCGGTCGCCGGGTTCCCCTGGGATTTGTTACATCGGATGACAAGAGGCCGTGATGCAACACGGCGTTACGGAGAATCTGTCCCACGGCCTAGGGATCGAGGCGGCGGCGAACGACCATCAAGTCTGGCCGATCCTCAGCTATCCCTTCATTTATTATCTAGAGAGTCGCGCTCATCGCGGACCGCTTGGTGCCCCCGCAGAATTTTCGCCCCGGCCGCGTCGTCGCACATTCCGGTACGACGAGAAATTTGCGGAGCCATTGCGTCTCTTTCGCGAGGTGCTGGATGCTGCCGGTTCGCCAATAGCCGGCCGGAGCGCAGGCGCGGGCTCCAAGGACTGGTCGCGGGAATATCAGCCAGCCCGCGGTTGGCTGCTGGCGCCCACCCGTTCCGCCCGCAATTGCGAGCGGCGCACCTTGCCGGCATCGTCGCGCAGCGGCTCCTGTACCAACTCGATGCTGCGCGGCCGTTTATAAGTCATCAGCCGAAGGGCCAGATGGGCGTGCAGATCCTCGAGGTCGAGCCCCGCGCGCGGCTGGATCACGGCGTGGATGCGGTTACCCAGATCCTCGTCGGGCAGGCCGATCACGGCGCTCGATTGCACCAGCGGATGTTCGTCGAGCGCGGCTTCGATCTCGGCCGGATAGACGTTCGAGCCGCCGACCAGGATCATGTCGCTGCGCCGGTCGGCCAGATAGAGATAGCCGTCCTCGTCGAACCAGCCGATATCGCCCAGCGATTCCCACGCACCGATCCGCCGCGCCTCAGCGCCGACATAGCGATATGTCAGCGGCATGCCGTCGGCCGGGCGCATATAAATCTCGCCGGTCTCGCCCGCCGGCACTTCGCGTCCCCCGCTATCGAGAATCTTCATCAGCCCGGTCACGACCCGGCCGACCGAGCCGCGGCGGCTCTGCCATTCCGTGCCGTTGATCACGGTCGAGGCCTGTGCCTCGGTGCCGG
>JBAVTK010000647.1:0-34603 GCA_049696095.1 Aliidongia sp. | reverse complement strand
GCGCGGCAAGCTGTTGCCGCGCGATCGGGTGCGTGGGCTGATCGATCCGGGCTCGCCCTTTCTGGAATTCTCGCAGCTGGCCGCCCACGGCATGTATGGCGGCGATATTGCCGGCGCGGGCATCGTTACCGGGATCGGCCGGGTCATGGGCCGGGAATGCGTGATCGTCGCCAATGACGCCACGGTCAAGGGCGGGACCTATTACCCGGTGACGGTGAAGAAGCATCTGCGCGCCCAGGAAATCGCGCGCGAGAACCGGCTGCCCTGTCTTTATCTGGTCGATAGCGGTGGCGCCAATCTGCCTAATCAGGACGAGGTCTTTCCCGATCGCGATCATTTCGGCCGGATCTTCTATAATCAGGCGCAAATGTCGGCCGCGGGGATTCCGCAGATCGCGATCGTCATGGGCTCGTGCACGGCGGGCGGCGCCTATGTGCCGGCTATGTCGGATGAATCGGTCATTGTCCGGAACCAGGGCACGATCTTTCTGGGTGGCCCGCCGCTGGTCAAGGCGGCGACCGGCGAGGTGGTGAGTGCCGAGGATCTGGGCGGCGCCGATGTTCATAGCCGGGTTTCCGGTGTGACCGATCACCTTGCCGAAAACGACGCCCATGCGCTCGGCATCGCGCGGCGCATCGTCGCTTCGCTGAACGGCGTCAAGCGGCCGAACATCGCACTGCGCCCGCCGCGCGAACCGCGCTTCGAGGCGCGGGAAATCTATGGCGTGGTGCCCAAGGACACGCGCAAACCCTATGATGTGCGCGAGATCATCGCGCGCATCATCGATGATTCCGAACTCGATGAATTCAAACAGCTTTACGGCACGACTTTGATCACCGGCTTTGCCCATATCTGGGGCTACCCGGTCGGAATCGTCGCCAATAACGGTATTCTGTTTTCCGAGTCGGCGCAAAAGGGCGCGCATTTCATCGAACTCTGCGCACAACGCGGCATTCCACTGGTCTTCTTGCAGAACATCACCGGCTTCATGGTCGGGCGGAAATACGAGGCCGGCGGCATCGCCAAGGATGGCGCCAAGCTGGTGACGGCGGTGGCGACCGCCAATGTGCCGAAATTCACCGTGATCATCGGCGGCAGTTTCGGGGCCGGCAATTACGGCATGTGTGGCCGGGCCTATCAACCGCGCTTTCTGTGGATGTGGCCCAATGCGCGGATCAGCGTGATGGGCGGCGAACAGGCCGCCTCGGTGCTGGCGACCTTGCGCCGCGACAATGTCGAGGCGGCCGGCAAGGTCTGGCCGGCCGACGAGGAAGAGAAATTCAAGGCGCCGATCCGGGCGCAGTACGAGACGCAAGGCCATCCTTATTATGCCAGCGCGCGGCTGTGGGATGATGGGGTGATCGACCCGGCTGAGACGCGGCTGGTGCTCGGCCTCGGCCTCTCGGCGGCCCTCAACGCGCCGATCGAGCCGAGCAAATTCGGCCTGTTCCGGATGTGAGGCGAGAGATGACCGAAACCCTGCTCCAAACCATCGATGCGCGCGGCATCGCCACGCTGACGCTCAACCGACCGGACCTGCACAACGCCTTCGACGACGCGCTGATTGCCGACATGACCGGCCGCCTCGAAGCGTTGGGCGGCAATGACGCGGTGCGCGCGTTGGTGTTGCGCGGCGCTGGCAAAAGCTTTTCCGCCGGGGCCGATCTCGATTGGATGCGGCGTATGGCCCTCTATACGCGTGAGCAAAATCAACGCGATGCCGAAAAGCTGGCGGGCCTGATGCACACCCTCGATCAGCTGCCCAAGCCGGTGATCGGCGTAGTCCAGGGGGCCGCCTATGGCGGTGGCGTCGGACTGGTTGCAGCCTGCGACATCGCGATTGCGTCCGAACGAGCGAGCTTCTGCCTGTCGGAAGTCAAGCTCGGCCTGATCCCGGCGGCGATCAGCCCCTATGTCGTGGCGGCGATCGGGCCGCGTCAGGCGCGGCGTTATTTCCTGACCGCCGAAGTGATCTCGGCGGCGCGGGCCTGCGCGATCGGGCTGGTCCATGAGGTGGTCGAGCCCGAGGCGCTTGAGGGCGCGGTCGAGGCGGTGCTGGCGGCATTGCTGCAGGGGGCGCCGATCGCCGAGGCCGAGGCGAAAGATCTGGTGTTTTTGGTGGCGGGTCGCCCGGTCGATGACGCCCTCATCACCGAAACCGGCCGCCGGATTGCCGAGCGGCGGGTCTCGTCCGAGGGTCGGGAGGGCATCGGTGCTTTCCTCAACAAGAGCCTGCCGCCCTGGCGGCAGGGCTGAGGGAGCCAGAGCGATGTTCGATAAGATCCTGATCGCCAATCGCGGCGAGATCGCCTGCCGGGTCATCAAGACGGCACGGCGGCTCGGCATCCGCACGGTCGCGGTCTATTCCGAGGTCGATGCCGGCGCCCGCCATGTCGATCTGGCCGACGAGGCCTATCCGATCGGCCCGTCACCGGCGCGCGAGAGCTATCTCGTCATCGACAAGATCATCGCCGCGGCCAAATGCTCCGGCGCTCAGGCGATCCACCCCGGCTACGGATTTCTCTCAGAGAACGCTGCCTTCGCCGAGGCTTGTGGTGCTGCCGGCATCGTCTTCATCGGGCCGCCGCCGGCCGCGATCCGGGCGATGGGCTCGAAATCGGCGGCCAAGGCGCTGATGGAACAATCCGGCGTGCCGCTGGTGCCGGGCTATCACGGTGCCGACCAGGAGCCGGCCATGCTGGCGGCGGCGGCCGGCCGCATCGGCTATCCGGTGCTGATCAAGGCGTCGGCCGGTGGTGGCGGCAAGGGCATGCGGATCGTCGAGACGGCGGATGGTTTCGCCGATGCACTGGCCTCGGCCAAACGCGAAGCGATGTCGTCGTTCGGCGACGATCAGGTGCTGGTCGAGAAATATCTGACCCGGCCGCGCCATATCGAAATCCAGATCTTTGCCGATGGCCACGGCAACATCGTCTCGCTGTTTGAACGCGATTGCTCGATCCAGCGCCGCCATCAGAAGGTCGTGGAAGAGGCGCCGGCGCCCGGTCTTTCGCCCGAGCGGCGGCGCATCATGGGCGAGGCGGCTTGCGCCGCGGCGCGCGCGATCGGCTATGTCGGTGCCGGCACGGTCGAATTCATCGCCGAGGGCGATGCCTTCTATTTCATGGAAATGAACACCCGCCTCCAGGTCGAGCATCCGGTGACCGAGGCGATCACCGGCCAGGATCTGGTCGAATGGCAATTGCAGGTCGCGGCCGGCGGCAGCCTGCCGCTGCGCCAGGATGAGCTTCAGATCAACGGCCACGCTATCGAGGTTCGGGTCTATGCCGAAGATCCCGCGCGCGATTTTCGCCCCTCGACCGGCCGGCTGATTCATCTGAGGGTGCCCGAGGAAGGGCCGCATGTCCGCGTCGACACCGGTGTCCGGGCCGGCGATGCCATTTCGGTGCATTACGACCCGATGATCGCCAAGCTGATTGTCTGGGATCAGGACCGCGCGCGGGCCGTGCGTCGGCTTGGCCGTGCGCTGGCCGATTACGAGATCGTCGGCGTCACGACCAATCTGGGCTTTCTTTCCGCGATAGCCGCGCATCCGGCGTTTGGCGCGGCGGAACTCGATACCGGCTTCATCGGCCGGCACGGGGCCGATTTGGCCCCGCCGGTACCGCCGGCCTCGGATGAAACGCTGGCAGCGGCGGCCTTGCGCATTTTGCTCGATCGTCAGCGGACGGTCGAAACCGCCGCTGCCGCGTCTTCCGACCCCTGGTCACCTTGGAACCTGGCCACCTCGTGGCGGCTGAATGGCGATGGCTATCAGGATCTGTCGTTCAAGGATGGCGAGGCTGTGCTGAGCCTGCGCGCGCATCCGCTCGGCGACGGCCGGTTCCGGCTCGACCTGCCGAACCGGTCGGTCGAGTTGGCCGGTGCCGACGAGGCTTCGGGCGCGCTGCGCTTCAGCCTGGACGGCGTCAAATCGACGGCCCGCGTGGTCGTGCAGGGCGGCGATCTCTTTGTGCTTCGGGCCGGCGCTCAGCATCGCCTGACGCCGATCGATTTGCTGGCGGCCGCGCCGACCGAGGCGGCCGGCGGCGGCCGGTTGAGCGCACCGATGCCCGGACGGATCATTCAGGTCTTGACTGAGGCCGGCGCCGAAATCCGGCGCGGTGCGACGCTGCTGGTCCTGGAGGCGATGAAGATGGAGCATGCCATCACGGCACCGGCCGACGGCAAGGTCGAGTTGGTGCGCTATGGGGTCGGCGATCTGGTCGAAGAGGGCGCGGAACTCATCGTCTTTGCGCCCGGTGATGCGGGTGCGTCAGGATGACTGGTAGCGTTTGCGGTCATCCAGAACGGAAGCGGCCAGGGTCTTGCGAATCGTCGGGTCGTCCATGCGCTGAAGCACGACATAGCTCACATTGTCGGCGCCTTCGAAACGGCGCGACACCGTCCAAACGAGGGTGCGCTTGGCATGCGTACTGCAATCTACGGCGTAATAACGCTCCCCGGACATAACCCACTATCCCTTTCACCGGCCCCGGCGAGCGGTGCCGGCCATCCAAGACAAGTAGTCATTACACGAAGGCACGAATTTCCAATTTCATATTCAGTATAAAATCCTTTAAACAAGTAACTAAAACCTTACCGATCTCTAAAAATTTACACAAAATGCAACCCCGGCATCACGCATAATCTATGGTGGAGGCGCGTTACCAAATTGCATCTTGAGTTCCATGGTACAGTCGCCGGATTGACCAGCCGGGCATAGTTTAAGTGCGATGATGGGAGAATTTCATGACAATCGCATGGCCGTCCGAGGTTAGAATTGTTGAAGTCGGCCCACGCGATGGCCTGCAAAACGAGGCCGGCATGGTCTCGATCGAAACCAAACTTGCACTGATTGATGCACTGGGCACCGCAGGATTGCGGACGATCGAGGCGGGCGCGTTTGTGTCGCCGAAATGGGTGCCGCAGATGGCCGATACGGCGGCGGTGCTGGCGCGGCTGACGCGCTTGGCCGGTGTGAGCTATCCGGTGCTAGTGCCCAATCTCCAGGGGTTCGAGGCGGCCTGTGCTGCCGGAGTCGAGGAGATCGCCGTGTTCGGTGCGGCTTCCGAAAGCTTTTCCCGCCGCAACATCAATTGCTCGATCGGTGAAAGCCTGGAGCGGTTCCGGCCGGTCGTCGCCGCGGCGACGGAGCGTGGCATGCGCGTGCGTGGCTATGTGTCTTGCGTGCTCGGCTGCCCCTATGAAGGGGCGGTCGCACCGGCCGCCGTGGCCGCCGTGGCCGGCCTGCTCAGCGCCATGGGGTGCTACGAGATTTCGCTGGGCGATACGATCGGCGTCGGCACGCCGCTGCAAGCCCAGGCGATGCTGCGGACCGTCGCGGAAATCGTGCCGATCGATCGGCTGGCCGTGCATTTCCACGATACCTATGGGCAGGCGCTGGCCAATATCCTGGCCTGCCTGGAATTGGGTGTGGCGGTGATCGACAGTGCCGTGGCCGGGCTGGGCGGCTGTCCCTATGCCAAAGGGGCCTCGGGCAATGTCGCGACCGAGGATCTCGTCTATATGCTGGACGGCATGGGGATCGAGACCGGCGTGGATTTGGCGACGCTGGCGGCCGCCGGGCGCCTGATCACGGCGGCGCTTGGCCGGGCACCTTCGTCCAAGGTGGCACAGGTGCTGGCCAAAGCGACCGAGTGATGCCGCTCCATCTGCTCAAAATGTGCGTCGGCTGCGACAGCGTGGAGGATCTGCGGAGCTGGCAGGAGAATCGCCGGCTGCGGGGCGAGGCGCTGTCCCACCGGACGCGCAACATGCCGCGCCGCGCCGCCGAGATTCTCGAAGGCGGCTCGATCTATTGGATCGTCAAGGGCGAGGTGCGGGTGCGCCAGCGCATCATCGCCCTCGATGCCGGGGTCGATGGCGAGGGCACGCGCTTCTGCCTGATCCGGCTCGACCCGTTGCTGATCGAAACCGTCCGCCAGACCCGCCGGCCGATGCAGGGCTGGCGGTATCTCGAAGCGGCCGATGCCCCGGCCGACCGCGACCCCGGTCACCGCGACGATGCCGATGCGATGCCGGCGCAGATGCAGAAGGAGTTGAGGGCGCTGGGGTTGCTGTAGGGCGCGCGTAGCATTACGCGCGTTGGCTCCGATTGCCCTCAGCAGACGAATCAACAGGCCGCAATCTTCATGCCCTCCCCTGAAATACCGTTATCGGCATGAGATGGGACCATTGTCAAAGTTCCAATTAAGTTCAGCGGCAACGTGACTCAATCCCCTATTGCCGTTGCGCGATGATGCCGCTACTTTACCGTTCAACAATATGGACATGTCGGCATCGGTGGCGTGTACGGGACAGAAGCTTGGCCGCCAGAACCGAATGGGGGCCTACAGGATGAGCATCTTTTCCGGCGGGCGTTCGTCCGCCCAGGCGATCGAAGGTGGAGGTCATCTCATCACGGATTCGCGTATCTCCAGTACCAGTTCGCTTTGGAATTACGTGTAGTCTTCCTGGATGCGAGAGCCGCGATGTTTGATGTAGAGTGGATTCAGCACCCTGTCGGCCACGGCGGATTTCACACCGGGCGCATCCTCGCGAACTGCAACCATCAGTTCAGCTGGATCTTCGACTGCGGTTCACGAAAAACCGCGATGTTCGATGACTTCTTGAAGCGTTGGACGACGCAGAACCAGGAGCCGATCGACTGGCTCTTCATCTCCCACTTCGATACCGATCATGTCAGCGGGCTGGATACCCTGATGTCGCGAGCGAAAGTGCGAGACGTGATGGTGCCGTACGTAAACGAGCAGGAATTGGCCCTTCAGATGCTCCAGGAAATCGACCGGGGAAATCTCGACCGGGCCTTCTTCGAGTTGGTCGCCGATCCGGCCGCATTCTTCTTGGGGCGCGGCGCCGAGCGGGTTACGTTTCTGCGCGGCCCGCGATCAGGCGGCGAGCCCACCCTGGACAGTCCGCCAGGAGAGGGGCCAGGGGACGAGCGGGTTTGGACGCACCCGAGTCCATCGCCCGAACAGCTACGGGTGCCAACGAAGTTCCGTGGCAGCGAGGGGCGCGTTCAGCTTATCGACGGCGAATGCAACCTAACCGTGAAGCAGAGAGCGGCAAACCTGCTACGACTCAAACCTTATAGAGCGCCGATCGAGCCGCGCGCGCATCGGGGCCTCGTCGCCGCGCTGCGGGATCGGGACAACAAGAAAAACTCGAGTACAAGAGGACGTCCGGGCCTCGGCGATCTGGCGTTCGCCATCGGCCAGCACGCGCGCACGGAAAGCGGCCGTGCAGATTTGCGTAGATTGTTCGTAGAGTATGCCGGGTCTTCCAACCGATCGTCATTGTCACTTCTCAGCGTCCCCATTAGCGTTCATAATGAAACTGACAATAATTCCCCTTTCTGGCATGTGACCAGCCCCGCAAGATCGCGCTGGGGCAAAGGCGCAAAAGCTTGGATCAACACAGGTGATGCCGAGCTACTCGAACCGAATCTTGGTGGCTGGAAAAATTTGTACAAGAATGAACTTGATGATGTTCGCGTATTCTCCCTTCCTCACCACGGTTCCGACAAAAACTCCGATGAAAAATTTCAGGAACTCTGTCACCAGGATGCCGTACTGACAGCACAAGTGAAGGCCGGAGCCAAGAAACACCCTGGGCGGAACGTAGAGACCACCGCAAGAGAACGCCTTGCCTGTGTGACTGATCAGGCTGGTACCGAAGTGCGGATGCATTTCTGGAGTTCCTCGGACAGACTGAAAGCGCGCTTCTTCGCTAACAGACTAAGTGGCGTTTCGTAATCACAGATGCGGAGCTTTGCACTTTTTTGAGGATCGTTTGTGGCCGACCTGATCGACGAAACTAAAGCTCCTGAACGTCCCAACCGGATCAAGTCCGCACCCGACATTCGCAACGTTTATTGGTGCGAACTATGGACCGATGCCCGGAAGCCGGAATTTTGGAAGCGCAGGCCCGTCATTGTCGTTTCCTATAAAAATACTCTGCCCGGCCCCTGTCTCGTTGTTCCCCTGACGACCAAGGAGCAGCCGGGGAACCCTTGGGCTTACAAGCTGCCACACAATTACGTTTCGCCCGACCTCGATTCTTGGGCCATCTGCAATCACCTGATGACGGTTTCGGTTTCCCGGTTGTCAGCGGTCAAAGGCACCGTGCCACGGCTGACCGAGGCCGAGTTTTTCCCGCTTCTCGTGAAGGTGCTGGCATGGTTGCCCAAAATTCGTGTTGACATGAATTAGGCCGCGCCCCACATAAGGGAACACGGCCCGGCTAACCCCGGTGTCCGCCGATCTGACGCCGCGAGGCTGATGAGATTCAATAGCGAGGGGAGCCGAAAGGCTCCCTTTCGTGTACCAATCGTAAGGTGGAGTCAATTGCGGCCTGGTTCCGACCGGTGTCCGTTACTGAACCGCGCTGGGATTGCTTTGGCCGCCGCACGTCCCCTAATTTTGCGACCCGGCACCGGCCAAAATTCATGGCCCGCGTCTCGACACTGTTGCGGGGCGGTGCCATAGTTCCCCGCACTTACCTTCGGCTGCGCGGCGGCCGGTACCGTAGTTTTCGGTGCTGGAACACCCTCTTGCGCGGCCCCGTCACGCGAGTCGATATGACCCTTGGTACCCGGCTATATACTTGGTGGTGTGGGGAATTGGTGGGAACCGACCAGTTCGGCAACCGCTATTTTCGTGAGAAATCGCGCAAGGCCCTGATCAAGGGCGGCGGTCTTGAAAGCCGGGAACGGCGTTGGGTGCTGTATGTCGGCATGGCCGAGCCGTCCAAGGTTCCGGCGGAATGGCATGGCTGGCTGCATCACATTTCCGATGCGGTAACGGTGAATGATCCGGCGGCGCGCCGGCCGTGGCAGAAGGACCATCTGCCCAATTTGAGCGGCACCGCATTGGCCTATCGCCCGCCCGGCTCCATCCTGCGCGGCGGTCGCCGCGACAAGGCGACCGGGGATTATCAGCCCTGGACACCGGTTTGACTTTGGCGGCAGCGGGACGAATTCGATGAATCGCAATGTCCTGGAAACGGTGATGGGCGCACTGGTGCTTGTCGTCGCTTTCATCTTTCTCGTTTTTGCCTATAGTTCGGCCGGGATACGAACCGTTAGCGGCTATGAGGTAACGGCGAAGTTCGATCACATTGATGGTGTTCGAACCGGTACCGATGTCCGAATCGGCGGGGTAAAGGTCGGGGCCGTCACCGCGGTCACGCTTGATCCCAAGACATTCGAGGCCGAGGTGCGGATGTCGATCGACCGGGCCTATGCGCTGCCGGTCGATACCATTGCGGTCATCGGATCCTCGAGCTTGCTGGGCGACAATATCATGATGCTGACGCCTGGCAATGATGACAAAATCATCCCGCCGGGCGGTGCGATCCACAATACCCAACCGCCGATCAGCCTGACATCGATGCTCGGCCAGTTATTTTACTCGATCTCCGGCAGCACCAAATCGTCGGATGGTGCCGCCGTCCCGGCCGCGTCCGACCCGGCCGGTAAGAAGCCATAAGGCTGCGAATTGACGAAGTTGGACGCGGTGACATGATGAGCGGGCGTGAATTTTCCCGAATAGCGTGGATCGATGATGATGGGGCACCGGTCTCGTGTGTCGCTAAACTTGACGTGCTGACCGAGACCCTCGATGAATTGCGCCAAATGGCCCAGGACGCCTTGGAAGACGCGGTTCTCATGGGGTGCAGCGAGGTTCAAATGCGCAGCGTACTGCGCAATTTGATCGATGGGCTCGTCAACCCTTACCGCAAGGATTAGCGCCATGTTTCGGCCGGCCGTGCTCGCCATGGTGCTGGGATTGGGCGCAGTTATCGCCGCGACCGCGTGGGCGGCGACCACCAAGCCGAAGCCCCCGGCCGACGTCAAACCGGCCCCGGAGGCGCCAGCACCGGAAATCATCAGCGGTGCGGAATTGCAGGCGCTCGACAAAATTTCGGCGCGGGTGACGAAATTTTCCGTCCCGTTCGGTCAGGCGGTCAATTTCGGCACGCTGTCGATCAGCGTGAAAGATTGCCGTCGCACGCCACCGGAAGAGGAACCGGAAACCGCGGCGTTTCTCGATATCGAAGAGTATCGGCCCGGGGGCGCGACACCGCAGAAACTCTTTCACGGCTGGATGTTCGCGTCCAGCCCCGCCCTCAATCCGCTCGAACACCCGGTCTATGATTTGTGGGTGCTCGATTGCACGACGTCGACGGCGTCGCCGGCCAAGCCGGGCTGAAATTCGGCGTGGCTCGCCAGAGCGCTGCCAAGGCGGCGGCGATATTCCGCCCGCGGAATTTCCGTCGCGCCAAAACGTTGCAGATGGTCGGTGACGAACTGGGTATCGAGCAGCGTATAGCGGCCGCGGATCAAGCGGGCAACGAGATGGACCAACGCCACTTTGCTGGAATCGCTCACCCGGCTGAACATGCTTTCACCGAAAAACGCCCCATTGATCGAGACGCCGTAGAGGCCACCGACTAACTCGCCTTCGTACCAGCTTTCGACCGAATGAGCGGCGCCGCGCTGAAACAATTCGATATAAAGGCGGACGATCTCGTCATTGATCCAGGTGCGCGGCCGGTCGGCTGCCGGCGCGGCACAGCCGCGAATGACCGCCTCGAACGCGGTATCGCAGCGAATTTCGAACACCGCCGACCGAATCACCCGCTTCAAGCGATGCGGAATATGGAAGCCGGTCAGCGGGATGATGCCGCGCCATTCCGGATCGACCCAGAAGACCTCTGGGTCGTCGGCGGATTCGGCCATGGGGAAAATCCCGGCGGCATAGGCACGCAACAACAGATCGGGCGTGAGTACCGTCATCGCGGCAGCGCTCCCGGAAAATTTAGTCAGCGGCGGCGACGAAGCGTTCTAGCCAATGGATATCGTAATCGCCGTTGATGAAATCCTGCTCTTCGAACAGCCGTTGATGCAATGGGATATTTGTTTCGATTCCGGCGATGACATATTCATGCAGCGCCCGTTTCATTCGCATGATGCAATCATGCCGTGTTTTACCATGCACGATCAGTTTGGCGACCAAGCTGTCATAGTGGCGTGGCACCGTATAGCCCGGATAGAGCGCCGAGTCGATCCGCACACCCAGCCCGCCGGGCGCATGATAGGCCGTGACCTTGCCGGGCGAAGGCATGAAGGTCGACGGATTTTCCGCATTGATCCGACATTCGATGGCATGGCCGCTGAGCTGCACCGCGCTTTGGTCGTAGCCGAGCGGAAAGCCTGCGGCGATGCGGATCTGTTCCTGCACCAGATCGATGCCGCTGATCATCTCCGAGACCGGATGTTCCACCTGGATGCGCGTATTCATCTCGATGAAGGCGAAATGCCCGTCTTGAAACAGAAATTCCAGCGTGCCGGCACCGCGATAGTTAAGCTTGCGCATGGCGCCGATCGCGGTCTCGCCGATCTGGCCGCGCTGGGCGGCGGTCAGAACGGGGGAGGGCGCTTCCTCCAGGATTTTTTGATGCGAGCGCTGCAACGAACAGTCGCGTTCGCCCAAATGCACGCAGGCGCCCTGGCCATCGCCCAGAATCTGCATTTCGATATGGCGCGGCCGGTCCAGATAGCGCTCGAAATAGACCTCGTCATTGTTGAAATAGGCTTTGGCCTCGGCGCGCGCGATCGGCACCTGGCGGCGCAATTCATCGGCATCGCGCGCGATCTTCATGCCGCGGCCGCCGCCGCCGCCAGAAGCCTTGATCAGCACGGGATAACCGATGATTTCGGCTCGCGCGACGGCGGCATCCAAATCGCCGATCGCGCCGTCGGAGCCGGGCACGGTCGGCAGGCCCAATTCGGTCGCCACCCGTTTGGCGATGACCTTGTCGCCCATCATGCGGATATGCTCGGGCGTCGGGCCGATGAAGGTCAGGCCGTGTTCCTCGACCATGCTGGCGAAATCGGCATTCTCGGCGAGAAAACCCAGGCCGGGATGGATCGCCTCGGCGCCGGTGATTGAGGCCGCGGTCAAGATCGCCGGGATATTGAGATAGCTCTCGCGCACCGAGGGCGGGCCGATGCACACGCTCTCGTCGGCCAGCCGGACATGCATCGCGTCAGCATCCGCGGTCGAATGCACGGCGACAGTATGAATGCCCAATTCACGGCACGCGCGCAGGATGCGCAGCGCAATTTCGCCGCGATTGGCGATCAGCACCTTGTCGAACAAAGGCGCGCGCAGCTTACTCAAGGATCATCACCACCTGGCCGAACTCGACCGGGGTGGAGTCCGAAACGAGAATGCGCGTCACCTTGCCGGATTTGGGCGCCTTGATCTGGTTCATCACTTTCATCGCTTCGATAATGAGCAAGGTCTGGCCGGCAGAGACCGCATCGCCGACACGCACGAATGGTCCGGCACCGGGCTGTGGCGATAAATAGACGGTGCCAACCATCGGCGAAGTGAGCGCACCCGGATGATCGGTCGGGTCGGTCTCGGCGGCTGCGGCTAGCGGGGCGGCTGGAGCCGCGGCATAGCTCTGGACGATCGACGGTGATCGTGTAACGCGCAGGCGGAATTCGCCGACGGCATACTCGATCTCGGTCAACTTGGTCTCATCGAGCAGGCCGGCGAGTTTCTTGACGAGTTCGCCATCGATATCGGTCAATTTACCCATGTTTCCCCGTTTCAGATCGTGCCGCTCAGCAGCCGCGCCATGGCGTCGAGCGCCAATTCGTAGCCAAAGCCGCCAAGGCCGACGATAACGCCGCGCGCGACACGCGACACGTATGAATGATGACGGAATTCTTCCCGTCGATGGATATTCGACAGATGCACTTCGATGATCGGCAGATCGCTTGCCGCCAGCGCATCCATGAGCGCGATCGAGCTGTGGCTGTAGCCGCCGGCATTGAGAATGATCCCCGCCGCCGTGGCGCGTGCCGCCTGAACCCAGTCGATCAGCGAACCCTCGCCGTTGCTTTGGCGGAAATCGACGGACAAACCAAGCAAATCGGCGCGCGCGTGACATGCGGCCTCGATATCCGCCAGCGTCCGGCTGCCATAGATGCCGGGTTCGCGGCTCCCCAGCAGATTCAGATTGGGGCCGTTCAGGATAAGGACGATCGGCTTCGCCAAGACTGCTCTACCTCGCTGCCGCAAAGCGGGTCTTATAGCATGCCCTGCCATCGGAGCAAGCGGGGGTCTCGCCCCGGACACGGCACAAAAGTCAGGGTAACGAAAACTTTTCCTTGACGTCTGATGTACGTTTCGGCCCGGGGTACGGTTAACTAAGCGACGCGACGGATTTTTGGGGCCGAAGAGATGCCACGGGTGCGCTCGGCATTGCTTCTGGAGCATTTTTCTCGGGTTGATGACACTCGGGTGGCGTGGTGGGTCATTTATCCGCGGTCGGAGGCGATATCCTTTAAACGAACACCCGACATGCAAGCTTTTGGCGGATACAAACTCGACGAGAGCGGGGTCGCGATAGGCTGTTCACCACGCTGGAAATCATCGCGATTTTCGAGCCCGATAGCGATGCATCGTCACCTTTTGGGGCGCGACGACGCCTCAATGCACCAGCGGTAGCACCTGATCGAGCGCCCCGGTCAGACGTCGGCCGAAATCCGCCGGGTCGAGAAAGGGCAAATGATCGAGCCGTGCCGCGATCCGCTGCCGTAGCGCCGCCCGGAACGCGGTCGAACGCGCGAGTTCGATGGCGTTGGCGACATATTCATCGATGTCGGCCGCGACCATCTCGTCAAGTCCGAGCGCTCTCAGCATCGCTGCCCCTTGCAGGCCGCGCTGCGTCGAGCCGCCGAGGCCGACCATCGGGCACAGCGCCGCGATCGGTTCCATGAAGGAGGCGGCGCCGGAATAGGGAAATGTATCGAGATAGACATCGGTGTCGCGTAGCAGATCGACGATCTGATGCGGCGTCTGGTTCGGTAGGATGCGCAGCCGGTGTGCGGCGATGCCGGCCGCCGCGAATTCATCGACGAACTGGCGATGGATCGCCGCCGAGGTGCGCGGCAGGCCCCAGCCGGGATTGAACGGATAAAGCACCAGCTCACTGCCCGGCATCGCGGTCAAGATGCGGATCCAGGCCTGGCGCAGTTCCGGCGTCAGCTTGTAAAGCGAACCGCCCGAGGCGAAGCGGACCGTGACCGGCGGCAAGACCGGTGCTGCCGGATCGCGCGGCCGCGGCGTGCGCGGATACTGATCGCCCAGGATGAAGCAATTGAACATCCCCGCCATGAGCAGCACGCGTTCACTATAGTGCGACTGGACATCCGCCGGCTCCGTCCCGACCGCCGTCAGCGCGAAATCGGTCCGGCTGAGCCCGGTGGTCAGCGGCGAGACGATGCTGGCGACGATCTGAACCCGCGCGAGCCGGTGGGCCAGCAGATTATTGTAGCTCCAGGTCACCGCCGCCATGGTATTGGCCGGAAACAGCAGATCGAGTTCGAGCGCGCGAATGGCGGCGGCCTGTTCGGCGACATCGTCGGTCGCGAACAGTTCGACGCGATCGAAATGCCCGCCGATGAAGCGCGCGAAATCGGCATCGGCCGGTTGCGCCAACGTAATCAGTACAGTTTCGAAGCGGCCGCGGTCGAGCCCGGCCACGAAGGCGGGGGCAATGAAGCTTTCGGTGCGGCGCTCGATGTTGCGCACGATGACACCGATGCGCTGGCGCGCGCCGGGCGCGCGCGGCGGAAATTGGTGATCGAGGATAAAGCCGGTGCAGCTCAGCGCATGTTCGAGCAACCGCCCGACCTGCATCGCCACCGGCCGCATATTGTGTGTGCTGAATAGAGCGGGCGTGAAATTATAGGAATAGCTGAAACTCCGCGCGATCATGTCGCGCCGATCCGGATCGCCCGTCTCGAACGCCGCCGATAGCTCGGCGATCAGCCGCTCGGCATGCGCCACGGCGCGCGCGTGATCGTCGACGCTGCGGAACATCAGCGGAAATTCAAAGCCGATCTGGTTGAGATAGGGCCGGCACTGAATCTCCCAGTGGCCCCAATCCGGCACGAACTCAAGAAATTCATAGCCATATTGGAACAGCGCCAGCACGACGATGGTGCGGATCGGATCATCTTGCTGACGTTTGGCAGCAGTGATCAGCCGCCGTTCGAACCAATTCGGTGCCACGCCGACCAAGGCAAGCTTGAACCGCGCCCAAAGCCGATCCTCGCCGATCCGGTCGGCTAGACGACGCCCGGATGCGGCCGGTGCGTTCAGCAGAAACCAGGCGATCGCCAAGCGCGCCAGCCGTGGGATCGTGGGGTGGCCACGGTCAAGCGCGCGGCGCAACAAGTCGGCGAGCATCGATCTCAGGATTCCTTGCGCGACGCTAGATAGGCCGTGATGTCGCGCCGCTGTTCGGGCGTGGCAAAGGCGTGGTGTTTACGCAACATGCTGTCCTTCGGCACGAAAGCCAGATCGAGCTGCATCAGCGCGCCGTCGAGCGGCCGGTAAAGATAACCGGCTATGTCATAGAGCACGAAGCCGCGCGCAGCCATGAAAGCGATGACATCGCCGGCCAGCGGGCCATCGGCAAAGGTGCTGAACAACGTCGTCTCGACCACCAGCAGAGCGGTGCGGCGCAGTGTCGCCTCGGCCCCGGCCAGCACTTTCATCTCCGCGCCCTGTACATCGATCTTGAACCAGATGTCACCGGCAAAATCGAGCTTGGCGACTTCCTGATCGACCGTGGTGATCGGCACTTCGCGCGGCGTGCCGTTGACGTCGCTCGCCTCTTCCCACTCATACATCAGGCTGGAGCCGACCAGATCATCATGCACATTGATCACCATGCTGCCGGGCGTTTCCGCTGCGGCGGCCATGACGATTTGCGTATTGGGAATCTCGCCCTGGAGCCGGCGGAGGCTCGCCTCATATTCTTTCAACGGCTCGAACAGCAGGAATTGCGCCTGCGGGGCGATGCCGGCGGCCATGCGGGTAAAATCGCCATAGGCCGCCCCCAGATCGATCACGCAGCCAGGAACGAGGCCCAATCCGTTGACATGCCGATAGAGCGCCTCGATCGACATCCGCGCCGGCGGTGCGCCGAATTCCGCGGGTGCCGCCAGCAACTTCTCGCCAGCTTTGGATGTCATTCTGTTTGCCACCTTGATGAAACGCCGGATCGTGCGGTTGGCATGGCTTAGCAAGTTGTTTCTCCAGGTGCGACCGCAAAGATGGCAGGGACGCGTTGCTTGGGCTTGCCCGGCCCCTGCCGGCTGATTGCGCCATCGGCCAAACCTTCGAGCGCAACCCCGACATTCCGGCCGAACCGGATCGGATCGAGAAACGGCGCGTCCCGCGCGGCGGCTTCCAGCCGCCCGGCCAGCGCCGCCCGCCACTCCGGCGAACGGGCGATCGCGACCGCCTTGGCCTCGTAATCGGCCGCATCCTCGGCCACCAACTCGTCAAGGCCGAGCGCCCGCATCATGCCGGCGCCCAGCAGGCCGCGTTGCGTCCGGCCGCGCAAGGTGACGATCGGGCAGCCGGCGAAGATCGGCTCCATCACCGAGGCACCACCGGAAAACGGAAACGTGTCGAGATAGACGGTGACCAGCCGCATCACGCCCAGAATTTGCGGCGGTGTCATCGCCGGCAGAATCCGCACCCGGTCGCGCGCGATGCCCGCGGCGGCGAATTCGTCGAGCAATGCCTGACGCAGCCCCAGCACCTTGGGATGCAGCATCCAATTCGGATTGAACGGATAGAGCACCAGCTCGCTGTCCGGTACGCGGCGCAGGATATTGATGAAACTCCGGCGCAAGGCCGGGCCGAGCTTGTGAATGACTCCGCCCGAGGCAAACACGACTGGCCGGCGCGGCACAGCCCATTCCGCGATAGTATCGGCCGGGGCGAGGCGCGGATCGCGCGGGCCGAAGGCGAAGCAATTGAAGGTGCCGTCGAGCCACCGCACGGCTTCGGTGTAATGGCTCTGCGCCTGATCGACCGGTTCGGTATTGGCGGCGGTCAGCACGAAATCGGTCGAGGCCAACCCGGTGGTATTCGGACTGATCGCCACCGGCATGATCTGCTGCCGGGCCAGCCGATGGGCGTAAAGCTGTTGCAACTCTGAGGTTTGCGCCGTGATCGTGTTGGCCAGAATCAGAAAATCGAGATCAAGCCGGCGCACCGCGGCTACGCGTTCGGCCAGATCCTCGCCGACAACGATTTCGATCCGCTCGAACGACCGCTCGACGAGCGCACCGAACGGGCAGGTGCTCGGCCGGCCGCCGGTCACCAGCACCGGCTCGAAGCGGTCGCGGTCGAGGCCAAGGCCGAACGGCACGGCCAGAAAACTTTCGTTGCGCGGTTCGATATCCTGCACGAACACGCCGATCCGCAGCCGCGCTCCTGCGGCGCGCGGCGGAAATTCATGATCGAGCCGGTGGCCGGACAGCCGCAGATGGGTTTCGAGCCACCGGCCCGCAGCACGCGCGAATGGCCGCAGCGTCGTGTCAGAAAATAACGCCGGCATGAAGGAATAATGCCGCGCGACATGCCCGGCGATTTCGGCGCGCAGCTCGGGTGACAGGGGTTCGGCGTGCAAGCGGTCGAGATCGGCATAAAGCCGCTCGATGAAACCGACGATCTGATTCTGGCGGGCAACACGGTCGATGAAGACCGGGAACGTGAAGATATAGTGCAGGATTTCGCGATTGCCGCGCACCGCCGGATCGGTGAAATCCGGGCGCCAGAACCCGTCGCACGCATGGCCATGCTGCATGATCAATTGCAGTAGCAGCAGCCGATCTTCCCCGGTCGTATGGTCGAGCCGGCGGGCGGCCCGCGCCAGAATCCAGCGGTCGAGCCAGCCTGGCCCACAGCGCGGCCGATCGATCGACGCCCAGCTCCAGCGCAGCCACTCACGCCAGGGCTGCCACCACAGATCGCGCCGACGCCGCAGCCCCGAGAGGACGAGAACGGCAAAGCACAGCCCGATTGCGCGCCGCAGGCGCGGACTGCCCTTGACGCGGGCGATGCAGGCTTGCACCCCCAAGGTGCCGGTGCTGCCGAGCGGCATGGGTGAATCCGGTTTCGATGTGCGGGAGCCGCGGAAGTTACAGGAAGCCCGACGACGACGCAACCTTCGCCCACCGGCCCTCTGTGGTAGCAACAGTAGCAAAATTGTAAAGTCCTCGCGTCATGCGGCGGGTGCCGTTTGCCGTCGCGCCCAAAAAAAGTGGCGCTCGACGATCCGCCTCGGCATCATATTCCTTGTTGCGATATCCGCCGACACCGCCGCATCCGTAATAGGGTAGACTCCGCTCAGGCGTGGATCGCATCCTCCAGGGATTTCAATCCGGGACGCTTCGCCTGGACCAGCACGGCCATGTTGCCGGGCTTGTGCAGGTTGTGCCACATTTTGGTATGGGCATGCGGAATATCGAGCCAGGAGAAGACCTCGCTCAGGCAAGGATCGATCCGCCGCTCGACCACCAGCCGATTGGCCTGGCTTGCCTGCAACAGGTTGGCGAAATGGCTGCCCTGGATGCGTTTTTGCCGCATCCAGACGAAGCGGGCATCGAAGGTCAGATTATAGCCGGTGGTGCCGGCGCAGAATACCACCATGCCGCCGCGCTTGACCACGAAGCAACTGACCGGAAAGGTCTGTTCACCCGGATGTTCGAAGACGAAATCGACATCGTTGCCTTTGCCGGTAAAGGCCCAGATCGCCTTGCCGAATTCGCGCACCTTGCGTGAATAGGCGGCATAGCCGGCGGCATCGTCGACATCCGGCAACTGGCCCCAGCAATCGAAGTTCTTGCGGTTGATGACACCCTTGGCACCGAGCTGCATGACGAAGTCGCGCTTGTCGTCTTCTGAGATGACGCCGATCGCGTTGGCGCCCGCGGTTGCGATCAGTTGGATCGCCATCGAACCGAGTCCCCCGGCCGCACCCCAGACCAGCACATGATCGCCTGGCCGCAAGATATGCGGGCGATGGCCGAACAGCATGCGATAGGCGGTGGCGAGCGTCAGGACATAGCAGCCGCTTTCCTCCCAGCTCAAATGGCGCGGCCGCGCCATCAACTGGCGGCCCTGGACACGAGCGAACTGGGCGAACGAGCCATCCGGCGTCTCATAGCCCCAGATGCGCTGCGAGGGTGAATTCATCGGGTCGCCGCCATTGCATTCCTCGTCGTCCCCGTCATCTTGATTGCAATGGACCACGACTTCATCGCCGATTTTCCAGCGCTTGACCTTGTCGCCGACCGCCCAGACGACGCCTGCAGCATCGGAACCGGCGATGTGGTAGGGCGCTTTATGAATGTCGAAGGGTGAGACCGGCTTGCCGAGTGCCGCCCAGACGCCGTTGAAATTCACCCCGGCCGCCATGACCATGACCAGCACTTCGTCGGCGCCGATCGCGGGCGTCTCGACGACCTCGACCTGCATCGCGTCTTCGGGCGGACCGTGCCGGTCGCGGCGGATCGCCCAGGCATACATCCGGGCCGGGATGTGGCCAAGCGGCGGAATCTCACCGATTTCATAGAGATCCTTCGGTACCGGCATCGGTGGCGCCTCCTTCGACCCGTGCAGTGGAATCACGCGAGCAGTGCCAGCCATCATCCGACCTCCAATCAGAGCCGCCGGCACCTGTGGGACCAGCCGTCTGTCTAAAACACCTTCACTGTCGGGAAGTCCCTTCGCACTGCACAAAAAGTTTGAATCTTACCAAACTAATTTGGATATGAGCCATTATCTTGCTTGTTGACAGGGTGGTCGGTGAGACCGGCGCGGAAATGGAAGGTCAAGCATGAGCAGTGGCGACGAAACAGGGCGCGATCGGCCCTGGCTGATCCGGACCTATTCCGGCCATTCTTCGGCGACGGCATCCAATGCGCTCTACCGGACCAATCTGGCGCGCGGCCAGACCGGTCTGTCGGTTGCCTTCGATCTGCCGACCCAGACCGGGTATGATGGCGACCACCCGTTGGCGCGGGGCGAGGTCGGCAAGGTTGGCGTGCCGATCGGCCATCTGGGCGATATGCAGACCTTGTTCGACGGCATTCCGCTCGATCGCATGAACACCTCGATGACGATCAACGCCACCGCTCCCTGGCTGCTCGCGCTCTACATCGCCTGCGCCGAGGCGCAAGGGGCCGATCGTGAGAGCCTGCAAGGCACGACCCAGAACGACATCCTCAAGGAGTATCTGTCGCGCGGCACCTATATCTTTCCGCCTGAACCGAGCCTCAAGCTGACCGGCGACGTCATCGCCTTCACCTGCCGGGAGATGCCGAAATGGAATCCCGTTAATGTCTGCTCCTATCATTTGCAGGAGGCGGGTGCCACACCGGTGCAGGAATTGGCCTTCGCCTTGGCCAATGCCACCGCCATCCTCGATGCGGTGCGGGCGGCGGGCCAAGTGCCGGCCGCGCAATTCGCCCAGATGACCGGGCGAATCAGCTTCTTCGTCAATGCCGGCATTCGTTTCGTTACCGAAATGTGCAAGATGCGGGCGTTCACCGAGCTATGGGACCGGCTGTGCCGCGACCGTTTCGGCATTGAGGATGAAAAGCTTCGCCGGTTCCGCTATGGCGTCCAGGTCAATTCGCTGGGCCTGACCGAGCAGCAGCCCGAGAACAATGTGTATCGCATTCTGCTCGAAATGCTTGCCGTCGTGCTGTCGAAGAACGCCCGTGCCCGTGCCGTGCAACTGCCGGCCTGGAACGAGGCGCTAGGTCTGCCGAGAGCTTGGGACCAGCAATGGAGCCTGCGGCTTCAGCAGATCGTCGCCTGTGAAACCGATCTTCTGGAGTATGGCGATCTGTTCGACGGCTCGCCCGTGATCGCGGCGAAGGTCGCCGAACTGGTGACCGAGGCAAGTATCGAGTTCGAGCATATCCAGGCGCTGGGCGGCGCCGTGGCGGCGATCGATTATATGAAGCAGCGTCTGGTCGAATCGAATGCACAGCGTCTCGCCGCGATCGAATGCGGCGATCGGATCGTAGTCGGGGTCAATGACTTCATCGAATCCGCGCCGTCACCGCTGCTCGGCGCCGAGGATGCCGGCATTCTGACCATCGATCCGGCGGTCGAGCGCGAGCAGATCGAGCGGTTGCAGGCCTGGCGCCGCCGACGCGACCCGGCGGCGGTCGCAACAGCACTTGCCGCATTGCGCCACGCGGCGGCCGAGAACCGCAACATTATGGAACCCTCAATCGCCGCCGCCAGGGCTGGTGTGACGACCGGCGAATGGGCCGCAGCACTTCGGGATAGCTATGGCGAATACCGCGCGCCGACCGGCCTCGGTTCGGCTGTACCACTGCGCAATTCCGGCCGGGACGCGATTCTGGCGGTGCGTGCGCGGGTTGAAGACCTCTCGCACCAACGCGGCCGGCGGCTCAAGCTGCTGGTCGGCAAGCCCGGCCTCGACGGCCATTCCAACGGGGCCGAGCAAATTGCGCTCAAGGCGCGCGAGGCCGGTTTCGAGGTGGTCTATGACGGCATCCGCTTGACGGCGGCCCAGATCGTCGAGGCCGCGCTCAAAGAGAGGGTCGATGTCGTCGGCCTGTCGATCCTGTCGGGCAGCCACACGGCACTGGTCGCGGAGATCATGACCGGGATGCGGGCGGCCGGTCTCGCCGGCGTTCCGGTCGTGGTCGGCGGCATCATCCCGCCCGAGGACGCCGCCCGGCTGGCGACCGCGGGTGTGGCGCGGGTCTATACCCCCAAGGATTTCGATCTGACGCGGATCGTCGGCGAGATCGTCGAATTGATCGCCGATCTATCCGATAGCTCATACACAAACCGGTCGGCCGAGCGTATATAGAAAAGAGCGGACGCTCCGTCAGCTTCGGATAATCACCAAGCGGATCGAGATCCGCCAGGGTAACCGGAGCTTCAGGAGAAAGCGCATCTTCACCATGCTCTTTCCTCCATGGCGGCGGTGCCGGCCTATTCCGGCCCGCCGCCATTGTTCTATCTGCGCTCCTTTCAACTTGTAAGGGCTGATCGATGCTCAAAATCTACGGTCCCGCCTGGAGCCGGGCCAATCGCGTGCTGTGGCTGGCGGCGGAACTTGGGCTCGAATTCGAGCATGTCCCGACCGATCTTTGGGGTGGTGCGCACAAGCAGCCGGAATTCCTGGCGCTCAATCCCAATGGCCGGGTACCGGTGCTGGTCGATGGCGATCTTGTGCTGAGCGAATCGCTGGCGATCAATCTCTATCTCGCCAAGCAGCGGCGGAGTTCGCTTTATCCTCAGGACGCGGCCAGCGAGGCGCGGATCTGGCAATGGACGATCTGGGCGGCGAGCGATATCGAGATGCCCTTGATCACGGCCCTGGTGCATCGTGTGATCCGCGACGAGCCCGAACGCGACCATGTGGCCGCCGATACCGCCGAGGAACGGCTGCAGCGCGGCTTCAAAGTGCTCGAACTCATCTTTGCCGAGCGGCCCTATCTGCTGGGCGACGGCTTCACGCTGGCCGATCTCAACCTCGCCGGCGTGCTGCTTTACGCCGAACCGGCGCGCATCGGGTTCGCGCGCTATCCGCATCTGGCCGATTGGCGCCGCCGTTGCGTCGGGCGGCCCGGCTATGCCGCGTTTGAGGTGGCGGCCGGTCCTGCGGGACTGATCCCGCCTTGGGCTGCCGCGCTTTAGTCAGTCATAACCATAGCGTGCCAGCCATTCACCGGCCTGTTCTGTGAAGATGCGGGTGGTTTCGGCGGTGAAATGCTGCCGCCAATCGCCGGACGTGCCTTTACGGAACAAGGAATCGCGGTTCTCGTCACCGCGCGCGCGGCCGCCGCTGAGCCGTTCGAAGGACGCCGCCCCCAGACAGGTTTCCAGAATGTCCGGTCCTGATTCTGCGCCGAGAAACGCCAGGACCCGCGCCAATTCGCGGATTGGATCCGCCGCCAAATCTTCGTAGCGTAAGGCCAGATAGCTGTCGGGGTTCGCCTCGCCGAATCGGCTGCCGGCGCCGACATTGCCGGCCCATTCCGCGGCCAGTGCCCTGACATAGGCATCCATCGAGGTAAATGTTTCGCGTGTCCAGTCGGGCGAGACGCGCAGATTGTGAAACCAGCCGGAGACCGCGCAATCCCGGCCGTCACGCACGATATGAATGAACTTGGCCGCCGGGAATGCGCTTTTCAGCAGTGCAAAGAAACGCACATTGTCCGGGGTTTTTTCGCCGATCAGACGGATTGCCGGCTCGCGCATCTGCGCCGTGAGTTGCAAGGCGATCGCGGACGCCCAGAGATAGCCGATCTGGTCCTCGCGAAGCTGCGGATAGCCCGGCAACTCGCCGAAGACCGTCTGGTTTTTCCAATCAATATCCTGATTATATTCGTCGATCGCGCCGATCACGCGGGGGATCAGATAGGTTGGGAAATGGCCTTCGCCATTGCAGCTGATCGCCGGGTGGTTGTCGAGCAGCACTTGAAGCCAGGTCGTGCCGGATTTGGCGGCGCCGCCGATAAAGAAAACCTGCTTCTCGCGCAACGCCGAAATTTCAGAATGCAGGGCCGCATAGTCCAACATGGGATCGCCGCTCCTTGGCGAAAGCCGGGGGTACTCCGGCGCTGGACCGCCGCTCCGATCAACCTGCGTTCGCCATCAGCGTCGGTGCCGGAGTTGTGTCCCGTGCCAGCGCGTCACTATAGCCGTATCGCACCAGCCAAGTCCCGGCCTTTTCGTCGAATCGGCGAACGGTTTCCGCGGTAAAATGCTGCCGCCAATCGCCCGATATCCCTTTGCGGAAGAATGAGCCGCGATTTTCCTGACCGCGCACACGGCCGCCGCTCAGGGTTTCGAAGGAGCCGCCTCGCAAGCAGTCGGCGATGATGTCCGCTTCGGCCGGTGCCCCGAGAAATGTCAGAATCGTTTCCAGGACCGGGGCGGGCTCGGCCACCAGATCCTCGTAGCGGATCGCCAGATAACTGTCCGGTAGGGTCGTACCAAAATGGGTGCCGGCGCCGACATCGCTGGCCCATTCCTGGGCGAAGTTCGTGACATAGGCGTCCATCGAGTCGAACGTCTTGTGGGTCCAATCGGGCGTGGTCCGCAGGTTATGGAACCAGCCGGAGACCGCGCAATCGCGGCCATCGCGCACGATCTGGATGAATTTGGACCGCGGGAAGGCATTCTTCAGGACCGGGAAAAATCGGATATTGTCCGGGGTCTTTTCGCCGATCAGCCGCGTCGCCGGATCGTCCGCGTGGGACGCGAGTTGCAGCGCTATTGCCGAGGTGACGAGATGCGCGATATGGGCATCGCTCAGTTGGGGATAGCCGGGTAGCTCGCTGAAGACGGCGGTGTTTTTCCAAGCGATATATTTGTTGTAGTCGTCGGCGGCACCAACCAGACGCGGCATCAGCGCGGCCGTGAAATGGCCTTCACCGCGACAACTGATCGCCGGGTGTTGGTCGAGCAGAACCTGAAGCCACGTGGTACCCGATTTCGGCGCGCCGCCAATGAAAAAGAGCTGCTTCTTGCGTAGCGCGGTGATCTGGTCCTGCACCGCATCGTAATCAAATCCCATCGGGAAACTCCTCGGCAAGAGCGGCTCGGATTGCGGTCATGACCGGCGCCCAATCACCGGCATGCGGTTGGCGGAACAGGCGCAGGCTCGGATACCAAAAGGTCGTCGCGCCTTCGGTCCCCCAGCGCCAATCGGTTTCGATCGCCGGCAGCAATACCCAGGCCTTGAGCCCCAGGGCGCCGGCCAGATGCACGATTGCGGTGTCCACCGCGATCACGAGATCGCATCGACCGAGCAACGCTGCGGTCTCGGCGAAATCATGCAGCAGCGGTGAGAGATCACGAATCGTGCCACCGGGATCGGTGGCGGCAAGGTCGCCGGCGCGTTGACCGGTCTGAAGGCTGCACCATTCGATGTCCGACCGGCCGAGCAGCGGCGCCAAATCAACCAAAGTCAGGCTCCGATGGACGTCGTTGATATGGGCGGGATTGCCCGCCCAGACGAGCGCGATCCGATAGCGCTTACCCGTCGGCAAGGGCAGGTTCGGGGCAGGTGGTGCCGTCAAATACGGGCCGGGCCAGGCGCCGGGTTCGGTCAAATCGAGTGCCGCCGCCAGGCTGCAGAGCGGCAGTTCGGCCGCGGCCGGCGGTGGATCTTCGGTTAGGCCGAAGGCCGCTGTCACCCCTGGTGCCGTTGCCGCCAGCCGTTTTAGGGGATCACGCAAATAAAGAAGCACGCGCTGGCCGCGCGCCGCCAGCAGCGGCGCATAGCGCAGAAACTGAATCGTATCGCCGTAGCCTTGATCGTTCCACAGCAGCAGCGGTCCGGGCGGCGTGGTAGCGCTCCAGCGCGGCAGGCCGAAATCCGGCCGGGGTGCTTCGGGCAGCGCCAGCCGGGATTCATAGGCGGCGAAACCTTCGGCCCAACGCCCCTGCTGCAACAGGAGATTGGCCAGATTGAAGTCCGCGAGCGCACGGCCCGCGGCATCGCCCAGCGTCCGGGCACGTCGATAGCTAATCTCGGCGGCGTCGGCATGGCCCAATTGTTTCAAGACCATGCCGCGATTGAGCCAGGCGGCGGCAAAATCCGGATCGACAGTGAGAACCCGCTCGTAGAGCTGAAGCGCTGAGTCGAGGTCGCGGGCGCGATGAGATAGGTCGGCGCAATTATAAAGCAGGCGGCGATCGTCGGGCAGAACGGCGAGCGCCTGGCGGTAGAGCGCCAATGCCGCCCGCCCATCGCCCTCATCATCGGTCGCTATGGCGAGGCTCAGCCAAGCGTCGCCATGGCTGGGATCGATCGCCAGAACGCGTCGCCACAACGCCATTGCCTGGTCGCGTTGGCTGAGGTCGCGATGAATAATGCCCAAATTATAAGCAATATCAGCACGTTTTGGTAGCAGTGCCAGCGCGCGCCCCAGCAACGTCGCCGCAGTCACATCGTCGCCCGCCGCCGAGCGCTCCAGCCCTTGCTGATAAAGCTGATCGGCCGTCATCGTTTCCGCGAACGCCGTGGCCGCACTGGAGCGGGCCACGGCCTGGAGCGGATCGATAGGCGGTACGGACCGAGTGCTATCGGTTGCGGGCAAGGTGACCTGCTAGGTGCGAATTAGATAATGACGCTACTGGAGGGGACGAAAGAGGTCCATGCGCTCGCGCGTATAGCAGGTCGGATGGGGGGGATTGGAATAAGTTTCGCGTTTTAACGTCTGAGATAAGCGCGGTATCGAGGTAGCAATTTGCCAATTCTACGCGTTAATCAGAAATATTGTCGCTCTATTTGCAGTAGAGTGCGGTTCTTCTGGCGCCAATAAAAACGCCGCCTCGCCCGGATCGGGCGGAGGCGGCGTGGTTGGTCACAGTTGTTGTGTCAGACGTGATGGAGCACGCTCGACCGCGCCATGTCCTCGACCCGCTGCGGCTTGATGATCTGCATGATGCCGATCAGAGCCGGCAGCAGGATGATGGCGCCCACCATGTTCATGAAGAACATGAGGGTCAGCAGCAAACCCATATCGGCCTGGAATTGCAGCGGTGAAAACACCCAGGTAGCGACACCGACCGAGAGCGTCAGGCCGGTGAAGATCACCGCGCTGCCGGTCTCGCGCAGGGTCTGGATATAGGCGTCGTGCAAAGCCATGCCGGCCCCCATGTAATGGCTGAGCCGGCTGAATTTGTAGATGCCGTAATCGACGCCGATGCCGACGCCGAGGGCGGCCACCGGCAGGGTCGAGACCTTGAGCCCGATGCCGAGCAGCGCCATGGCCCCGTTGGCGATCAGCGAGACCAGCGCCAGCGGCACAATGATGCAGATGACCGCCCGCGGCGAGCGGAAGGTCACGCCGCAAATCACGACCATCGCCAGATAGACCAGTGCCAGCATCGGGATCTGCGCGGCATCGACCGATTCGTTGATCGCCGCCAACTGGCCGCCATTGCCGCCGGCCAGCTGCAATTCCAGCGGCAGATTCGGATGTGCCGTTTTGTAATCCTTGACCGCCTGGATCACCGTGGAAAGCGTGGTTGCCTTGTGATTGTCGAGATAGAGCGTGATCGGCATGACCGAGCATTCAGGGTTGGTCAGCGCCCGATTCGAGTCCGAACCGCCCGTGCTTTGCCCCAGCACCTGCCGGTCATGGGAAATCACCGCCCAGCGGATATTGCCTTCATTGAAAACCATGTTCAGGAATTTCATGGCGCCCGGCAATGCTTGGGTGCCGTGAACGCCGGGGACCGTGCGCATGCTGTCAACGAAATCGTCGATCTCCAGCACGTTTTCTTTGGTAAGACACGAATCAGCCGGTCCGGTGGCGAAAACGATCAGCGAATCGACGCCGTTGCCGAAATGCTTTGAAATGAACAGAGTATCGATATTGAAGCGGCTGTTCGGCCGCAATTCGGGCACACCTTGATTGAGATCGCCGACCACGAGGTTTTGTGCGGCGGCATAGGCGCCGATCGCGATCACGGCGCCGCCCAGTGACAGCATCACCGCATAACGCGGCTGGACCAGGATCGCTAGCAGATGCCAGAATTTCTCGCGTTGATCGAGTGCGGCCTGCATTTTCTCGATCGTGCGGGGGCTGATCCTGGCGTAGCTGACCATGAGGGGCAGCCAGATCAGATTGGTGAAAGCGAGTGCTCCGATGCCGATCGTCGCGGTGGCCGCCAACTCCCGGATCACCGGAATGCGGATCGTCGTGATGGTCAGAAAGGTGATGACGCCGGTGATGAGCGCGACCGCGCCCGGCAGGAACAGCCGGCGAAAGCTGTGCCGTGCGGCCTGATAGGAATCCTCGCCGGCGGCGGCGAGTTGGCCGGTCGACAAGATCATCTGCACGCCGTGGCTCACGCCGATCGACATGATGAGAAACGGGATCAGCACCGAATAGACATCGACGCCATAGCCGAACAAAGTGACGAGGCCGATCTGCCAGATCACCGCCGACAATGAGCAGAGCAATGGTGCTGCGGTCAGCCACCAATGATGACTGACCCGATAGAGCAAGAAGGTCGTGATGATGAGCGCGACCAGGAAAAACAGGGCGACATATCGGGCACCGTCGGCGATCTCGCCCACCGCGCGCGCAAAGCCGGTGATGTGGATTTTCACATCAGGATATTGCGTCTCGTATTTTACCTTGATATCGGTTTCGAGATGATGCGCAAAATTGATGTAATCGAGAGCCGCCGCGGTTCGTGGGTCATGTTCCAGCAAGGGTACGGCGATCAATGCTGTGGAGAAATCGCCCGAAACCAGCCGGCCGACCAACCCGCCTTTCAGCAGATTGGCCTTCACGGCAGCAAACCCCTCTTCTGTCGGCGTAAATTTGTCCGGTAGGACGAGCGATGCTTTGAACCCGTCCTCCGTCAACTCGTTCACGTGAACTTGTGGTGAGAACATATAGGTCAGGTGGGCGCGGTCCACACCGGGCAGGAAGAATAAATCATCGGCGACATGATTCAGTTCATCGAAATATGGTTTGGTGAAGATCGTACCGCTCTTGGCTTCAAGTGCGATCAGCAGAATATTGCCGCTGCCAGTCTGGCCTTCGAATTGCTTGGCCGTCTGGATATAGGGGTGGTCGGACGGAACCTGCTTGTCGAGGCCGCCCTCAATCCGGGCATGCGATGCCTCCCAGGCGAAGAACAAAGTCGCGAGGCAGAATAGCGGCACCAGGACCATTCGGCCGCGGAAAACCACAGTCTCAAGTCTCTGCACGGCACGAAGAATTAGACTCTCGCTCATTATCTTGCTGCCACCTTTGCCGGGACCGTCAGATGTTCGATGCTGGACTCGTCGGTCGAGACGCCGATATCGCCGACCGCGACGAGGCTGCCGTCGGGCGCTTCGGCGACGCCGCTCAGCGTCTGGGTCTCCGGATGCGGGATTACGGTGAAGCCGGTCACCGCCGCATCGGACAGAAGTGCGATCCCGCCACTGCCGACCAGGACTACCCGCCCATCCTTCAGCGTCGTCGAGCCCATGATGCCCTGCGTCGTGCCGGTCTCGATCGGCACCCAATGTTCGCCGCCATCCTGGGTCCGGAAGACGTGACCGCGCAGGCCGTAGACCAGCCAGTCGCGCGGACCGAACGCGAAGCCGCCGAACAGCGATCCCTCATAGGGAAATTCGAGATGGCGCCAATTCTTGCCGGCATCATCGCTGACATAGATGCTGCCGGCCTCGCCCGCGATCACGAGATGACCGGGTTCGGGCGCGAAGAGGGCGTTCATATGGGCGTCGGGATCAAGCGTGTCATTATGCTCAATCGTCCAGCTTTTGCCATCTGGCGATAGGAACGCCAAGCCATAGGCACCGACCGCGAGGCCGCCGCCATCGGGCAGGCCGGTGACGTCGAATAGGCCGTTATCCGCCGATGGATCGGAATTGACCTTGGTCCAGCTGTCGCCGGCATCGTCGGTGCGCAGAATGGTGGCGTCCCAGCCGACCGCGAAACCGGTTTTCGCGTCGATGAACCGCAGCATGTTCAGTGTTGCACCCGTTCCCGACGCGACGGCGCGCCAGGTTCGGCCACTATCGTCAGACAGCAGGATGCGTCCCCGCTCTCCGACCACGACAAGTCGATCCCCGATCCGTGCAATGCCCAGCATCAACGAGACATGGGGTCGAGCTGTTGGCGCCGCATCGACCGCTGCCGCCTGCGCGGGAAGACCCGCGACAGACAACAGCATCAGCCAAGCGAACGCGGCAAGCGTTCGAACCATTATGGAACCGCCTTATCGAGTGCCGCCGCGGCGAAGCGCGTCCGGCGTAAAGTCGGCGACCTTGAGATCGGTACCGGTATAGGTCGGCACCGGATCTTGATTGAACAGACCCGTTACGACATAGCGGCGTGACTGTAAATCGGTGTATTCAAGCCCGTCCGTCGCGATAATCGGCACGTCGTAATAGTTTATGGTGTAGTTGGTGTTGGTGCGCCAAAGTTGGTTATGGCCATCATACTGATCCGATAGCAAGGCGTACCAGCTATCTTCGTCGAGATAATAGGTCCGTCGGGCGTAAACGTGTTTGGCGCCCGGCCGCAGCGTGGCATCGACGACATTGACGCGATGCAACTCCCACCGTTCAACATCGGGGTTGAGCGTCAGCGGCTTGATCAGATCGGCATATTGATATTTCGGATCCTGCAACGCGTAGTCATTGTACGGGACGTAGAGTTCTTTCTTGCCAATCAGTTTCCAATCGTAGCGATCGAGCGCGCCGTTGAACATGTCGAAATCGTCGGTCGTGGTCAGGCTGTCATAGGCCGCGATCGGGTTGTCATATTCGATCTCGGGCGCGCGGCGCACACGGCGCTGGCCGGGGTTGTAGGTCCAGGCCAAGCGCGGCTCGATGAACGGATCGACGAATTCATGCACCAGCACGATATCGCCGGCGGTACGGGCCGGCGAGACCGTTTCGGAATAGAAATAAAGGCTGAGCGTGGTGTGAGAGCCGGGCTCGGCATAGGGATAGATGATCTTGAGATCGATCTTCTGCTCGGCATAGGCGCCGCTCTCGGTCACGGCGGCGGTCATCGTGTGATTCTTCAACTGCGTGCCGTGCCAGCGCAGAATGTGATTCTGCATCGCCTCGGCGCCGTTGGTCGGGATCGGGAATGGAATCGTCTCCGAACTGTCGAGCGGCGTCTCGCCATCCGGGCCGAGATGGGCCTTTTTCGCGTTCTCGATCGCCGCATCATAAATATATTGCGGCGCGGCGAAGCTGCGATGAGACGGATAAACCACCACTTTGAAGCTAGGATACGCCTTCAGCTTGGCGATGGTGCCGACGCTCAGCTTGTCGGCATATTTGTCGACATTATCGCCGGTAATGGTGAAAAGCGGTTTGTCGGCCGCATACGGATCGACATAATGCTGTCCCGGTTTGAAACCGGCCGGTGGCTTGGTCAATCCACCATCCCAGGCAGGAATCGACCCGTCGGCATTGCCCGCCTTGATCGCACCAAATGGCGTGAGCGATTTGCCGAGTTCGCTAGGATCGGCCGCGCCCGCGGCTGCTGACACCGCCATCGCCGCGGCAAATGCGCCGCAAGCCTGGTATATCCTGTGCATCGTTCCTCCCCTTCTGTCCGACTGTTGCCGACGGCCTTGGAAACACCGGTGCTTGCGCCCGGACGGCCGACTTTTCCGCATTTATAGGGCCGACCTTATCGTGCCCGATCACGCTTGTCGTCGATTTATTGCGGGAAGATGTATTATACGCCAACTGAATTTAAAAGCGAAAGGACGCACGGCGTGCAGCGGCGCGATAAATGACGCAGCGCGTCGGGAAACGACCTCCTCCAGGATATGCTCATCGGGCCGGCTCCATCCAAACGAAGTCCCTTGACGCGCTTCGAATTCTAGCCCTAGCGTAATCTGGGAAAGCGGCTCGGTGGTCTCGCGGCTCGTCCGGGATCGAGAACGAAGCCGCATCGTTGGGGGAGGCAACTTGACGACTATGCGCATGGCTTTGTCGGCGCAACCGGTCGCTCCGTGCGAAGGGCTGCGAAGCGCGGGTTGTTCACCGGCCGGTCGAAGCTTTTGTGCGACGTTGGGGCAGAAAGCACACACCCGCAAAAAGATTTATCGCGACGGCGTGGTTGCTGGTGTACGCGCCGCATCGCTGCCGTTAACACTGGGGTTTCAGGTCGGAGGAGTGGATCGACCGGGCACCATGCATGCCGCGTTTTCGCCCGGGGGCCGAGAACCGACATGTCGAAAAGTGCCACGCCGTAGCGAACAAGCCCGCGACCGCGCAACGCCGCAAGACGCGTAGATAAAGAAATTGGGGAGCGAAGAATGACAGGATTTCAGGGGTATCGCGTTACGCTTGCCACAGGCGCCGCCGCCATTGCCTTGCTGGCCGTCGGCCTTGCCGGCAAGCCGGCCCGCGCCGTCGAGTTCGATATCGATGGGTGGACCGGTAGTGCCGATACGGCGCTGATATCGAGCGGTGCCGTCCGCACCTCGGCGCAGGCGACAGGATTGTTCCCACCAGCGTTCGGCGGCAAGAATACGTTATTCGTGCCGACTTTCGGCGATCTCAATTTCAAGCAAGGCGACCTGTTCTCGCAGCCCAACCGCGTCACCGAGGAGGTTCAGCTCAAGAAAGACGAGACAACGATCTTCGTGCGCGGGACGGCATTTTATGATTCGGTGTTATCGACCGGCTCGAACACCGATTTCCGCTCGCTTGATCGCGGGGCGATCGATGAGTCGGGCCATGCGGCCCATCTGCTCGATGCCTTCATCGACCAGAAATTCGACTTTTTGGGCAACGCCTCCAGTATCCGCGTCGGCAATCAGGTGATCAATTGGGGCGAGAGCACCTTCATCCAAGGCGGCATCAACAGCGCCGCACCGGTCGATCTGACGGCACTGCACGCGCCCGGTACTGAACTGAAGGACGTCATCCTCCCGGTGCCGGCGATCGATTTCAAGACATCCTTTGCTAAGAATTTCAGCTTCGAAAGCTATTATCAGGTTCTGAACGCTCATGATCGGCTCGACGGTGCTGGAACGCTCTTCGGGTCCGATACGGCTGGCAATGGTGGGTTTTTCGCGGTTGAAGGCAGCGCCAGTCACAACCCGTCGCAAGCCTTTCTGAATTTCACCTCGCTGGCTGCCGGTCCGTTCGGGGCCGCTGCGCCCTTTGGTTACGAAGATGAGGTCGATCCGACCAAGAGTGCGCGCAATCTGTCGAACGAGTTCGGGGCAGCGTTCCGTGCCACGGTGCCGGAATGGTCGGACGCCGAATTCGGGGCGTATTTCGAGAATTACGCGAGCCGCTCGCCGTTCCCGCAGCTTCGCACCGGAACCGAGGCCTCGGTCCGAGCCGACGAACTCGGCTTGATCGGGTTCGGACCATCCACCTCATACTTCGCCACCTCCGGCATTTCCTTCACTTATCCAGAGAATATTCATCTCGTCGGCACCAGCTTCAACTTCAACGGCCCTTTCGAACTCGCGTTCCAAGGCGAAGTGTCGTCGCGCCTCAATCAGCCGATCGTCCTGGCGCTAACCGATACTTTTGTCGGTGCCGACGTGCCGGCGCTGTGCGATCCGAATGGCGTTCTGTTCGCCGTCGCGCTGAAACCACTCTGCAATTCTGCCTTGGCGGATCCGGTGATCCAGGCGCTCGGCATCAAGCCGGGCGAGTTCAACAGCTTGTTCCAAACCTATAAGCGCTTCACGGTCAATCAAGCGCAGTTCGGCATCACCAAACTGTGGAGCGACATTCCAGATACGCCGATCCAGACTGTGACCCTCATTGCGGAAGCCGGCGGCGACTGGATCAGCGATTTCCCGTCCAAGGCGGCGCTGTTGAACGATCTCAGCACCAATTCCTTCTCGGGCTTTCCCCAAGCGCTGCCGCTTGGCCAAGGCACGACCCAGGGCGGGATTCAGAGCACCCAGTTGCCCAGTTCGACCGCCTATGGCTATGTCGTGTCCGGCTTATTCGACTTTCCGCATACATTGCCGGCCGGTATCGACATGGTGCCGCGCATCACCTTCCAACACGACGTCCAAGGCACCAGCCCGACCGGCGCCGGTCTATTCATCGCGCATACTGCTCAGATCGGCATCGGCATCGATTTCAGCTATCTGACCAATCTCACCTGGGGCATTTCCTATGTGACGAACTTCAATATCGGCGGCAGTCCGGAGCAGAATCCGAATATCGATCTCGATTTCGTCTCGGCCTATATCGGGTATCAGTTCTGATTCTGATCGCCGCGGTCCGGCGGGCCTGACATGGGTTTTCCGATCCGCGGCGGCGTCGCGGTCATCACCGGTGCCGCCCAAGGCATCGGCCGCGCCCTCGCTCTCGCTTTGGCGGGGGAGGGCGCGGATTTGGCGCTGATCGATATCGATGCCGATCGGCTGGCCGCGACCGCGGCGGCGGCCCAGAACCTCGGTGCCACAGTTTCAACCCATCCGCTGGATATCGCCGATGCGGCGGCGGTGGCCGCCTTGCCCGAGGCCGTACTGGCGTGCCACGGGCGGGTAAATCTTCTGGTCAACAATGCCGGCGTCGCGCTGATGGGCACGTTCGACGAGGTCGTGCTGGCCGATATCGAATGGCTGTTCGCGATCAATTTCTGGGGCGTCGTGCGCATGACCAAGGCGTTCCTGCCGACCCTGCGGCATGAGCAGGCGGCTTGGATCGTCAATCTTTCCAGCGTCTTCGGTCTCATTGCCCCGGCCGGGCAAAGCGCCTATGCCGCCAGCAAATTCGCTGTGCGCGGCTTTTCCGAGGCGCTGCGCCACGAACTCGAAGACAGTGCCATCGGCCTGTCGGTGGTTCATCCCGGCGGCATCGCGACCTCAATCGCCGAGAATGCCCGGGTCGCCGCCGCGGTCGATCCGCATTTGGCGCGGCAAGCAATCCAGGGCTTCAAGATCGTGGCCCGGACGACACCAGAGGCGGCGGCGGCGCGCATCGTTGCCGGCATCAAGCGGCGCGAGAAACGAATTCTGATCGGCGGCGATGCCCGGTTCATCGCCATTATGCAACGGCTTTTCCCGATCAATTACTGGAAATTCTTCCGACGGAGTTTCCGTCCCCGGTGAGTGCCGCCAAGACGCCGTTTCGAATTTGGAGTCGGTTCATGCACCAGATTATCCTGCATCACTATGCCCAATCGCCTTTTTACGAGAAGATCCGC
>JBAVTK010000646.1:0-5550 GCA_049696095.1 Aliidongia sp. | reverse complement strand
CCATTTGCAGACCGGCATGGCGCAACTGACGACACGCCCTAAACCGTCGAAAGGTCCAGCGCTTGGATCTTCGGTCCACCTCACAGCACCGTGCGAACCTCCCATAGCTCCGGGAAAAACACGGTATCGAGCACGCGTTTCAGATACTCCCCGCCCGCCATGCCGCCGGTCCCACGTTTGAGGCCGATGATGCGATGGACGGTGGTCACATGGCGGAAGCGCCATTGCTGGAACCAATCCTCAAGATCGACCAATTCCTCAGCCAGCTGGTAGAGATCCCACCAGCGTTGCGGGTCGCGATAGATCACCAGCCACGCCGCCAGCACCGAAGCCTGACCACGATGCGGCTGCCTCACATCGCGCTCCAGCACCACGGCATCGATCGTGAAACCGCGCCGGGCGAGCAGGCGGAGCGCTTCGTCATAAACCGAGGGGGCGGCCAGGGCCGCGTCGAGTTCCGCGCTCACGGCCGGAGAATGGCGGTAGGGCTGGATCGTCTCGGCCTGCTTGTTGCCGAGCGCGAATTCGACCAGCCGATATTGCGCCGATTGGAATCCCGAAGAGAGGCCGAGCCGGTCGCGGAACACGACATATTCCGACGGCGTCATCGTCGCCAGCACGTCCCACGATTTGATCAATTGCTCCTGAATGCGGCTGATGCGGGCCAAATGCTTGAAAGCCCGCTGCAAATCATCGCAGCGGATCAGCGCCGTCGCGGCCGACAGCTCATGCCGGACCAGCTTCAGCCACAGTTCAGTCGCCTGATGGATGATGATGAACAGCATTTCGTCATGGTGGTCGGACAGCGGTTGCTGCGCGGTCAGCAGCCGATCGAGCTGGAGATAGTCGCCATAGCTCATTGAGCGCGGCGCATTGTTCCCGGCCTCAGCGGGGAAGGCGCCAGATGCGTCACGATCCGTGTCAGGCTCGTCCATTCTGTCCTCTTGCTCCGAAATCGGAAACTTTCGACCGCTCGCGCTCATTTCCTGCCTTGGTCTGGTCTCGGCAGCGAACACCTTGATATCATACGATAAAAACCCCTTGGTCCGCGATTGCGCAAATCTGTGGAAAGTGACTGATATTCGACAACTAGATATAGTTTGAGAACCCTGCTGCACAATGCGCGAATCGTGATAGCAGCCCGCATATCAGTCTCAATTCGCCGACCGACCGCGCCACGCGCGCCGATGGCGTGACAATGTTGCCCATTCCGCCCGCTCTGATCTTCATCACTTTAAATTGAGGAGTTCGAACCAGATGGCATTTTCATTTGACCGCGGATCGCCCTAGAATGAATGAATAAGAAAATCTCTAATAAATCCGATAGACATGGGGGAAAAATGGCCGCGGACTTTTCAGCTGCCCACGGGGGTCGATCCGTTCAACCCACGGCTGACCAGATAATCAGGGTATTGATCAAGAAGAAATTCCAGGTCGTTGGAGCGATGACGGTTGTCTATATGACAAGTTATGTCGGGTTAATGCTGCTCGCGGGGTTCTCGCGCCCGTTTTTGTCTCGTTTAGTGTTTGGCTCCGTCAATATCGGTTTCGTATTGATTACGGCGAATTATTTGCTGTCCTGGGTGCTCGCGCTCATTTATGTCAAGATTGCCAATTCCTCCTTTGACCCGCTCGTCGCACGGGCGATTGCCGCCGCCAAAAGCCGTGGAGACGCGTGATGAGCCTAACCCTGGGTATCTTTGCCGTCATTTTGCTGGTCACGCTCGGTATTACCTACTGGGCCGCCAAGCGGACGCGGACGACGCATGATTTCTACGCGGCCGGCAGCAGCCTCACCGCGGCACAGAACGGCTTTGCGCTGGCCGGCGACTGGTGCAGCGCCGCGGCTTTCCTGGGGTTCACCGGTCTCACGGCACTCTATGGCATGGACGGGGCGTTCTATGCCCTGGGACCGCTCGTCGCGTTCTGCACTGTCTTGCTACTGATCGCGGAGCCGATGAGGAATACCGGAAAATATACGCTCGGCGACATTATTCTCTATCGCATGAGAACGCGGACCTCCCTGCTCGCCGCGGTCAGCGGCACGATCGTCGTGAATTTCGCCTATCTCATGCCTCAAATGGCCGGTGCCGGTGTGTTGATCCAATTGCTCACCGGGATTCCCTACGATCTGGCGGTCATTCTGGTCGGTATCGTCATGATCGTTTATGTCGCGTTCGGTGGCATGATCGCGACGACCTGGGTTCAGATCGTCAAGGCCGCTTTGATGCTGGCCGCGGCCTCGGTCATCCTGTTCCTGGCCCTGTCCGCGGTCGGGTTCGATCCCTTCGTCTTGTTCAGCCGGGCGGAAACGACCTACGGTTCGAACTTCCTTGCGCCGGGCAATTACCTCAAGAATCCGTTTGACGAGGTATCGTTGGGCGTCGGTTATGTTTTGGGTTTGGCCGGCCTGCCTCACGTGATGACGCGCTTTTATACCGTGCCGGATGCCAAAACGGCGCGGCGCTCCGTCGTGTGGGTGATGTTCCTGGCCGGCGGCTTCTTTTTCGCGACGACTTTGTTCGGACTCGCGGCGGCGGATTTCGTTGGGCAGGATACGATCCGGGCGGCCGACAAGGGCGGCAATCTTGCCCTGCCGCTGTTGGCCCAGTATCTGGGCGGGGGGGCCGACTCCCTGGGCGGTCAAGCCATGCTGGGCTTCGTTTCCGCCGTGGCCGTGGCGACCATTCTCGCGGTCGTCTCGGCCCTCACACTTTCGACGTCAGGCGCGATCGCCCATGATTTCTATGTCAATTGGGTGCGCCGCGGGCGGGTTGAACCGGCACGGCAGATCGTCATTGCCCGCATTTCCGCCGTGGCGATCGGACTATTCGCCATCATCCTCGGCATTCAGGCGCACGGCATCAATGTCGCGGTGCTGGTCATTCTGGCGATCTGCGTGGCGGCCAGCGCCAATTTTCCCATTTTGATTCTGTCGCTATTCTGGCGCCGCTTCAACACCGGCGGCGTCGTCGGCGGCATCGCGTTCGGGCTCGTCTCATCGGTCGTGCTGGCCGTCCTGGGGCCTGCTGTGCGCGGTGCCGATGCAATCTGGCCGCTGGTCAATCCAACTGTGGTCTCGCTGCCGCTCGGCTTCCTCGGCGCCGTGCTGGGCACTTTCCTGGCCGGTCGCGACCCAGTCAACGAGGCGCGGTTCGACGAGGTCACGCTGCGCGTCCACACCGGCATAACCGCCCAATAATCATTCGATCGAAAGGGAATTTGGCATGGCGATTCGCGCTCTGGTCTTCGACGCCTATGGAACGCTCTACGATGTGCAATCGGTCCGCACCCTCGCCACCGAGCTTTGCGGCGATAAGGGCGATCTCGTCACGCAGCTCTGGCGCTTGAAACAACTGGAATATACCTGGCTGCGCGGGTTGATGCGGCGCTACGAGGATTTCTGGTCGGTCACGCGCGCCTCGCTCGACTTCTCGCTTGCCAGCGCCGGACTCGTGCCGACTGCATCGCTCCGCGACCCGTTGATGAACAAATACCTGCACCTCGATCTTTATCCCGAGGCGAAGCCGGCGCTCGACGCGCTCGGCGCCTACAAACTCGCCATCCTGTCGAACGGCAGCCCGATGATGCTGGAAACGCTGGTCGAGGCATCCGGCATCGCCGAGCGGTTCGCCGATGTGATCAGCGTCGATCGGGCCAAGAGCTTCAAACCCGATCCGGCTTGCTACGCACTGGTCGAGCCGGCTCTGGGTGTCGCGAGGCACGAGGTGCTGTTCGTCTCCTCGAACGGCTTCGACGTTGCCGGCGCCAAGCAATATGGCTTCCAGGTCGCGTGGATCCAGCGAGCGGCCGGCGCGTCGTCGCCCGAGAACTCCGAGGTCGGCCCCGCTGAATTCTTCCGGCTGATGCGAGGTGGCGCCGAACATCTGGGCCAAGTGGCCGATTATCGTGTGGCGCGGCTGACCGACCTGGCATCGCTGCTGTCCTCAGAGCGGCCGCCGATTTGAACGCAAGCGGCGTCGCGCTTTGTGAACCGGAACGCCGTCGCCAGCTCAGATCATACGCCGGATCGCGGCTGCCCGTTCCTCGACGCTACCCGGTTCGATGAACACGATCTCAAAGCCCAGAGTGCGATATGTCTCCTCGTGCAGCCGCTCGAACTGCAACGCCGCCGCAAAGCTGATCTGTCGCGCATCGCTCGGCGTGATGTGCCCCATGTTTCGAATGAAGAAGATGCGCTTTTGATAGATCATCTCAGTCTTGACGCGATCCAGCTCGCGCATCAATGCCTCCGAGGCCGGGTGGCCCAGATAGGTCGCCAAAGCGGCGGTGCAGATTGCTGACCGATCGTGAAACTGCACTGCGCCCGGTTCCAACGGTGTTTGGATCTGTCGTCGCCGTTGCAGATCGAGAACCGCATCAATGAACGCAGGCCGCATCCATGGTTGAGGGACTCCTCGCGCTTGCTCCAAGGCGATGATATCCGTCGCCGCTTCTTCCACGATGCTGAAACCGTCAAGTTCTAATCGGCGGATTATTGCGGTCTTCCCGGCACCGGGCGTTCCCGTCAGAATAAATCTCTTTATGCGCATTGAACTCTCATAGCTACCCTTCGCCCTGGCCGGCGGCGGGGCCTTGGTCATCGCCGTCGGCACCATGGGCTTCTATGCGCTTCAGGTCGCACGGTCGCGGCCCGTTCTTGCGCTGCATTACGAATAAGGCAACTCGCCCTGCGCCAGCGCGCGCTCATGCGCCAGCAGCCATTGCTTGCGATCGAGCCCACCGGCATAGCCGGTCAGCGATTGATTGCTGCCGATCACCCGGTGACACGGCAATACAATCGCGATCGGGTTCAGGGAATTGGCATAGCCGACGGCGCGGCTGGCCTTGGGGCGGCCGAGCGTGGCCGCGAGGGCGCCATAGCTCATGACTGCGCCGCTCGGAATCCGGCGCAGGCCGAGCCAGACGGCGCGCTGGAAATCGGTGCCGCCGGTCTCGACCGGAATTTGGTCCAGCCCCGCGGTGTCGCCCGCGAAATAAGCCGCGATCCGGGCGGAAAAGCCGAGCGGGTCGCGTGTCTTGACCAAGCGATAGTCGGTGCCGTAGCGCTTGGCGAGCAGCGCGTGCAGCCGCGGCTCATAGCCTTCGAAATCGACCGACAGCAGCTTCGTGCTGTCGGTCACCAGCAGCACCGTGCCGATCGGGCTCACCACCCGGTCGATCTGCAATTCCATCACTATCCTCCCTGCACGGCAGCCAGGCTGAACCACAGATGGATCGCGGCATAGGCGCGCCATGGCCGCCAGGCCTCGGCGCGCGCCTCCAGCACCTTCAAGGCCGGTACCCCGTCCGCCGTTGCCGCCGCCTTGCGCAAGCCTAGATCCCCGGCCGGAAAAGCATCGGGCGCGCGCAATGCCCGCATCGCGACGTAATGCGCGGTCCAGGGCCCGATGCCGGGCAACCGGCAGAGCCGCGCGACGCTGTCATCGAGCGGCTGGATCGGCACCAGTAGGTCGGGCTCCGCCATGACCACGGCCGCGAGCCCGGCAATGGTCGCCGCGCGCGCCCGGGGCACGCGCAGAACACCCG
>JBAVTK010000645.1:0-14183 GCA_049696095.1 Aliidongia sp. | reverse complement strand
CGCCCTTGCGATGCCACCCCGCCCCATCACAGACCAGGATGGCGTGCGCGCCGGAAGCGACCTGTGCACCGATCTCCACCAGATGCACGTTCATGGCCTCGGTGTTGGCGTAGGGCATGATCATGGCGGCTGTCGCGCACCATGCGTGGGCGCGAGCCGATCGGCGCCCAGATATAGGCGTGTCCACCCTTCTGACCCACGCGGGCCTCGTCCTGGAACCAGACCTCTAAAGGACCGCCATGGGCGCTCTGCGGGAGCGCGCCTTTGACCAGATCGGCGAAGTTTTTTTATATGCCGCCTCGGCCTCGGCATCGAGCCTGTCGGTAATTTTGTGTGCGGGGCATAACCGCGGCGCAAGACAAGGTTATGCCGAGCGGATCGAAGAAAGTGACTGGTGACGGGGGCAAGTTGCCGTCGATCCCGAAGGAGATGATCAACCTATTTCTGACCGGTCCGATGACCGGCGAAGCGATCAATGAAGCTGGTGTTGCCTTCAAGAAGGCGCTGATCGAAACTTCGCTATCGGCAGAATTGAGTCATCATCTTGGATATCCAGCGGGCTCTGAGCCCCCGGCCTCGGCGACCAACCATCGCAATGGCAGCACGTCCAAGACGGTGTTGACGGGCGACGGCAAGGTCCAGATTGCGACGCCGCGTGACCGCGACGGCAGCTTTGAGTCGCTACTTGTTCCCAAGCACGCCCGCCGTTTCACAGGATTTGACGATAAGATCGTGGCGTTCTACGCGCGCGGGCTGACGGTGCGCGAGATTCAGGGCTATCTCATTGAAACCTATGGCACTGAACAAAATGGTAGGTCGGGACGAAGAAATAGTCGCTTTAATCAATCCATGGAATATCAATCAATGAGAAATATGTGCTTGCCTAAGCGTTCATTCGTGCTATAAGCTCAACCAGCGAAACGGCCAATGATAGACGCCTCGCACACAGAAATTCTGACACTCCCTGTAAGGTCGGACATTGATAGCTATGCCCCCATCCCAAGGACTATCAGCTGCATTGGATGGTCTTGCTTCAGCGGAAAAGAACGATCGTAAATCCACGACTCCACCGCTTAAAGGCGTTCTGGAAAGAAGCATTCGGATCGAAGATTTTGAAACCGCGCGCCAGATATTGCGCGACAGTGACCTCCGTCAGGCTGGCTTCGAGGCGGAGGTCGCGGAACTGTTAAATGCTAATAATCTGCCTATTATCTACCAGACGGGTGAAGTGCACCAGAAGCTGCGCAGTGCCGTCGCGCGGTTCTTCGCGGCGAAAGTAGTAATGACCCGTTATCGTAAACTTATGGAGTCATGCAGCGAAAGTCAGATGGCGCGCATCCGTGTCACTAAGCGCGCAAGACTAGAAGAAATAACCTTTGAGCTGTCTGTCGTGGTCATTGCGGAAATTCTTGGTTTGACAGAGAGTAAAACTGCGGACATGGCGGTACGCCTCAATAGATTTTTCGACGAAAGCTTCGGCGTTAAAACGGGGTTGCCCGGACGGCTGAAACATTTTTTCCGCGCCCTGTTCTGGGTGCTGAAATTCTACATTTTCGACGTCCGACCCGCGATACGCGCGCACCTCAAAGCCCCGAAAGACGATCTGATTTCACACCTGATTGAGCAGGGATATTCACACCGACAAATCCTGATAGAATGCCTGGCCTATAGTGGGGCCGGCATGCTCGGGCCTCGTGAATTCATGGTCATGGCTGCGTGGCATCTATTCGAACGTGATGATCTTCGGACACAATTTCTTGCTACCAACGAAGATGGACGCATTGCCATACTTGAGGAGATATTAAGACTTGAGCCCGTGACTGTCGGGCTGTATCGCCGTGCGGACCGGGACCTAACGGTCAAGCAGGGGGCCGCGAGCCTATTCATTCCAGCGGGAACCGTAATCACCATTGACATCGGTGCAGTAAATTGCGACCCGAGCGTGGCAGGCGAGTGCCCTCATGCTCTTGACCCGGCTCGAGACCGCTGCAATGCGGGAAAAGAGACTTTCGCCAGTCTGATGGGCTTTGGCGATGGGCCTCACCGCTGCCCCGGCGCCTCGGTCGCTCTGCAGGAGAGCGCCATTTTCCTCGACCGACTGTTCCGAATTCCGGGTATCCGGCTCGAGCGAGTTCCCGATCTCACCTGGCACCACGGGCACTCATTCTACATTCTCCGCGGTGCCATTGTCAGCATAGATTGATCGGTCGGATGCCTCCCCCTTGCACACCAACATTCGGGAAGGCCACGTCCGCAGCCGCGTCGCGGAACCCAAATGAGCGACGGTATTGCAGTCGAAGCCGAGCGAGAGGGATTCTAGCAAAACTGGCAGGCGCAGTTCGCCGAGTTGAATCCAGTGGTGCTGGCCTTTCAGACATTGACAGTGCGCAAATGCCAAAATTATCTCGGCCGCGTTACCGAAAAGGCCGGATCGAAGCCACAGGCCGAACGGATATTATCGCCATTCCCGACATGAACGTATCCGTAAGAGGCGATATCAGGAAGTCCACTAGCATTTCCCTAAAATCCGATTATCGGCAAAGCCGTATCTATTGATTGTTTTTCATTTTTATCGACGCGAGGTATCCCCATGCTGCAAGTTCAACAGTGGATTTTGGAGTCATCAATCTGGTTCTACTTCGTTATGGCGCCAGCATTCACCCTATTAAATCTTTTCGGTGCATCATGTCTTGTCAATGTGTTCAAGGAGAGAACATCGCGACACCAGGAAGTGCCTGCGGACAACACTCTTACTTTAGAAGTTGGGCGGACATTGGTCGGAACGTACATACTTTTGGTTGGGTTCGCAGGCGTAACCCTTTACTTATTAGCTCGACTTCCCAATATCTCTTGGGATACAGCTAGCTTCTATAATACTGTATTAGGCATCGCTGAGGTCTTGCTGGGCTACGATATACTCTTCTGGGCCTATCATCGGCTCGCGCATTCAGACTTCTTCTGGTACCGGGTCCACTATATCCACCACGAGTCACATTCTCCCAACGGTCTGCTCCACACGCTGTACAATCATCCGCTCGATTTTATACTCGGAACCCTGTGCGCCCTGCTTCCACTGACAATCGTTCCGATCCACATCCTGGCCGCGGTTATCTGCTTATTCCTGCAAACATTCCTGATCATTGCTTCCCACTCAGGCCAAAAGATTCGCGTGCCTGGCCTCTATAACTCGCGTCATCACGATGATCACCATCTCCATTGCTGGGGCAACTACGCGCAGAACATTGCCTTGGTCGACATGCTATTTGGAACGCTGATTTCGTCAGTGCCGAAGCCGCCAGCACACGAAAAACTAGACAAGCTTACAGTTGACGAAACTACCGCGGGGAGTTAACCTGGGTTTCTTGAGCGTGATGCGTGCCTCCGGGGGCGGAATCTGAAATAAATCATTTGCAACAGTAGGTTACTGGATTCGCGAGTAAGAGGGGCAAAAGGCCGGGCGGCTTGATGTTTGGTCGGAGTGTCGGTTTTTGGTGCGACGTATTGACTCGGGGTAACGGTCGAGGGTTTGCACGCGGGCCGATTTACGATTCTATGGCTGGATGTCGCCGCCCGATGATCTTGACAGTCTTTCTGCCGCCGCTCTGAAGGCGTTGGTGGTCCCGCTTCTGGAGGAGATGGCGGGGCTGAAGCAGTTTATTTTGGAGCAGCGCCAAGAGATCGCGCGTCTGAAGGGCAAGCCTGATATCAAGCCATCCACGCCGTCCGGGATGAACAAGGCGACGGAGAAAAAGTCGTCGGGGACCGAGCGCCGCGAGAAGCGACGGCGCGGGGCGAAGCGGCCATCCCTACCGGTTGAGAACCGGGTGGTGGTGGCCGAGACCATCCCGCCGGGTTCGCAGCGCAAGGGCTATGAGAACTTCACGGTCCAGGACCTCAAGATCGAAGTCAGTGTGGTGTGCTATCGCCGGGAGCGGTGGCTGACGCCGGACGGGCGGACGGTGGTGGCACCGCTTCCGCCGGGGATCGGCGACCATTTTGGGCCTGAACTCAAGCGCTTCATTCTGGCCCAGTATTATCAGGGCCAGACGACGGTGCCGCGGCTGGTCGAGTTGCTGGAGATGCTCGGCGAAATCCATTAGGGTCGAAATAAGCAGCTTCGGCTTGATGCCAAAACCTATGAACATCGGCAAGCCTTTGATCCAGCGCCGCCAGTGGGCAACCAGATGCTACCGATTCGTTCATTTCCAAATCCCCATTTGGCTCCGCAGCTTGCATCCATGCCTACGCCGCCACATCATCAAACGAAATCCGCACCCGCTTGCCCACCGCACTCGCCGCGCGCTCCAGCGTATCGAGCGTCAGCCCACCGCCCTTTGGGTCGAGCAACCGCGCCAGCGCCTGGCGGCTTGTTTGCATCCGGGCCGCCATTTCGGTTTTGGTGAGCCCGGCCTCAGCCATATGGTCGATCACCAGCCGGGCGATGATCTCGCGCACCGCTTGCCCCGTGACCTCGGCGGCGATTCCTTCCTCTTCGAGGAAATCGTCGAAACTGGACCCGATATGCGGGTTGCTATTTCCTGGCTTCGGCACTTGCCTTCTCCACATCCCGTTTGCGTTTGCCGGCGAAGTCAAAATCGTCCTTCGGCGTCTGTTGCGCCTTTTTGATGAAACCGTGTAGCAGCACCATCGTTTCGTCATGCACGCAGAAGATCACGCGGGCGATTCGGTTCGGGAGATTGACGCGTCCCTCCCACAAGCCATCGGACAGCGGCGCGCAAATTGGCTTGCCGATCGGCCATTCGAGTTCGACCCGCTTGATCGCCGTTCCGACCTTGATCCGGTCGTCCTTGCTCAACTCGTGCTTCAGCCAATCCCTGACCGGTTCGGTGCGGTAAAACGTGGCGGGCAGGATCTTTATCTCCGGCGATGAGTGTACCAAAATTGGTACGGACTTGTCATCGGGATTCGTCGGCGCCGATGTGCCTGCGTGCTTGGGCGGTCTGGTCACATCGGTTGCCCCGGAAACGGGATGACGACATTGCGTTTGCCGCCAGATTTCATCGCTGCCGCAATCCGGCTCGCCACCTCTTGTGCTGCTGCGGCTTTGAGCGGATCGGCGGCCGGATGGGCGTAGCGCTGGGGCGTGGCCGCCTGCGTGTGGCCCAACCGCTTGCCGATGATCGGCAGCGCCATGCCGGACGAAGCCGCGATCGAGGCGAAGGCATGGCGCAGATCGTGGGTGGGCAAACCCTCCAGCCCGGCGGCCGTGCCATCCACGCCCGCTTGCTAATCCTGATTGGCATTTCGCTTCCTGCCCGGCCGCTCGCCAGAAGCCACGTAGTAGCAACCAGGAACGAAAATACAGCGGGTCGCCGATTGCAGCGACAGTCTGTGGCGCGCGGCAGTACCGCGCGACTTTCGTTCTGCTCCTTGCTGGAAATGGCGTCGGCCTGACATAATCGTCCTCGCATTGGTTGCCTGGCAGAGCGAGGGGCCGATCTTGCGGGAAGAAATTATGAAGCGGACTGTCGAATCTCTCCAACCAGGTTCGATGGATGCCTTCCTTTGGGACACTGAACCGCCCGGATTTGGCTGCAAGATCACACCAAACGGCAGCCGGAACAACGCCAGCCCGGACGCGGGGATTCGCGTCATCGACTTGTCTTTCCCCGGTCATTTGGTTAACCTTGCCGCCAACAGGGCCGGATGCGGATACTGCGACAGGCCGAATTGGTCAGGGAGCATAGTCGGCGGTGAGCGATCTCATTCTGCAAACCGACGGGCTGACCAAGGAGTTTCTCGGTTTTACCGCCGTCCGGAACCTCGATCTGCGCGTTCGCCGCGGCACGATCCACGCGCTGATCGGGCCGAACGGGGCCGGCAAGACCACGGTCTTCAATCTTTTGACCAAATTCCTGCGGCCGAGCGCCGGTCGCATTCTGTTCAAGGGCGAGGACGTGACGCGCGTGCGCCCGGCCGAAATCGCGCGGCGCGGCATGGTCCGGTCGTTTCAGATTTCCGCGGTGTTTCCCCACCTGACCGTACGGGAAAATGTCCGCGTGGCGCTTCAGCGCAAGCTCGGCAATTCCTTTCATTTCTGGCGTTCGCAATCAGTGCTGGATGAATTGAACGGCCGGGCCGAGGAATTGATCGGCTGGGTCGGACTCGACGCCTTCCTTGATCGGCCGGCCGGCGAACTGGCCTATGGCCGCAAGCGCGCGCTGGAGATCGCGACCACGCTGGCGCTCGACCCGGAAATGCTGCTGCTCGACGAGCCGATGGCTGGCCTTGGTTCCGAAGATATCGGGCGGATCGCCGAATTGGTGAAACGGGTGGCGGCCGACCGAACGGTGCTGATGGTCGAACATAATCTGTCGGTCGTGGCCGATCTGTCGGACGTCATCACGGTGCTGGCGCGCGGCGAGATCCTGGCCGAGGGGGGGTATGACGAGGTCTCGCGCCATCCGGCGGTGATCGAGGCCTATGTCGGGACCGGCCATGGCTGAAAATCTGAGCCAGCCCTCGCTGAGGATCGCCGGCCTCCAGGGCTGGTACGGTGAGTCGCATATTCTGCACGGCATGGATTTCGAGGTGCCGGCCGGTGCCGTCGTGACGCTACTGGGCCGCAATGGGGCCGGCAAGACCACGACGCTCCGCGCGATCATGGGCATGCTCGGCCGTGCCGCCGGCTCGATCCGGTTCGAAGGCGACGAAATCCTGGGTCTCGCTTCGAACAAGATCGCCCGGCGCGGCATCGCCTATTGCCCGGAGGAACGCGGCATCTTTGCCAGCCTGTCGGTCGAGGAGAATCTGCTGCTGCCGCCGATCGTCCGGCCCGGCGGCATGACCGTCGAGGAAATCTATGCGATCTTTCCCAATTTGCTGGAGCGGCGGCGCAGTCCCGGCACCAAGCTCAGCGGTGGCGAACAGCAGATGCTGGCGATCGGCCGGATTCTGCGCACCGGTGCCACGCTGCTGCTGCTCGACGAGCCATCGGAAGGGCTGGCGCCGGTCATCGTGCAGCGCATCGGCGACGTGATACGCGCCCTCAAGGCCAAAGGGTTCACCATTCTGCTGGTCGAACAGAATTTCCGCTTCGCCGCGACCGTCGCCGACCTGCATTATGTCGTCGAACATGGCACGGTGATCGATCGAATCGACAATGCCGAGATCGGCCGCAATATCGATAAACTGCATGGCTATCTCGGCGTCTGACGCCGAACCAATCATGGGAGGAAAGAAAATGCTGCGCCAGACCGCAATCACCGCCCTCGTCGCCACCGGCCTGACCGCCGGCTCGGCCTATGCCCAGATCTCGGGCGTCAAGATCGGCGTGCTCAACGATCAATCGGGGCTCTATACCGATCTCTCCGGCCTTGGCGGCGTCGATGCCGTGAAAATGGCGGTCGAGGATTTCGGCGGCACGGTCGGCGGCGCCAAGATCGAGGTGGTGACGGCCGATCACCAGAACAAATCCGATATCGGTTCGTCGATCGCGCGGCAATGGTTCGACCAGGATCATGTCGATATCGTCATGGATGTGCCGAATTCCGGCGTGGCGCTCGCCATCAACGAGGTGGCGCGCGAGAAGAACAAGATCGCGATCTTCTCCGGCCCCGGCAGTTCCGATCTGACCAACGCCAAATGCAGCCCGAGCGGCATTCATTGGACCTACGACACCTATGCGCTGGCCAAGGGTACCGGTTCGGCCATCACCAAAAACGGCGGCACCAGCTGGTTCTTCCTGACGGCGGATTACGCCTTCGGCCAGGCGCTGGAGCGCGACACCGCCGCCGTGGTCGAGGCCAATGGCGGCAAGGTATTGGGCGAGGTGCGCACGCCGCTCAGCACACCGGATTTCTCGTCCTTCCTGTTGCAGGCGCAAGGCTCGGGCGCCAAGGTGATCGGCCTCGCCAATGCCGGCGGCGATACGATCAATTCGATCAAGCAGGCTGGCGAGTTCGGCATCACCGCGGGCGGCCAGCAACTGGCCGGGCTGCTGGTCTTCATCACAGACATCCACGCGCTCGGCCTCAAATCAGCGCAAGGCCTGCAACTGACCGCCTCGTTCTATTGGGATCAGAATGACGCGACGCGCGTCTGGTCGAAGCGCTTCTTCGAACGCAATCATAAGGAACCGACCATGGCGCAGGCCGGCCTCTATGGGGCCGCGATGCATTATCTCAATGCGGTCAAGGCGGCGAATTCGACCGATACCGCCAAGGTGATGGCCCAGATGCGCCAGACCCCGATCAATGATTTCATGACCAAGAACGGCGTGCTGCGCGAGGACGGCAAGGTGATGCGCGACATGTATCTGTTCCAGGTCAAGACGCCGGCCGAATCGAAAGGCCCGTGGGATTATTACAAGCTGATCCGTGAAATCCCGGCCGTGGAAGTGACCAGACCGCTGTCGGAAAGCGCCTGTCCGCTGGTCAAGAAGGGCTGAGAGACCTCACGCGATGCACGGCTTCTTCGGCATCCCTTATCCAGCACTTTATGGGCAATTGGTGCTCGGGCTGGTCAATGGCGCGTTCTACGCCATGCTCAGTCTTGGGCTGTCGGTGATTTTCGGTCTGCTCAATATCATCAATTTCGCCCATGGCGCGCTCTATATGATGGGCGCGTTCGGCGCGTGGCTGCTGCTGGAATATCTCGGCATCGGTTATTGGCCGGCGCTGATTCTAAGCCCGCTGATCGTCGGGGCGTTCAGCATGGCGCTGGAGCGGCTGTTGCTTCAGCGCATCCGCCAGCTCGACCATCTTTATGGTCTGCTGCTGACCTTCGGGTTGGCGTTGATCATCGAGGGGCTGTTTCGCAATTTCTATGGCGTCTCCGGTGAAGCTTATGACGCGGTGCCCGATCTGCTGAAGGGCGGGGTCAATCTGGGCTTCATGTTCCTGCCGCTCTACCGGAGTTGGGTCGTTGTGGCCTCGCTCGTCATTTGTCTCGGCACCTGGTACGCGATCGAGCGGACGCGGCTCGGCGCCTATCTGCGCGCGGCGACGGAAAACCCGCAACTGGTCCAGGCCTTCGGCATCGATGTGCCGCGGATGATCACGCTGACCTACGGCTTCGGCGCGGCGCTGGCGGCACTGGCCGGCGTGCTTGCCGCGCCCATCCTGCATGTCAGCCCGATCATGGGTTCGGACATCATCATCGTCGTCTTCGCCGTGGTGGTGATCGGCGGCATGGGTTCGATCCTCGGCTCGGTCGTCAGCGGTTTCGCCCTCGGCGTCATCGAGGGGTTGACCAAGGTGTTCTATCCCGAAGCCTCGACCACGGTGATTTTCGTGGTCATGGCGATCGTGCTGTTGGTCAAGCCGGCCGGTTTGTTCGGCCGGGCGGCCTGAGATCATGCGTTGCAGGAGGCGAGCTATTGACCGTCCCCCTCTCTGCTCCATTGGGGTGGAGAGGGCCGCGGAGAGGTGGGGAATGCTCGGTTTCCAGAGAAATTGTGTTTTGAATCAATCATCTATCGCTTTGAGGCCGGAGTGTTCCCCACCTCTCCCTGCCTCTCCGCCCCAATGGGGCAGAGAGGAGAGCGTATCGAGGTCCGAACCTATGCCGCTCACATGGCCCAGGCGATGACGCCGCGCGTGGCGCTCTCGACCGCCCACTATGCCGGGCTCGGCCTGTTGCTCGCGCTGCTGCTGGTGGCACCGACGCTGGTCTATCCGATCGCGCTGATGAAGGTGCTGTGCTTCGCGCTCTTCGCCTGCGCCTTCAATCTCGTGCTGGGCTACACCGGCCTGCTGTCATTCGGCCACGCCGCCTTCTTCGGCTGGGCCGCCTATCTCAGCGCCCATGTCGTCAAGGTCTGGGCGATGCCGCCGGAACTGGGCATCCTGGCCGGAACCGCGGCCGGGGCGGGGCTCGGACTGGGCTTCGGCTGGCTCGCCATCCGCCGCCAGGGCATCTATTTCGCCATGGTCACGCTGGCGCTGGCCCAGATGATGTTCTTCGTGGCGCTCGAAGTGCCGTTCACTCATGGCGAGGACGGCATCCAGGCGGTGCCGCGCGGCTGGCTCTTCGGGCTGTTCGATTTGTCTCGGCCCTTTGTCATGTATTACACGGTGCTGGCGATCTTTCTCGCCGGCTTTGCGCTGATCTACCGAACGATCCATTCGCCGTTCGGCCAGGTGCTGACGGCGATCCGCGAGAACGAGCCGCGCGCGATTTCACTGGGCTATGAGGTCGATCGCTACAAGCTGGTGGCCTTCACGCTGTCGGCCGCCTTGGCCGGCCTCGCCGGGGCGACCAAGGCGCTGGTGTTCCAACTCGCCTCGCTGACCGACGCGACCTGGCAGATGTCGGGCGAGGTTGTGCTGATCACGCTGCTGGGCGGCGTGGGCACCGTGTTCGGGCCGGTCGTGGGCGCCGCGATCTGGGTGTTTCTGGAAACCTATCTCTCCGGCATCGGCTCGTGGGTCACGGTGATCCAAGGCACGATCTTCGTCATCGTGGTGCTGACCTTCCGCAAGGGCGTGGTCGGCGAGATCGCCACGTTGATCGGGCGGCCCCGCTGAGCGATTACCCGTTCCAGGCGCTCCCCTTGTCTTGCGTCGCCTCGCTCTCCCGGAGGCGGCTCGGCTGCAAGGCGCCGGCCCGTTCCAGCACCGGATAGGCGACTGAGCAAATGTGCGAGTGGATGCGCTTCAAATCGCGCAGGATGTCGAGATGCAGCGAACTCGACTCGATGCTTTCGGCCCGGCGATCGCGCAGACGTGCCAGATGGCTCTCGGCCGCCGCCAATTCGGCGGCGCGCAGCGTCGCCTTCTCGGCGATCAATTGTCGGGCGATTTTGACATCACCCGACATGAAGACACTGAAGGCGAGTTTCAAATTGCCCAGCACTTCTTGGTGGAAGGCCTCCAGCTCAGCGGCGCCCTGTTTCGAGAAGGCGAGCTTTCGCTTGATCTTCTTCGCGGCGAGATCCATCAAATTGTTGTCGATGATGTCGCCGATATGTTCGAGATTGATCGAGAAGGCGATGATTTCCATCGCCCGGTCGCCATCCTGTGCGTCGAGGCTTTCGCGCGTGATCGCCGTGACATAGAGCTTGACCGCCTTGTCGAGCTTGTCGACCGCATCGTCTGTGCGGCTGATTTCGGCGACCAGCCGGCGATCGTCGGTCAGGATGGCGGTCATCGACTGGCGCAGCATGGTTTCGATCATGTCGCCGATATGGAGCACCTCGCGGGCCGCGCAGACGAGGGCGACGGCGGGCGTGCCGAGGGCGGCGTCGTCGAGATAGACCGGTGCGGCTGGATCGCTCGGGTTCGCCCGATCGGGCAGAAACCGCGTCAGCAGCGATGCCAGGCGGCCGAGCGGCAGGATGAAGAGCAGCGCCAAGGCCAGATTGAAGATCGTGTGAAAATCGGCGGCCAGGCGTGAGGGGTTGGATTCGAGCCGGGCGAGCGCGTCGGCGATCGGATGCAGGAAGGGCAGGGCGATGGCGCAGCCGACCAGGCGATTGATCAGATTGCCGATTGGCAGCCGGCGGCTGGCCGGGTTGTCGCTGTGGCTGCCCTCGACCAGCGGATTGATCGCGCTCCCCAGATTGGCGCCGAGGATCAAAGCCAATGCCGCGACCGGCGTGACGAAGTTGGAAAAGCTGAGCGACATCACCAGCAGCACGATCGTGACACTGGAATGCGCGGCCCAGGTGAGCGCGGCCGCGATCAGCACACACAAGATCGGGTCGCCGGTGATCGCGGCGAGCACGGCGCGGACCACCGGGGCGTCCTCGGCCGGCGCCAGCGTGTCGAGCAGGATGTGCAACGCCAGCAGCATCAGCCCGATGCCGATCGCCACCCGACCGAGATCGCGCGTGCGCGTCTCGGTCGCGCGCCGGAACGCGGTTACGCCGACCAGGAAGAATAACGGGGCGACCGCCGCGATATTGAACGACAGGATCTGCACGATCAGCGTGGTGCCGACATTCGCTCCCAGCATGATGGCCAGCGCCGGCACCAGATCGACCGCCCCGCCCGTGACGAAGGATGCCGTCATCAACCCGGTTGCCGTGCTGCTTTGCAGCAGTGCCGTCACGACGATGCCGGCGGCAAGGGCCGCGACGCGGTTCCGGAGCGCGCTCCCTAAAAAGCGCCGCAGATTGGAGCCGAAGGCGCGCACGATCCCGCTATTGACCATGTGCAGGCCCCAGAGCAGCAGCGAAACGCCGCCCATGAGATCGAACAGGACCATGCTGCCCATCGCTCATCCCCTCGTGCCCACAGCCTTGAAGGGCATGGGACAGGATGGCTTCACGTCGGCCGGAAGGCAATGCTGTGGTCGATGGCCTTTGGCATGGCCACCGGACTCACCCATCCGATCGAATCAATTTCTCCACCGACGGCAGCAGGCGGCCGACGATGACATTCACACCGGCCGCATTCGGGTGCAGCATGTCGGGTTGGTTGAGTTTCGGATCGAGCGCCACGCCCTCAAGAAAAAAGGGATATAGCGGCACGCCATATTTGGCGGCCAGATCGGGGAAGATTGCCTCGAAGTCGGCCGTGTAGTCCGGCCCCCAATTGTGCAAGGCCCGCATGCCACATAGCAGCACCTTGACATGGGCGGCCTGGAGTTGCGCCAGAATCCGGTCGAGATTGGCGCGGGTTTCCTTGGGATCGAGCCCGCGCAGCGCGTCATTGGCGCCGAGTTCGACAATCGCGAAATCGGGCTGGTCAGCCAGCGCCCAATCGAGCCGGGCGAGGCCGCCGGCACTGGTGTCGCCGCTGATGCCGGCATTGATGATGTCGATCTTGGTGCCGGCGGCCGCGAGTGCTGCTTGCAGCCGGGCGGTGAAACCCTGCTCGGACGGCAGGCCGAAACCGGCGGTCAAGCTGTCGCCCAGCGCCAGCAGCTTCGCCGCGGCGGCCGGTGTCGCCATGCCGAACCCCAAGATTGCGCAAATTGCCGCGAGCGCGCACCACCGCACTGCGTTGACAAGGGGGCAGGGCGGGCCATATGCCGTCTGACGCCCGGTACGGCATCCCGGATTCCGCGACTCGATCACTGCCATCATCCTTCCCGCAATAGACTGGACCCCAGGCATGCCCTCGATCCCCGTGCCGCCGCCGATTATCCAACTTGAGGACATTCACCTGAAACTGACGGGTGCGGCGGGCGAGGTCAACATCCTGCGCGGGATCGATTTGAGTGTCGCGGCCGGCGAGACGGTCGGCATCGTCGGGCCGTCCGGTTCGGGCAAATCGACCCTGATGATGGTCATGGGCGGGCTGGAACGGCCGAGTTCGGGCCGGGTCACCGTGGCCGGCACCGATTTCGGCCGGCTCGACGAGGACGGGCTCGCGCGGTTCCGCCGCGACCATGTCGGCATCGTCTTTCAATCCTTCCACCTGATTCCCACCATGACCGCGCTGGAGAATGTCGCGATCCCGCTCGAACTGGCCGGTCGCGCGGATGCGTTCGGCCGAGCGCGCGAGTTGCTGGCCGCGGTCGGTCTGGCCGCGCGCGCCCTGCATTTTCCCGGTCAGCTCTCCGGCGGCGAACAGCAGCGGGTCGCACTGGCCCGTGCCTTTGCCGCCGAGCCGTCGCTGCTGCTGGCCGACGAGCCGACCGGTAATCTCGATCTGGCGACCGGCCGGATGGTGATGGCGCTGCTGTTCGATCTTCAGGCACGGCGCGGCACGACGCTGGTGCTGATCACACATGATTCAGCCTTGGCCGAACGCTGCGGCCGGGTCGTCGAACTGGCCGATGGCCGGATTGTCGGCGATCGGCGCCACACCCGGCCGATGCAGGCGGCCCATGGCTGAATTGGCGCTGGCCTGGCGCTATGCGCTGCGCGAGATGCGCGGCGGCCTTCGGGGCTTCGGGATCTTTCTCGCCTGTCTGGCGATCGGCGTGACCGCGATTGCCGGGGTCGGTTCGGTCTCGGCCTCGATCGCCGCCGGCCTGCGCGGCAACGCGCGTGAGCTGTTGGGCGGCGATGTCGAATTCCGCATCGCGCAGCGGCCGCTGCCGGCGGACACAATCGCGTGGCTCGGTGCGCGCGGCACCCTGTCCAGCCTGCGCGAAATGCGCGGCATGGTGCGCAGTCTCGATGGCGACAAGAGCACGCTGATCGAGCTGAAATCGGTCGATGACGCCTATCCGCTGGTCGGCAGCGTCACGCTCGATCCGCCGCTGCCGCTCGATCGCGTGCTGGCGGTCGAGGCGGGCGTGCCGGGCCTTGCGGTCGATCCGCTGGT
>JBAVTK010000644.1:0-6212 GCA_049696095.1 Aliidongia sp. | reverse complement strand
ACTCATCCCGACAATGCCGGAAATCAGGCTAGCGCCGCTCATGGCGCGCTTCGCCGACACAATTTCCGAGTGTCATGCATTCAGTGGGCTGTTTTCAGTTGTATAATATGAGGGGATTGGTGAGGGTTCATACTACCGAACCCCTAGCTTGCTCGCTGGGGCACCGGAAATCGCGCACTATGTCGCCTTACCTTCCGGTCTCGTAATCTTTAGAATTGCTGTCACAGCGCTATTGAAATGAGGGCATCTTTCCACTATCCGTGAATGACCGGCAGCGTGCGTTTCGCAGAATCGTGCCCGTCGTTCCACATCCTTGCTAACCGTAGTATAAACTTGGATGGGTCGGCTCTCTGACTGTTCAAGAGCTTCCATGAAGGCTTGAGCAAGATCCGCGCCCCGCAAGTTTTCAGGCTCCTGATGTTTGTTGTCAAACGCGGCGACACACCATGTTTCGGTCGATTCAACGGCCGGGACGAATACGTGTCGCCGCGAATCTACCTGGGTCAACGCTTTCACATTGCTCCATAGTTTAAGAACGTCGCTGATTCTCCGTCCTCGTTCAACATGGTCTAAAATCTTTGCTATTTCGATGCCGTAATCATTGCGCATATGGCTTATGAAACTCTCATCATCGAGAATGTCGCTATCCATCTGAAGTAAAAAAAGATCACATGCTTTTGAAGATAGGTTTCTTTGAAATAGACCTCCATCGAAATATGACTGTATTCGAAGTTTTGGCGGATTATTTTTCAGCCAAAGTTCGACATTACCCCAACCGCCTTCAGGTAGAGTGCGACCCATGTCGGGCTGTATATCAATAAAGGATGCCTTGACCCCGTGTTGGTCGAGCGCAGGCGCCATAAAATGACGGATGGCGTGAAAATCAGTGGGACCCTCGCAGATCACACCGATACGCAGCTGGGTCATATTGCGTTACCAGATTGCCCTAAAGCGCCGACAATATCACCATCGATCCACATCTGGGAGAGTTTTCGTCCCTTGGTGTGTTGTAGCCAGTCCTCCTTGGATATCCCGTCACGAAGTTTGAGCCTCTCGACCATCGTGTGTCCCTTGAGATCTCGCGAAACGATGAAGACAGCCTGATCGGGATCGGTCAGGTCAAATGCATCGAGCGCAGTTGGGTTGTGGCTGGTCATGAAGACCTGATCCGGTCCTTCATCGATCCCGTATTCAATCCTACGCTTTACCATTGCGACGATCCGCTCAATGAGCTTGCGCGTCAGACTCGGATTGAGAGCACTGTCCACATTATCTAAGGCAAAGATTTTAGGCGCTTGGCTGTGTCCCAGCAAGACCCCGACAAACAGCAGGAACAAGGTTCCTTCGCTGCTGTCGTACGCGGAAAGAGTCTGCCTCTTCTTGTGCATGTATTTGTCGATGAAGTACACAATGTTTCCTTCTGCGGAGGAAACATCACGAGAGCGCAATAGAGGATCGACCAACCCGACCTTAACTATACTGGTCCAACCAGGCAACGCGGCCAGTAAAAGTGCGTCACGCAACTGTTCATATGCAGCGATGTCTATGGCGCTTTTAGACTGTCGGCTGTGGGCGGCAGCCCGGCTCCCCTGAGCAATTAACCCCGACACCGCTTGTGCCAAACCCTCACCATGGAGACCTATCGGGGGATCACTCACTGAGCCAGACTTGATCTCACGTAGAAATTCGGTTTGCGGTGCATAGATTGCGAAACGGTTCAACTTGTCGAATTCCCGAACAACCATTTCGTCAAAGTCATACGAAATTCGTATTTGATCCCAAAGTCCCCGTCCACGTTCCGGTTCTCTCTTGAGGCGACTTCCAAACACGGTGCTTCCATTCTTACCTCTACCAAAGAATCTACGCCCATTCATTTGAGCGCTTTCTGAAAAAAATGATAAATTTGTACTTACGTCACTAGCAGTTAGCTCAAGAGCGTACGAAATATTATTCTCAAAATCGGCTGCAAGTCGAAGTGTTCTCGGAAGCACCCCCTTGAATGCAGACTTCATAAGGGCTGGAGGCGTCAGACGGACACCCTTGCGCGAAAGCTCGACATCGGACACCCCCCTGCTTAGGGCGGCGGCCAATACCCCAATGGCTTCGAGAACATTGGATTTTCCGGACCCATTCCCGCCGATTAGAAGATTGACCCGCCCGAACTCAAGCTCGGTATCATGCACCGACTTGAATCGTTCGATCTTAACTTTTTTGAGCATAACCCTTCTAAGCCTAATAAATTACGGACTCTCAATAGCATAGCCTGCGCGGAAAGGCTACATCCCAACTTCGCCTTTGGTCACGTCTCTCGTCCGTTTGGCTAGCGACCGCGCAATCCAATCTGATCGATGACTGCTTTGGAGTAGTGCCATCAGGCGCCGAGCCGCTGCGGTGTCAACGTATGGAATGACCGGCTTCTATGGGTCCAATGCGGCCCATCCTCCAACCCGTCAAAGCCTCCGAGCAAGGGCGCTACCCGAAACCACCGGCATCGCAACCGAAACCGGGCCGGCGGCTCTCCCGCCGGCCCTTCCCCTTTCGCGTCAGGCCATCGCCTTCTGCAAACCCTGATCGAGCTTATCAAGGAACGCCGTCGTGCTGAGCCACGGTTCGTTCGGCCCGATCAGCAGCGACAGATCCTTGGTCATGAAACCGGCCTCAACCGTATCGACGCACACCTTTTCCAGCGTCTCGGCGAAATGCTGAACGTCCGGCGTGTTGTCGAATTTGCCGCGGTAATAAAGCCCGCGCGTCCAGGCGAAGATCGAGGCGATCGGGTTGGTCGAGGTCTGTTTGCCCTGCTGGTGCTGGCGGAAATGGCGAGTGACCGTGCCGTGGGCGGCCTCGGCCTCGACCGTGTGACCGTCGGGGGTCAGCAGCACCGAGGTCATCAATCCCAGCGAGCCGAAGCCCTGCGCCACCGTGTCGGACTGAACGTCGCCATCGTAATTCTTGCAGGCCCAAACGAAATTGCCGTGCCATTTCAGCGCCGAGGCGACCATGTCGTCGATCAGCCGGTGCTCATAGCTCAGGCCGCGCCGGTCGAATTCGGCCTTGAATTGCTGGTCGAACACTTCCTGGAACAGATCCTTGAAGCGGCCGTCATAGGCCTTGAGGATGGTGTTCTTGGTCGAAAGATAGACCGGCCAATTGCGCAGCAGCCCGTAATTGAAGCAGGCGGCGGCAAAGCCGCGGATCGATTCATCGAGATTATACATGCCCATGGCGATGCCCGAACTCGGGAAATCGAAGACGTCGAAATGCAGCGGTGCCCCGCCATCTTCCGGCGTGAAGGTCATGGTCAGCTTGCCGGCGCCGGGCACGCGGAAATCGGTCGCGCGATATTGGTCGCCGAAGGCATGGCGGCCGATGACGATCGGCGCGGTCCAGTTCGGCACCAGCCGCGGCACGTTCTGGCAGATGATCGGCTCGCGGAACACGGTGCCGCCCAGAATATTGCGGATCGTGCCGTTCGGCGATTTCCACATCTTCTTGAGCTTGAATTCCTCGACGCGCGCCTCGTCTGGCGTGATCGTCGCGCATTTGACGCCGACGCCATATTGCTTGATCGCATTGGCCGCCTCGATCGTCACGCGATCGTCGGTTTGGTCGCGATATTCGATGCCCAGATCGTAATATTTCAGATCGATATCGAGATAGGGCAGAATCAGCTTGTCCTTGATGAACTGCCAGATGATGCGGGTCATCTCGTCGCCGTCGAGTTCGACGACCGGCGTCGCCACCTTGATCTTGGTCATGCTCGGGGTCTCCTGGCGGTGCGACGGCGCGCGTGGGGTTGGTCGCGCACTCGGCGCCGCGAAAAAAAGCGCCGGACCATATCATGCCACCCGCGGGCCAGATACACCCGACCCGCCCGCCGCCGGCCTAGCTGGCATGCCGCGCGCGAGGGCGCGTTCAGCCGCCCTTATAGCCGCTCGCTCGCCAATGCGCGTTCGGGCGGCCGGGCGATGGCGAGCGCCGGCAGCACCGCGTCGATCCCCTCGACCCGCTGATAGAGCGCCCGGCTGGCGGGGCTGTTGAAGCCCGCCTCGGTCATATGGTCGAGCAGCCGTTCCAGCAATTGCCAATAGCCGTCGAGATCGACCAGCACGATCGGCTTGTCATGCAGGCCGAGTTGGCGCCAGGTGATGATCTCGAACATCTCGTCGAGCGTGCCGAAGCCGCCCGGCAGCACGACAAACGCATCGGCGCGCTCCACCATGCGCTGCTTGCGCTCATGCATGCTGTCGACGACCAGCAGCTCGGTCAGCCCGCTATGGCCCACTTCGTGATGCGACAGATGGCGCGGAATGATGCCCGTCACTTGGCCACCCTCGGCCAGCGCGCCATCGGCCACCCGGCCCATCAAACCGATCTGGCCGCCGCCATAGACCAAACCGAGCCCGGCCCGGCCGATCAGGCGGCCGAGCGCGAAGGCTGCCTCGAAAAATTTAGGAGCGACCAAATTGGACGAGCCGCAATAGACGCACAGAGTTCGCACTTCGGCCATAAAAATCCCCGATATCCGACCCGGTTATGATCACACCCCTGACCAACGCCCAGAGTCGGCAATGTGCGCGATGAGATGCATTCCTGGCATGATAGTGTCAAGATCCCGAAATGAGCGCGAACATTCGTCCGCCCCACCAGATCGGAAGCCGCATCATGCCCGCCTATCGCTCCCGGACCAGCACCCATGGCCGCAATATGGCCGGCGCCCGCGGCCTGTGGCGCGCGACGGGCATGACGGATGGCGATTTCGGCAAGCCGATCATCGCCATCGCCAATTCCTTCACGCAATTCGTGCCGGGCCATGTCCATCTGAAGGATCTGGGCCAACTGGTCGCGCGCGAGATCGAGGCGGCGGGCGGAGTCGCCAAGGAATTCAACACGATCGCGATCGATGACGGCATCGCGATGGGCCATGGCGGCATGCTCTACAGCTTGCCGTCGCGCGAATTGATCGCCGATTCGGTCGAATATATGGTCAATGGCCATTGCGCCGATGCGCTGGTCTGCATCTCCAATTGCGACAAGATCACGCCCGGCATGCTGATGGCGGCGCTCAGGCTCAATATCCCGGCGATCTTCGTCTCCGGTGGGCCGATGGAGGCCGGCAAGATCATGGAAGGCGGCAAGAGCCGCGCGGTCGATCTGATCAATGCCATGGTCGCCGCGGCCGACCCCAATGTCAGCGACGAAGACGCGCTGGCCATGGAGCGCGCCTCCTGCCCGACCTGCGGATCGTGCTCCGGCATGTTCACGGCCAATTCAATGAATTGCCTGGCCGAGGCGCTCGGGCTGGCGCTGCCCGGCAACGGCACGGTGGTCGCGACTCATGCCGACCGCAAGCGTCTGTTCCTGGAGGCCGGCCGGACGATCGTCGATCTGGCCCGGCGCTGGTACGAGCGGGACGATGCCACGGCGCTGCCGCGCAGCATCGCCAGCCGCGCCGCCTTCGAGAATGCCATGACGCTCGATATCGCCATGGGCGGCTCAACTAACACCGTGTTGCATCTGCTGGCGGCGGCGCATGAGGGCGAGGTCGATTTCACGCTGGCCGATATCGACCGCCTGTCGCGCCGCGTGCCGGTGCTGTGCAAGGTCTCGCCCTCGGTCGAGAATGTCCATGTCGAGGATGTCCATCGCGCCGGCGGGATCTTCGCCATTCTGGGCGAACTCGACCGGGCCGGCCTGCTCAATCACGAGGTGGCGATGGTCCATGCCGCCTCGCTCGATCAGGCGCTGGCCCGGTGGGACGTGACCCGCTGCGAGGACACCAAGGTCGCACATTTCTTCCGCGCGGCACCCGGCGGCGTGCGCACGACCGAGGCGTTCAGCCAGGATCGGCGCTATGACACCCTTGATCTCGACCGTGCCCAGGGCGTGATCCGCGCTGCGGACCACGCCTTCAGCCGTGACGGCGGCCTCGCCGTGCTCTATGGCAATATCGCGCTCGACGGCTGTATCGTGAAGACCGCCGGGGTCGATCCGGCCGCTTTGGTCTTTGCCGGCCCGGCGCGGATCTTCGAAAGCCAGGATGACGCGGTCGAGGCGATCCTGGGCGACCGTATCCGGCCGGGCGACGTTGTGCTGATCCGCTATGAAGGGCCGAAGGGCGGCCCTGGCATGCAGGAGATGCTCTATCCGACGAGCTATTTGAAATCCAAGGGGCTGGGCAAAGCCTGCGCGCTGGTCACCGACGGCCGCTT
>JBAVTK010000643.1:0-5319 GCA_049696095.1 Aliidongia sp. | reverse complement strand
AGAGGCGCCGGGCCAGGCTTTCGGCCGCATCGCCCTCAACGGAAATCTCCCAGCCATCCTCGCCGGTATAGCCGGAGCGGGTGACGAAACACTCATGGCCGGCGATCATGGCGGCGCGCGCACTCATGAACCCCATGGCGACGAGATCGGGCGCCAGCCGCACCATTACCGAGGCCGCCGCCGGCCCCTGAAGCGCCATCAGAGCGCGTGAGGGCAGCGGCTCGATTGTCGCCTGGCCGGCGAGATGGGCGCGCAAATGGGCGATATCGGCCTGCTTGGTGCCGGCATTGACCACGAGAAACAGATGATCGCCGAGATTGGTCACCATCAGATCATCGAGAATGCCGCCGGCCTCGTTGGTCAAGAGCGTATAGCGCGTGCGGCCGGGCTTCAGCGCCTGGATTTCGCCCGGCACCAGCGTTTCGAGCGCCTGCGCCGGGGCGGTGCCATGGAGCCGCAATTGGCCCATATGCGAGACATCGAACAAGCCGGCTTGGGCCCGGCAATGCAGATGTTCGCCCAGCACCCCCAGACGATATTGCACCGGCATCTCATAGCCGGCGAACGGCACGAACTTGGCGCCCAATTCGGCATGGAGCGCGTGAAGGGGTGTACGAAGCAAGGGTTCAGCGACGGTCATTTGGGGGTCTCGCAAGTCAGAATGGTCCGCACCCGCCGCGCTTTGGCGACAAATGCCCCCTCTGTCCTGAGAACCTGAAAGATTGGCCGGCGCACCAGCTTACCTCGTCGGTGAGACCCGCGCGGCGCGATGCCCGCAGATCTGCTTTCCAGAGTTGCCGTCCCCCCGCGGTCCTGGGTACCTGAGAGTTTCCGGGGCGGTTGCTCCTTCGGTGCCGGCCATTCGACCGGGCTCTCCCACGAGGCTCATTGGCCGGGGTTGGGTCGCATGTTTACCGGGGTCTTGTCAACGCCCGTCGCTTTGGCTCAGATGAACGAGGGCTTCGGAGGGTGGCATGCCGGAAATCTGCACCATCGGCTATGAACAGGCTTCGGCCGCTGACTTCCTGCGCGCCTTGCAGGCGGCTGGGGTGACCCGGCTGATCGATGTGCGCGACCTGCCGCAATCGCGCCGGGCCGGCTTTTCCAAGCGCCAACTGGCCGCTTCGATGGCCGAGGCGGGTATCGATTATCGCCATGTGAAGCCGCTCGGCACCCCCAAGGAGGGCCGCGTGGCCCATCGCAGCGGCGACCGCGCGACCTTCTGGCGCATCGTCGAAACCAAGCTGGCCGAACCCGAGGCCCGCGCGGCGCTCGAAGAGGTTGTGGGCCTGGCCCTGGAGCGGCCGAGCTGCCTCGTCTGCTACGAAGGCGATTGGCGCACCTGCCACCGCGCCCGCATCGTCGAATTGTTGGCCGAGCGCCATGGCTTCACGGCGCGGCATCTGACGGCGGAGCCGGTGTTTCTTTGAGTGGTGACGTCGGTCTGATGGGCGGGCCGGATATGGACATATTCCGCGCGCTGCAATATATATTTTCGCATGGAAATCAAGGTTCATATCCCCGATGACCTCGCCGCGCATCTTGGCACGGTCGGTGAGCTTGAGCGGCGCGTGCTGGAAACCCTGGCACTTGAAGAGTTCAAGTTGGGCCATCTGACGCAGCCCGAGCTACGTCTGCTGCTCGGTTTGGGTCGCATAGAGTTTGATGGGTTCCTGAAGGCGCATCAGGTCTTCGAGACCTATGGCCTCGCAGATTTTGAGCGTGAGCGGCAAGCCCTCGATCGACTCGGCTGAGGCCGTATTTGGATCGTCGTCGCCGACACCGGGCCTCTCAATTACCTGATACTCATCGGTGCGATCGAACTCCTTCCGAAGCTCTTTGAGGCCGTGCTGATGCCGGAAACGGTTCGCACCGAATTGCGTCATCCCGGCGCATCTCCGCTCGTCCGCAACTGGGCTGCTCAACCGCCGGCTTTGGATGCAAGTGCAGGGGGCGCCGGCCGTGGCGACGACCGATCCGATGCTACGCGCGCTCGACGACGGCGAAGCGGCGGCCACAGCGCTTGCGCATCACGTGAGGGCCGATGTCATTTTGATGGATGATCGCGCGGGCGTCGCAATTGCGCGGCAGCAAGGTTTCGCGGTGACCGGTACGCTCGGCGTACTCGATCGCGCCGCGCGGGATCGCCTGATCGATCTGGCCGCCGCGTTCGATCGCCTCAAAGCGACCAGTTTCCGCTACCGTCCAGAAATGCTCGATGCTTTGCTGGAAGAGCACCGGAAGCGGGGGCACGCTCCATGAAGCCACGCATCGCACCCACAATACAACTTCTCGCCGAGTCCGTCAGGCTGCCGGGGGGCAATTTGACGGTCATCGGATCGGAGCTGGAAAATGAATGCTGACATTGCGAAATTACGCCAAAATATGTTTGACGCGATAGCGCCTTACCCAAAAGATTGCATTGGCTTTGACGGGCGCAGATTAATGAGCGGCACCGCCTTTTTTCCGGCTGGTGATGGTCTATGGAAAGGCAACGGCAACATCGATCCGTCTTTACCGGTCGGCGGCGTTCTCTTTTTGGGTTCGGATTGGGGCGACAACGACTCCTACGATGGGTGTGGAGAGGGCGAAGCAAACGGCAAGACCTGGCAGGGGCTCCTCAAACTGTTGGACCTAGCCGAAATCCCACGGAACGAGATTTTTTGTACCAACGCCTGGCCGTGTCTCCGTGCCGGTCGGCGCGCCGTCGGCGGCGTCGTTCCGGGATACAAAGATCCGGAATTTACCAGTCGGTGCAAGGCGTTCTTTCTTCGTACACTCGAATTGCTGCGCCCGAAACTGGTGGTGCCCCTCGGGACGAAGCCAACTTCATTCATCGCGTCGCTCACAGCGGCCGAGCCTTCGCCTTGGGGGAAAGCACGCTATTGGCGGGAAATCGATCCAACGCCAGTTTGGCCGTGCCGGGATTTCAATGTCGTCCCCATCGTTCATCCGTCCATGCCCAACCATCGCTATCGGCTAATTGTAAAGTCGATCCAAGCTGAAGCGGCGTTAATTAGGTCAGTTCTTGCTGGCTAATTGTGGGAAGATCATGTCATGGCGCGCGAGCGGGTTCACGGCACAATTCCTTTAAGCCCGTCGTGGCGCTTCAGATTACCGCCAGCAGATCGGTCATGCAGGCGAGAAACCGCGCCGCCGTCGCGATGGCTTCTTGCGCATCCGCCGTCGAAATTTGCACCTGCGGGCTGACGCTGTAATCGGCGGGCGCCTTCAAATCATAGGCGCGCGCCAGAAAGGCGGTAAATTCCCGCAACGCCGGCTCATCCTTGGTGAGCCGAGCAAATTCGACGCGGACGCCTTTGTGGCTGGCCGCGACTTTGCCGGTGCGCTCCATAATCAAGGCTTCGGCGGTATGAAATGCGGCGTAATAGGCCGAGCGACCGGCGACGTTCGCCGCGATTTTATCGGCTTCGTCGAGATCGACCTGCGCCTTGCGCAGATAGTCGGCCGACTCCGGCTTCACAGATCGACGCCGTCGCGCCGCAGTTCCTGCATGAATCCGGTGCGTTCGCGGTAAGTCCCGGCCGCGAAAGGCAGGGCATTGACGACCGCGCCCGTGGCGTAAAAGATATCCGTCTCGATGTCGGCGAGCGGGCCGGACTCATGCCAGAAACTGCCGGGGTCGCGAAGAAACAGGGCGATGTCGTAATCCGAATCCGCTTGCGCATCACCCCGTGCACGCGAGCCGAACAGTACCACGCGTTCGATCCGGTCGCCATAGACCTCAACAAGCGCGGCGCGGAAGCGTTTCAAAATCGGATCGGTCAGTTTGTCGGGGGCGTGAAGCATGATTTCTATGCAGGCAGCGCACCACGGATGGCGTGGAAGGTAAGTTTATACGACTAATAAAGGGCGTTGTCAGATATAATTATGTGACCTATTTCTCGTACGGCCAGCGCGGCTTGCACAAACGCCAAGCGCTCGAATGTAGGCTTCAAATCGGCGTGATTGCCGTCAGTCGTGACCATGGCAGGTAGGGCGGGCGAGCTTTGCTGTCAGGTCTGGATATAAATCACGCCGCCGCTGCGATATCGGTTTCCACGAAATCATCGCCTTTGAACAACAGCGGTTCGCCCATGGCCTTCGCCAGGGCGTAAGAGAAGCAATCGCCAAAGTTGAGTCCCGCCTTGTGACGGCCCTTCCCGAAATCGAGAAAAGCCTGGCGCGCCAGTTCGCCCTGCTCGACCGTCACGGGCTCGATGGTGATCCCGGCGCGCCGCAAAAAAGCCTCGGCCTGGCGCATTCCTTCGAGGCCGAGTTGCTTTTCAATGACCATGGACAGCTCGACATAGCTTGCCACGCTGACGCGGCAGATATCGGCATCATGAATGCGTTGCGCGAAGGCGGCCGCTTCTGGCTCCCGGTAAAGGATCGCGACCATGGCCGATGTGTCGAGGATCATTTCGGCAGGCCGTTTTCATCGTAAAGCAGCTCGGCATGATCGGCGTAGGGGCGCCGCAGATGGACCGCCGCCCGATCGGCGATCGCCAGCAACTCGTCCACGCTCGCCCGGCCCTTGCGCTGCTTGATCTTGGCAAGGCGTTCGCGGAGGGCTTCCGTAACCACACGGGTCATGCTCTCGCCTGTGGCGCGCGCGATGGCCTGGGCCAGCCGGTGCGCTTCGGGATCCTTGATATTGAGGCTCATGGGCGCCAACGTTCTATAACAAATTCATTTCTTCTACCATTCTACCCCAACGTTTGAGCCGAGCCAAGGTGATTTGGGGGGGTGCGGAACCGCGCCTGGAGTCGCTTCACCCGCTGCATCTCCGGCGTATCGCCCGCCGGTTCCGCTGCCGCGAGCGGCGGCAGGTCGCGCCATAGATGGCACGCCGTGGCATGGCCGGCATCCTCGGTCAGCGCCGGATCCTCGATCCGGCAGCGATCGACCGCATGGGTGCAGCGCGGGTGGAAGCGGCAGCCGGTTGGGATGTCGATCGGGCTCGGCGGTTCGCCTGCGAGGTTGGTGCGGATCGGCCGGGCCGCCGGGTCGGGCACCGGCACGGCAGAGAGCAGCGCTCTTGTATAGGGATGGCGCGGTGCCGCGAAGATCTGGGCGACCGGTGCGGTCTCGACGATGCGGCCCAGATACATCACGGCGACGCGATCGGCGATGTGCCGCACCACCGCCAGATCATGGGCGATGAAGAGATATGCCAGGCCGCGCTGCTGCTGTAATGCCGGAAGCAGATTGCCGATCTGCGCCTGGATCGAGACATCGAGTGCCGAAACCGGCTCGTCGCAACTGATGAGGCGCGGCTCGACCGCCAGGGCGCGCGCGATGCCGACGCGCTGGCGC
>JBAVTK010000642.1:0-7950 GCA_049696095.1 Aliidongia sp. | reverse complement strand
ATGTCGATCTCGGGGAAAATATCGATCGGCATGCGCCACGCCGCCCCGATCCCCAAAATGCACACCAAAATCAGCACCGCGACCACGGTGTAAGGACGTTTGAGAACAAAGCCGACCGGATTCATGGAGCATCCTTCGTCCAGCCATCCCGATTGTCGCACCGGTTCGGAATTGGGGATTCAGACAACCTAACGTGACTGCAATAGACACGAAGTTATTATACCTAGAAAGGTTTCGACAACACAATAAATCCACTATTTCAAATATAAAGAAATCTACAGACTATAAACTAAAATTTATATTTGCTATACGCCGCATCGAACGGACAGTGTCGTATCAGGGCCGTGGCAGCCGCCACGCTTGGCGTCTGGAGCGATCGCCGCATCGTCATTACTGCGATAGCTCAAACAAATATCGGGGCCGAAGGGTTCACCCTCATGCCCATGATTCCCGCCCCGCGTTTTTCCCGCCGGCCAGTCTGCCCTCGATGATCTTGCCGGGGTTCAGGATATTCCTCGGATCGAGGGCCGCCTTGATCGCGCGCATCATGCCGACCGCGCCCGGACCGGTTTCCTGGACAAGGAAGTCCATCTTGTGGATGCCGATGCCGTGCTCGCCGGTGCAGGTGCCGTCGGCCGCAATGGCGCGTGCGACCAGACGGCTGTTGAGCGCCTCGGCCTGCGCGCGCTCGGTCTCAGACTCGGGATCGATCAGATAGCCGAAATGGAAATTGCCGTCGCCGACATGGCCGACCAGAAAATAGGGCAAGCCGACCGCATCGGCGTCCGCCACCGAGTCGAGCAGCACCTCGGCAAGGCGACTGATCGGCACGCAGGTATCGGTGCTGATTGAGCGCGAGCCCGGCCGCGACTGGATCGCGGCAAAATAGGCGTGGTGACGCGCGGTCCACAAACGCGTGCGCTCCTCCGGCGTTTCGGCCCATTCGAACGACGCCCCGCCAAAGGCATCGGCGATCGCGCGCACGATTTCGACCTGCTCGCGCACCCCGGCCGGGCTACCGTGAAACTCCATCAGCAACATCGGCTGCTCGCGGAGCGTGAGCTTGCTGTAGACATTGACCATGCGGACGCTGTTGGCGTCGATCAGTTCGATCCGGGCGATCGGCACGCCGGCTTGAATGATCTGGGTCGCCGTCTGCACGGCATCGCCGATTGACGGGAACGAGCACACCGCGGCCGTCTCCGCCTCGGGCAGCGGATGCAGGCGCAACACAATCTCGGTGAAAATGCCGAGCGTTCCCTCGCTGCCGACCATCAGGCGCGTGAGATCATAGCCCGCACTGCTTTTTTTAGCACGGGTCCCGGTGTGGATCACCTCACCGGAAGCCGTCACCACCTGTAGCGCCAGCACGTTTTCGCGCATCGTGCCGTATCGCACCGCATTGGTCCCACTGGCCCGGGTGGCGCACATGCCGCCGATCGAGGCATCGGCACCGGGATCGACCGGAAAGAACAGGCCGGTGCCGCGCAGTTCCTGATTAAGCTGCTTGCGCGTGACGCCGGGTTGCACCGTTACCGTCATGTCATCGGCGTTGATCGCCAGCACACGGTTCATCCGGCTGACATCGAGGCTGAAGCCACCCTTGACCGCGAGCAGGTGCCCTTCCAACGACGAGCCGACGCCATAGGGGATGACCGGAACCTCATAAAGCGCCGCGACCCTCACCGCATCGGCCACGTCCGCAGTGCATTCGGCGAAGATGACCGCTTCGGGTGGCGGCACGGTAATGTAAGCGGACTCGTCGCGGCCATGCTGCTCGCGCACTGCCGGGGCCGCCGAAAACCGGTCGGCAAACCGGTCCTTCAACGCACCGATGATGTCGGGCCCGAGTTGCCGTCCGCTGTCGATCAGATTGCTGGCATTCATGGCGCACTTCCTTCGTTCCGGCCGCGGTCGGCAAAATTGCCGTTGTTCACACTTGCCGGCAAAGCTGCCTTTGTCGGCCAAGCCCATGGATTTCCGTTTCAACCACATCGCCGGGCCGCAAAAATGGCTGATCGGGGCGACCGAGTGCCATGCCGGCCGGGCTGCCGGTCAGGATCGCATCACCGGGCCGAAGCACCATGCATTGGCTCAGATAATGTACGATCTCACCGAAGCCGAAGATCATGTCCCGGCTGGTGTCATCCTGCATCAGCACACCGTTGACATGGCAGGTCAGGCGTAAACCCCGCGGGTCACCGACCTCATCCGGCGTGACCAGATAGGGGCCGAGCGGCGCGAAGCTCTCGAACGACTTGCCCTTGATCCATTCGCCGCCGCGTTCCAGCAACCAGCTGCGCTCGGAAATGTCGTTGGCCGTGCAATAACCGGCAATGCAGCTTTCGGCGGCGGCGATCGATGGCAGATATTGTGCGCGACGGCCGATGATCACGGCGATTTCCACTTCCCAGTCGGTTTTCCGCGCACCGGGCGGGATCAGAATGTCGTCAGCCGGCCCGGCCAGTGCGTGGATCGATTTGCTCGACACAATCGGCTCGTTGGGGACCACCATGCCGACCGCTTTGGCATGCCGCAAGTAATTCAACCCCATCGAGATGATCTGCCGCGGTTGGACGACCGGGCCGATCCGTTCGCGGCCGATATCGACCTGTGGCAGGCGGCCGAACTCATCCGCCACCCGGACAGCCTGCGCCCGCAGAAAGGATGGGTCGAGCGCCGGACCGGCCCAATCGTCAAACCAGTCGGAGACATCGCGGACGGTGCCATCGGGCGCGACGGCGCAAGGCCGTTCTCGATCCGGCGGTCCCACTCGGAGCAGGCGCATGGTGGAACCCTCGCTGCCTCAGAGATGCCGCACGGCCGGGATAGCTTTACGATCCTCGTAAAACTGCTCCAAGAACGCCTGTTCTTTGGCGGTGAGCCGACGCGGACGGCCTTCCTTGTAGGAATATGCCGCCATCATCGAGGACGCGTAGGCGTAGATCACCTCACCGTCGCGCACCTCGCATTCGAGGGTGACGGCCGCCGCCTGCAAATTCGACACCCACACATGGATATCGACCGACGCCTGATGCTTTAGCGGGCGCTTATATTCGATCTCGTGTCGAACGACGACCGATCCCCCGTCGAAAAAAGCATCCCCGTCCGCCGATCCGAGCCGCCAGATCAGGTCAACTCTCGCCTCTTCAAGCAACCGCAGAAATGAGACGTTGTTGACCACGCCATAGACATCGAGATCCGACCAGCGAACGGGACATTTGTAAACATGCACGGCCATTTGTCACTGCCCCATGTCTGAAGGAAAGCTCACGCGCCGGCATAGGCACCGCGGGTAAATTCGGTGGCATAATCGTCGAAAGCGATCGGCGCGCGCAGCAACTCGGGTGAGAGCGCAAAGCCTTCCAGCAGCATCGGGATATGCGGCTTGAGTTCCGCGCACAGACGATCCGCCTGCTGCGGCAGCGTCAGCACTTCCTGGGCTGAAAGCATGCCCAGCGCCGCAAACCAGCCGGCCTCGCGCCGCAATTCGCTGATGGCATAGAGCGAGCAGAGCATCGACAGGGCCGAAGCGACATCAATGTTCTCGGACGTGCGCGCAGCCGCATACAGGTGCTGCAAGGCGTGACGAACGCCGTGCAGGCGTGCCATTTCGATGCCGGCATTGACGGTGTTGTTGAGTGCGCCGAAATAGCCTTCGCTTTCCTCCGTCCGGGCCTTGGTTTCCTTTGCCGTTTCGCGCAGCTGGTACTCGCGATAATGCAGCAATTCGATCATCCAGGCCGGATCGACCGCGTTTCGCTGATTGATCGACAGCACTTGCGGCACCTCGCCGCTCCACGGCCGGGCGAGCATCTGCGCGGCGACGGTCGCCAAAAGTACCTGATTGTCGCCCTCGGCGGTAATCAGCCCCTGTAGCAGCAGAATGTAATCGGAGATCCGGTTTATGTTGAAGATGCCCTGCGCACCGCAACGTTCGCGGCACACACGCGCCACCTCTTCCATCTCCCAGGTCGAGACCGGCTTGACGATATTGACCAAGGTCAGAATTTCTTGCGATGGATTTTTAATCTGAGCGACATAGTCGCGCTTCGTGGCGTTGACCAGCAGAGTCATCGCATAAGCCTTGGCCAGCGCGGTGAAGGTGGCGAGCTGGTGGCTGCGATAGTCGATCACCGGCACGCCGTCGGCGCCGGGGCCGTTGGTCAAACGGTTCTGGGCGTAGCGCAACGCGATATAGACGCTCGCGCGCGCCATGCCGACCGCCGAACTGGCGACACAGAGCCGGCCCGGCACGATCCGCGACATCGCTTGGAGGAACCGGGCACGGGCATTGCCGATCTTCGGCTTGAACGCGCCGTTCTCATTGATTTCGGCCATGCTACCGAGCAGGATGTTCGTCGCCGGAATGCGCGCATGATCGAACCAGGTCAACCCGTTATCGAGGCCCTGAACCGGCTTTTCCGGGCAATGGCTGGAGCGAATATTGTCGGACAGGCCGTTTTCGGTCGATAGACGGATGATGAACGGAAAGACGCCGCAATCCTTGCCCTCGACCTTGAGGCGCGCCAACACGACCGCGATCTTCGGAATATCCTTGAAGCCGCTGTAGGACATATATTTTTGCGCATGAATATCAGGCGTGTTGAGGACGAACTCGCGCGCGGCATGGTCATAGATTGCTTCGGTCCGCAGTGCTGCGACATTGTTGCCGTAGCCCAGTTCCGTCGCCATATAGGGACCGAATGCCCGCAGCGTGTTCAGATCGTCAATATAGGGGGCGATATCCTTGCGGTCGGCACCATGATCGTAGAGCGTGCCGAGAGTGAGATTGCAATGCACCATCAGCAGCGAGAAGCACGCGACATCGACCAGACACGGCCATTCGGCGAGCGCAAACAGCTTCTGCGGATTGGCCAGGAGATCGAGCGGTTTATCGATCCGGGCGTGAATAAAACGGCAGCGATCGTAAGAGACACGGCCAGCCTGATGGAGAGTCAGCTCCGAATGGGGATCAAAAATCTTGTCAAAAAGAGTGTCGCGAAAATCTCTATGCACCACTTCGAAGTTACCATCGAAAACGATCTCGATCAGCTCATCTTTTGGTAGCATTTAATCTTCTCTGATTTTTGTGGTGATCTTAGGTTTAACTATGCCCCAATAATGAGCGAGACGTTCTGACCACCGAATCCGAATGAATTCGAGATTCCGACCCGAATATCGGACTGACGGGCAGCGCCATAGATCAGGTCGACCGCGATCTTCGGGTCGGGCGTCGTCAGATTGGCGGTCGCCGGCAGCGCGCCATGCTCCAACGCCAGCGCGGTATAGGCCGCTTCGACGGCACCGGCCGCGCCCAGCAGATGGCCGGTGACGCCCTTGGTCGAACTCACCGCGATGCGGGAGCCGAACACCCCATCGATCGCACCGCATTCCACCACATCATTGCCCGGCGTCGAGGTGCCATGCGCGTTGACATAGCCGACAGCGTCGGGCGCAAGACCGGCGTCGCGCAACGCCGCAAGCATCGCATAGCGCGCGCCCAGACCCTTGGGATGCGGCGAGGTCACATGGTTCGCATCGGCCGAGGCGCCACAACCGAGCAATCGCGCCCGGATCCGCGCGCCGCGCCGCTTGGCATGCACCTCGGTCTCCATCACAAAAATCCCGGCCCCTTCGCCGATCACGAAACCGTCGCGCGTCGCATCGAACGGGCGCGAGGCGACGCGCGCCTCCGGGCGGCGCGACAAGGCACGCATGCGGGCAAAGGCTGACACATAAAACCGCGTGATCGGCGCTTCCGTGCCGCCCACGATGACGATATCGGCCGCGTCGTTGCGCAGCAGATCCTTACCGATGGCGATCGCCGAAGCGCCCGATGCGCAGGCCGAAACCGGCGCATGACACGGGCCCCGCGCGCCGATGGCAATCGCGACCTGACCGGCCGCCATATTGATCAGCCCCATCGGCAGTGTGAGCGCGGAAACGCCGTCGGGACCTTCGGCCAGGAACTGAGCATGCTGCTCTTCCATCGTGGCCGTGCCGCCGGCACCGGAGCCGATAATCACCGCGACACGGCTTTCGTCGTCCCACTGCTTCGGCTCAAGGTCGGCGTCGCGCAGCGCCTCGCGCACCGCAACCAGCGCGAATTGCGCGAATTGCGCAAAGCGATCCCATTGCCAGGGATGCGCCACATCGTCCTCGGTAAATTGAAAGTCCGGCACACGGCAGGAAATCTCGACCGGCAGGCCACCGAGCGCGGAATCCATTCTCGCCGCCGGATCGGCGGCGAGAATGTTGTTCCAATTGCTCATCACGCCGATGCCGGCCGGCGTGACCAGGCCAATACCAGTGATCGCGGCGGCGAATGCCGTCATTGTACCAGCTCTTTGGCCGAAGCATAGTCCAGAATATCGGCAATCGTCGAAATTGCTGTACTTTCTTCGTCACTCATGTACAGATTGACTTGCTTTTCGAGTAGTAAAATCAGATCAACACTTGATAATGAATCAAAACCAAGTTCTTCAAGGGTGGATTCAGGCTTCACCTTGGCCGGATCGATCTTGAAGCGCTTCGCAAGCAAGCCGGATAAAGTCTCGATGCTTAACTCCATGACACTGCTCCTCGTTGAAAGTTCTGGTTCTCAAAAAATCGTCCCGTCCAAATGTTCAGTTCGCCAGCCACTCCACATCGCTCACAGCCACATTCGGCCATTTCAATACCGTGGCGCCCCAGGCCAGACCGGCGCCGAAGGCACCGAGCAGCACGCGGTTGTTCGCTTCAAGCCGGCCGCTATTGGCAAGGTCAAGCAGCAGCAGCGGGATTGAGGCCGTCAGTGTGTTGCCGATCCGGCCGATATTGACGGCAACCTTTTCGTCGGTCAGGCCCAGCTCGAAACCGACGGTGCGCAGGATGCGGGCATTTGCCTGGTGGGCGACGAACCAATCGAGATCGTCATGGCTCCAATTGGCCTGCGCCATCACCTGCCGTGCTGATTCCGCCATGCGTGCCACAGCTTGGCCGTAAACTGCGCGGCCGTCCATCTTCAGGTACCAATCCTCGTGCGCGGTCTCATTGCCGCCCTGCCGGTTACGCGACCGGTAACGCGAGCCGCCGGCCGCGACCGAGAGCAGATCACAAAGCTCGCCATCGCTACCGAGATGGATCGGGCCGAACGTGCCGTCTTCGTCATCCTCACCGGCCCGCAGCACCACCGCCCCGGCCCCGTCGCCAAAAATCGGCCGCGTCGTGCGGTCCACGGGATTGATCATTACCGAATAGGCCTCGGCCCCGATCAACAGCACCGTGCGGGCGATGCCCGCGGAGATAAATCCGGCCGCCGTGGCCAGGCCATAGATAAAGCCGCTACAGCCGGAGTTGATGTCAAAGGCGGCCACCTGGCCGACCCCGAGCTTCTGCGCCACTTCGGGTGCGACAGCCGGCGTGATTCGGTCCGGCGAGCAGGTGGCGACGATGACCGCATCAACATCCGGATTTCCCGCCGAGACGAGTGCCCGCGCCCCGGCACGGATGGCGAGATCCCGCGTGGAAAGCCCTTCGCTGACTTTACGTCGCTCGGTGATGCCGGTCATTCGCTCGATCCATTCCGGCCGCGCATCGAGAGCCGCCGAAATATCGGCATTCGTCTCTATTTCCGGCGCAAGACAACCTCCGATCCCAGATAAAATCATTTTCATTTACCTATTTCCCTAGAGACTAGGACCATTGCGTTCTACGAGATAAGGTGAAGCTCCCGACGCCAACCAACACGCTTCTAATAATCACGCATCTTATCTAAATTCCCGCAAAAACGGACAAATTTATTTCAAAAATTGCCTTTTATTATCCCAACTTCTCCTGCTGGCTGCAATTCTAGTCCCGCCGTGTGGAAATCTACAACGTAATTTTTAGAATAACTCCAACTAACAAGTGGAGGTAGGCTGCGAATTGCGTCCGCCGGTCCGCCACTACACCCAATGAAGTTGGAAA
>JBAVTK010000641.1:0-2671 GCA_049696095.1 Aliidongia sp. | reverse complement strand
GATCTCGGGCCAGGCCGCCTCGTCGGTCACGTCCTGATGGCGGAAGGCGGCGGCACTGCCCGCCGCCTCGATGCGGGCGACGACCGCGGCACCGCCGGCTTCGTCGAGATCGGTCAACAATACCTTGGCGCCCTCGCGCGCCAGCGCGATTGCCGATGCCGCGCCGATGCCCGAGGCGCCGCCGGTCACGATCGCCACCTTGCCGTCAACGAGTCCCATGCTTCGCTCCTTGGTTCATCGGCCGAGACAATCGCCCCGATCCTCGATATGTAACTGATCTATCGGAAGTTTATTGTTATTGCAACCGGCCGCGGTGTCCAGACGGCATTGGCTGCGGCAAAGCGACGATTCACCACGAAGCGCACCAAGACCACGAAGGGTTTTGGTGCTTGGCCGCAGGTTTTGGTGCGGCGGTGCACTGCTTCGCGTCCTTCGTGAGCTTGGTGGTAAAATCACGTTCATCCTAGTGCCCCGGCTGCGGCAACGATCCGGCTTTCACGCGTGCCGTCAAGTGCCCTATAATGCCGGTTGCACCGGAATCGGAGAATGCGATGACAGCGTTTACTACATCCCGCCGCCCCGTCCTGCTGGCCGCCTTGTTCGTGGTTTCGGCCGGCATTGCCATGCAAATCTTGCCCTCGGCGGCCGAGGAGGGGCGTGCGATTCCGGCGCCGGCGCGTGACGAACCGGTGCCAGAGGCGAGTCCGGCCGTGGCGATTCTATCCGGCGGCTGCTTCTGGGGCGTCCAGGGCGTGTTCCAGCATGTCGCGGGCGTCACGGGTGCGGTTTCCGGCTATGCTGGCGGCGGCAAGGCCGATGCCGAATATGATCGGGTCAGCACCGGTACGACGGGCCACGCCGAATCGGTCCAGATCACCTACGATCCGCACCAGATCAGTTATGGCAAGCTGCTCCAGATCTATTTCTCGGTCTCTCACGACCCGACCGAACTTAATCGGCAAGGCCCGGATTCCGGCAGCCAATACCGATCGGCGATCTTCCCGACCGATGCCGCGCAGGCCGAAACCGCCAAGGCCTATATCGCCCAGCTCGATCAGACCCATATCTTTACCGCACCGATCGTCACTCGCATCGAGCCGGGCCACGCGTTCTTTCCGGCCGAGGCCTATCATCAGGATTTCCTGACGCGCAACCCGGCCTATCCCTATATCCGGATCAACGATCTGCCGAAAATCGACAATCTGAAGCGCTTGTTTCCCGATCTCTATCGGGCCGAGCCGGTGCTGGTCGCGGACGCGCCTGCATCGCAATAGGCATTGACAAGCCGGATCGGACCCTTTAACTCCCTGCGCCTCACCTGAGCCCAGGTGGCGGAATTGGTAGACGCGCTAGGTTCAGGTCCTAGTGGGGGAAACCTCGTGGAAGTTCGAGTCTTCTCCTGGGCACCAAATTCGATCCCCGGACCAGCCGTGGCCTCTATTATGAGGGCGGCTGGTCGGGGCGAACCCAGCGGGCGGTATTCTTGACCATCACATTGCACCGCGGCGATCTTCCCGCCGGCCTTGATTTCGGTTCCTCCGTGGCGATCGACAGCGAAACGATGGGGCTGAACCCGCATCGCGACCGGCTGTGCGTCGTCCAGCTATCCAGCGGCGACGGTACGGCGCATCTGGTGCAATTTCCGCTCGGCTGCTATGACGCGCCCAATCTCAAGGCGCTGCTGACCGATCCCGCGATTACCAAGCTGTTTCATTTCGGCCGGTTCGATATCGCGGTGTTTCAGCAGTTTCTGGGGGTTCGCACCACGCCGGTCTATTGCACCAAGACGGCGTCCAAACTGGTTCGCACATTCACCGATCGCCATGGGCTGAAGGATTTGTGCAAGGAATTGCTCAATGTCGAGATGTCCAAGCAGCAGCAATCGTCCGATTGGGGCGCCGATCTGCTGAGCGACGAGCAGATGAAATACGCCGCATCCGACGTGCTGTATCTGCATCAACTGCGCGCCAAGCTCGACACCATGCTGGTGCGCGAGGGGCGGGCCGCCATTGCGCAGGCCTGCTTCGATTTCCTGCCGACCCGCGCGCAGCTCGATCTCCAAGGCTGGCCGGAAATCGATATCTTCGCCCATTGAGGCTCAAGACGCGGAACCCTGTCGGAACGGCGATGCAGGTGATGTAGGATCGGCGTCCGGTTTCGCCTTTGCATCCGCCCAATTCATCGAAAGTTCCGCACCCGTGCCGCTCGTCCTCCATAATACGCTCACCCGCCGCAAGGAAGAATTCCGCCCGATTGATCCGGCGCGCGTCCGTGTCTATGTCTGCGGCCCGACCGTCTATAATCTGGCCCATATCGGCAATGCCCGCCCGGTCATCGTGTTCGATCTGCTGTTCCGCCTGCTGCGACGACTTTATGGCGAGGACCATGTTGTCTATGCCCGCAACATCACCGATGTCGATGACAAGATCATCGAGTCGGCGCGGCAGAAGGGTGAGACGATCCGCGAATTGACCGACCGCACCGAGGCGGTGTTCCAGGCCGACATGGCGGCGCTGAACAATCTTTCGCCCACCATCGAGCCGCGCGCGACCGAGCATATCGGCCAGATGGTGCGGATGATCGAGGTGCTGATCGGCCTCGGCCACGCTTACGAGGCCGAGGGTCATGTGCTGTTCGCGATTGACACCATGGCCGATTATGGTCGGCTGAG
>JBAVTK010000640.1:0-3464 GCA_049696095.1 Aliidongia sp. | reverse complement strand
GAACCAGGTCGCGAGCAGGAAGGCGGGGTCGTAGCGGCCGGCCGGTCTCATCCGGGCAGGCGCACCGTGGCCGCGGCTTGCGCCGCGATGCCCTCGCCGCGGCCGGTGAAGCCCAGTTGCTCGGTCGTGGTCGCCTTGACGCTGACCCGCTCGGCGGCGATGCCCAATATCTCGGCGATGCGCTGGACCATCGCGGCGCGATGCGGGCCGATTTTCGGCCGTTCACAGATCACCGTGACGTCGCAATGCGCAATCACGCCGCCCTTGGCCGCGACCAGATCGCCGGCATGGGCCAGGAACTTGTCCGAGGCGGCCCCGCGCCAGCGCTCGTCGGTCGGCGGGAAATGCTGGCCGATATCGCCGGCGCCGATCGCGCCCAAAATCGCATCGGTCAGGGCATGCAGCCCGACATCGGCGTCGGAATGGCCGAGCAAGGCCATGTCGGACGGAATCTTGAGGCCGTTGATCCAGCAGCCGTCGCCGGGCACCAGCTGATGCACGTCGAAGCCGGTGCCGATCCGCACATCGCCGAGCCGGGACTGAACCAACCGTTCGGCGCGCGCCAGATCCTCGGCGGTGGTGATCTTGAAATTGTCTTCGTCGCCCATCACCAACTCCACGGCATAGCCGGCGCGCTCGGCGACGGCGGCGTCATCGGGCAGATCGAGGCCGGCGCAGCGCCGATGCGCGTCGCGAATCGCGCCGAAGCGAAAGCCCTGCGGCGTCTGCGCGCGCCACAAATAGGTCCTGTCGATCGTCTCGGCGATCCCGGTGCCAAGCGCGCGCTTGACCGTATCGCGCACCGGCAATGCCGCGATGGCGCCATCGGCATCGGTCAACGCGGCAAGCGTGGCGTCGATGATCGCGGGCGAGACCAGCGGGCGCGCGCCATCATGGATCAGCACGATATCGTCGGGTGCAGCATCGAGCGTCATGACTAGATTGCGCACCGAATCCTGGCGTAGGGCACCGCCTTCCACCGGCTCGAGCAGGCCCAGATCGCCAACCGCCGCGTCATAGAGCGTGCGATCATCGGGATGAATGGCAATCCTGATGCTGGCGATTCCGGGCCGGCCACGAAAGGCGGCGACGGTATGGCGCAGCACGGGCCGTCCAGCCAGCAGGCAATATTGTTTGGGCAGCGGTCCACCGAAGCGGGAGCCGCGCCCGGCAGCCACGATCAGCACATGGCAGGGGGGAGGGGTTGATTTCATCATCGCCCGGCGACCCTAGAACATTTTCCGATCCTCGTTGATCGGAAAATGCAACAGGGGTGGGGCAATCGGTGCAGAGAATGCCGCGCGGGTCGGAGCGGGAATCCCGCCGAAAGGTGCCCAGGCATGCACTTTTGGCGTCACGGCCGGACTCGTTCCAGTCATCTGCCGTCAATCCGCCTTTGCCTGAAGCAAAATGTGGCACGGTACGGTGTCGGCGACGGCGACACTCCCGGATCACAGTCTGGAGGCAGCGGTCATGACGGTTAAGAGTGAGACGTGCCGCCTTACGAGACCGAGCGCGGCGGATCTGCCGCGATGGTTAAAGCGTTTGCACCATGGCGGAAGTGTGCTAGCGGTGCCGATACAGGTCGGTTCCTGGAGATAGCGGAGGGCTGAAGCGCCATGCAGACCGACAATCGCCTGCTCGACGATCTCGCGCGCATCGCGAATGGTGCATTTGCCGCGCTGAGCGGCGTGCGGGAGGAGGCCGAGCAACGGCTGCGCGAGCAGTTCGAAAAGGTGCTGGCCCGGATGGATGTCGTGCCGCGCGAGGAGTTCGAGGCGGTCAAGGCGATCGCCGTGCGGGCGCGGGAAGAGCAGGAAAAGCTCGAAGCCCGCCTGGCGGCACTCGAGTCGCAATTGGCCGCCGCGCCGGCGAAGCTCGCGGCCCGCGCGCCCAAGAAGCCGCCGGCCGCCGGGAGCGAGGGCTGAGGCCCTGAATTCCGATCGCCCCTTGCATGGTGTTTGCGGGTTTGGCACCCTACCGCGGGTAGGGGACCGTATTGTATTTTGTGCGGCGTCCGGCTGTTGCGGCAGCCGGGGCCGTTCACCGCTCCCCCGAAGGAGGGTAGCCATGACTGCGCTTTCCACCGACCATGCTATTGTCGTCGGCAATCCCATCGACATCGTCGAAGAGATCGTGCTGGCCAATGAATGGCCGCATGATCGCGCCAATGACGAAGAGATGGTGGTCGAGATCACCGGAAGATGGTGCGATTACCGGCTGCTCTTTGTCTGGCAGGAGGAAATCAGCGCGATGCATTTCTCCTGCAGCTTCGATATGAAGGTACCCAAGCTGCGGCGCCCGGCGGTCTATGAGCTGCTGGCGATCATCAATGAGAAGATGTGGCTCGGGCACTTCGATGTCTGTTCGGATACCGGCCTGCCGATGTTTCGTCACGCCGTGCTGCTGCGCGGCGCGCTAGGTGCCTCGGTCGAGCAATTGGAGGATCTGGTCGATATGGCATTGACCGAGTGCGAACGATTTTATCCGGCCTTTCAGTTGGTGATCTGGGGCGGCAAGACGCCCGACGAGGCCGTCACCGCGGCGATGATCGAACCGATGGGTGAGGCATGAGCGTGCAAAACGGGCCTGAGATCCTGCTGGTCGGCTGCGGCAAGATGGGACAGGCGATGCTGGCCGGCTGGCTCGAGGGCGGCGCCATCGGCCATGCGACGGTCGTCGAGCCGGGCGGCCTGCCGACGGCACTGGCTGATGACGCGCGGGTTCGGCTGCTGGAGGATCCGCCCGAGATACCGGCGGAGTATCGGGCCGATCTGGTGGTGCTGGCGGTCAAGCCGCAGATCATGCCCGTGGCGGCACCTACCTATCGCGCGATCGTCGCGCGGGGGGCGGCGGTGCTGTCGATCGCCGCTGGCAAGACTTTGGCCGGGTTTGCCGACTGGTATGGCGATGGCGCCGCCGTGGTCCGCGCGATGCCGAACACGCCGGCGGCGATCGGCCGGGGCATCAGCGTCGCGATCGCGAACCGCAAGGTCACGCCGGTCCAGCGCGCCTTGTGCGATCGGTTGCTGGCGGCGGTCGGCGCGGTCGAATGGGTTGCCGACGAAGGGCTGCTCGATATCGTCACCGCTTTGTCGGGTGGCGGGCCGGCTTATGTCTTTCTGCTGATCGAGGCGCTGGCCGTGGCCGGTGCCAAAGCTGGTTTGCCCGAGGCGCTGGCGATGCGGCTCGCGCGGGAAACCGTGTCGGGCTCGGGCGAGCTGGCGCGGCTGTCGCCGGACAGCAGTGCCGCCCAATTGCGCCAGAATGTCACCAGCCCCAAGGGCACGACCCTTGCCGCCTTGGAGGTGTTGATGGCGGCCGATGGCATCCAACCGATCTTCGATGCCGCGATCGCGGCCGCGACGGCGCGTTCGCGCGAATTGGCGCAATAGATTCTTTTTCCGGTTCGCCGGGCTGGGTTTGCCCGGCCGCCATCCCCATATTGGGGACTGCGCTTTCCC
>JBAVTK010000639.1:0-2873 GCA_049696095.1 Aliidongia sp. | reverse complement strand
CGGCACGGGGGTGCCGGCACCGAACGGGTGGTCGGTGATGACCGGCACCTTGAGGCGGATGATCTTTTCGATGTCGCGCAGATAGGCGACTTCCTCGCCGTCGCAAAAGCTGATGGCGATGCCCTCGGCCCCGGCCCGCGCGGTGCGGCCGATCCGGTGGACATAGCTTTCTGGAATGTTCGGCAATTCGTAATTGATGACATGGCTGACGCCATCGACATCAATGCCGCGCGCCGCGATATCGGTCGCGATCAGCACGGGTGTGGCGCCCGACCGGAAATTCGCCAGCGCCCGCTCGCGCGCGGACTGGGATTTATTGCCGTGAATCGCCTCGGCCACCAGACCGTCATTGGCCAGTTGCTCGGTCAGCCGGTTGGCCAGATGCTTGGTCCGGGTGAAGACCAGCGCCCGTGTGATCGCCGGATCTTTTAGCACATGGGCCAGCAGATGGCGCTTCAGCCCCTTATCGACGAAATAGACCGATTGCGCGATGCGCTCGGCCGTGGTGGCTGGTGGCGTCACCTCGACCTTGACCGGATCGCGCAGGATCGACCCGGCGAGCGCCTGAATATCGGCCGGCACGGTGGCCGAAAAAAACAAGGATTGCCGCTTGGCCGGCAGCAGCTTCAGCACGCGCTTCACATCATGGATGAAGCCCATATCGAGCATACGGTCGGCCTCGTCGAGCACAAAGATCTCGATCTTGCTGAAATCGACATGGCCCTGGCCGGACAGGTCAAGCAGCCGGCCCGGTGTCGCGACCAGGATATCGATGCCGCGGCGCAAGCGCTCGATCTGCGGCACGGCACCCACGCCGCCGAAGATTACATCGGTCGAAAAGCCCAGATGGCGGCCATAGGCGCGGAAACTGTCGCCGATCTGGCTGGCGAGTTCGCGGGTCGGTGACAGAATGAGCGCCCGGATCGGCCGGCGCCCCTTGGCCGGCGCCGGGGTGGCGGCCAAGCGTTGAAGAATCGGCAGCGCAAATGCGGCCGTCTTGCCGGTGCCGGTCTGCGCGCAACCGAGCAGGTCGCGTCCGGCGAGGACGGGCGGCACGGCTTTCTGTTGAATCGGGGTCGGCTCGGTATAGCCTTCTTCGACGACAGCCTGCAAAAGCTGAGGGATCAGGCCGAGAGCGGCGAAATCGGAAATGGGATGACCTTTCATGGATCGGCAAAGTGCCTGATGCGTTCATACATTGTGCGGTGCAGCAAAGCGAGCGGGAAAAGTGCAGCACTGCTGCGCCTCATTGTTCACCGGCACAACAGCGTGCGGGCCTGCGTCCGTTCGGATTCGGCAAGGGCCACGTTCTCCAGCAGATAGTCGCAGGCCCGGTGCCCGGCGCTGTCGCGATCCTGCCGGTCGGCGCCCCGGTCGAGCAGCAGCGCGATCAGCGCGGGTGTCGCGTTGGCCGCGGCATACATCAGCGCCGTCCGACCGCTGGTGTGAATCTCGAACATCGGCACGCCGTCATCGGCCGCACTCCAGGCGATGGTCGCGGCCTTGACATTGGCGCCCGCCGCCAGCAGCCGCTGCGCGGTTTCCGGCTGATCGGCCTGGGCGGCCGCCATCAGCGGTGTTTTGTGCCAGGCATTCGCTTCGTTCGGGTCGGCACCGGCACCGAGCAGCAGCGACACCGTGTCCGGCACCTCGACCGCCGCCATCATAGCGGTTTCGCCGCCGGCACCGGTGCTGTGGGCATGGCCCGGCGTCTGGAACTCGTATTTGATGTAATCGGCCAGCGCATCCTCGGGCAGGCGGTTGAGGACGGCGCTGTGCAGGCTGCGGATCGGCCGGCCGGCCTCGAGATCGCCGGGCAGGGGCGCCGTGGCGAAACGCTGCTGATAGGTCAGCAACGTAGCTGGCGCGGCCGCCGCGATCGCGACGCTGCCGACATGGCGGCCGACGGCATGGTCGAGCGTTTCGAGCAGCACCAGTTCCGCCGCCTGGCCGGCTTCATCTGGTGTCAGCCCCTCGCTCTCGGCGAAGGTCCGGCTCAGTTCCTCCTGCGCCGGACGGAGCAGGGAAATCAGCTTGCGATAGAGAGTCTTGCTCGGCAGATCCCGCTCCGACCAGGAAAACAGCGCGTTGAGCGTGGCGTCATGCCGGCGGTGGAGCCAGCCGGCCCAGCCGGCCCGCCGCACCTCGGCGATGCCGAGCAGCGGCATGTTGAACAAGCTCCAGCGTTGTTCCGCCTCGATGAGATGTGCCTCGCGCCGATCATTCGGATCGAGCGCCTCGGTCGGGCTACCCTGCACCTGGTCGAGCAGCGCGATCAGGGCGGCGAAGCTCGGCAAGGCGTCGAACGCCCCATGGGCCGGTGGCCGCAAATAGGTCTTGTAGAGGCAGCGCGGCTCGACCCGGCCGGGCCCCAGCAGTTCGAAAACCCCGGCATAGGTCGATTCGCCGATCGCCGCGGGCGCCTGATAGCCCCAGGGCTCGACGACGAGGGCCAGCAGGCGATCCTGGTAGCGCACGACATCGATCGCGGCGAAATCCTTGGCGTCCGAGGTTGCGAGCGAAAAGCGTCCACCATGATTCGGTTGCGCCTTGATCCAGTCGATGAAGGTCGATTGGTCGATCGCCGGTCGGGCGTTGTCGCCGAGCCGGAGGGCGCGGGCGCGCGGCTGATAGCTCTGGTCCGGCCCGCCTTCATAGCCTGCTATAGCCAGCCGATAGGGTGTTGCCGTCTCGGCCGCCCCATGTGTTCCGGCCAGTTCCGCTATGCCCGACAGCAGGGTCGGGTCGATCTTGCCGGCTTGCTCGATCGAGCCTTGCAGCAGCGTGCCGAACGGCGCGCACAAGGCCGGATCGCGATAATCGGCGCCCATGATCGCGACATAGGCGGCGATCGGCGCCCGCTCGTCGGCGCG
>JBAVTK010000638.1:0-19919 GCA_049696095.1 Aliidongia sp. | reverse complement strand
ATCCTCGGTGAGGATGCCCATTGCCAGCATATGGTCGAGTACCATCTGCCGAGTCTCCACCGGAACCACAGCTACGCTGTCGCCCAGCCAAGCGTCCAGATCGGGGCGGGTCATGCCTCCTTCTTGCAGAACGAGCGCCATCACCTGTTGGGCAAAGATATGCGCCGGAAGGCTCGGTGCCACGACCGGGTCAATTATCTTCTCTTGCCAGAGTGCCACGATCGCCAAGGCGGCCAAGAGATCGTCGTCTTCGGTGGCGAGGAACAGGCAGTTTCGCAAGGTTCCGGAGCGGCGGCCTGTCCGACCCATCCGCTGGAGAAAGGAGGCGACCGATGGCGGAGCCCCAACCTGAATCACGCGGTCGAGATCGCCGACATCGAGACCAAGTTCCAGTGTCGACGTTGCGACGATGACGCAGTCCGGTTCATTGACGAAGGCGGCTTCCGCCTGCCGCCTTTCGTCGAGCGACAGGGAGGCGTGCGAGACAAAGGTCCGGACACCGGCTCCCCTGAGCCCGCCGGCAATCTCCTCTACGCGCGACCGGCTATCGGCGAAGATCAGGCGCCGCTCGCCCCGGTGAAGGCGTGAGATTACGGTGACCGCATTCGTGACCGAGCCCACGTAGTCAACTTGCACATCGCCATCCGATGGTGGCTGCCGGGGACCGACGACCGTGCCGCCACGTCCCGCCGCCAGCCAGTGCAGCAACTCATCAGGATTGCCAACCGTGGCGGAGAGTCCGATGCGTTGGATCGGCCGCCCACCGAGGCGTTCCAGGCGGGCAAGGAGAAAACGGAGATGCCAGCCCCGGTCGTCGCCGGCGAAGGCATGCAACTCGTCCACGATGATCGTCCGAACGCCACCAAGGAGACTCCGATGATCGATCCGATTTGAGATCATAACGGCCTCCAGCGACTCGGGCGTGGTCATGAGCAGTTCTGGCGGATCGCGTTGCATACGCTTGCGAGCGGAATCGCCGATATCTCCGTGCCAAAGGCCCGCGCGCAGGCCAGCGAAGGAGGCATAGCGCTCAAGTCTGGGTTCCAGATTGTTGAGCAGCGCCTTCAGCGGGCAAACGTATAATACCGACAGTCCGCGCCATCCCTCTGACGCCACGCGCGATAGCACGGGCAGGACCGCCGCCTCGGTCTTGCCGCCGGCCGTGGGAGCCAAGAGCAGTACGTCTTCGCCCGACAGGATCGGTCGGATTGCATCGAGCTGCGTCGGACGAAGCTCGCCCCAGCCCAATGTGTTGACGATATGATATCGAACCGCCGGGTGCAGTTCATCGAAGGGGGTCACGCATCCAACTCGATATCATCGACTGACGCCGCACCGGCCGCCGCCCGTTCCGCCGGGCTCATCTCCTTCGGATCAAGTGTCGGAGCATAGTGACGACGTGGATCGAAATCGCTGAATTGGTCGACGCGATCGAGCACCTCCGTGACCAGCTTGCGTAGATAGAGCCGTGGCGCGACACCGATCTTGCCGCCCAAAGCGCCGGCCACGCCACGGGCAAGATCGATCAGATAGGCGTCATCGACGACCGATTGAATACGCGCGGGATCGGCGGCCTGCGCCACGTACAGATCTCGGACCTTGCCACCCGCCGCAGCCAGAGCAGCCAGATCGAACCCGGGCAAGCGGAGTTGGACGGCGCGCGGATTGTCGAACCGGGCGTCGGTCGCAAAATCGGTATGCAGCCGCTGGGCCAGCGGTGGCAGGCGCTGAACCCCCTGCGGCCCGTCGAAGAAGCCGACCGTGCCGGTCACGACCACGTAAAGGCCCGGATAGCGCCCACCATCGAGTTCATCGAGCAATTGGCGCAGGGCATTCAGCCCCTTTTCCCGCGTATCGGCCCGCATGCGCTGGAGGGTTTCGGCCTCGTCCAACACCAGAACCAGCCCGGTCCGGCCGCTATCACGCAGGATGGTCAGCAGCCCACCGAGAAAATGCATGGCGCCAAACGGGTCGAGATCGCCCTTCACCCCCGCCGCGCGTTTAACCGAAGCCGCCACATTCGGCTGGCCACCGAGCCACGCGATCAGCCCCTCTGCGAGTGCGCCGTCTTCGGCCAGCAGAGCCCGACGATAAGCCCGTAGCACGGCCGAAAAGGCGGGAGCGGTGCGACCGATCTCGCTCAACCGCCGCTCCATGAGTTCTTCGGTGGCGGCGGCGAGGGCAATCCCGTCGGTAGGATCGACCTGGCCTTCGGCCAGGACATCCTCTTCCAGCGTATAGAACCAAGTATCGACCGAGGGGCGCAGAGCCCCATCCGGCGCGTCGGCGGTGGCGAGGCGCTCGACCATCCTGCGGTAGACCGCTTCCCAGCGGTGCAGCGGTGTCTCGGTCTCGGAAACCTGTACCTCACTGGTGGCGAAGCCAGCGGCGCGGGCGCGCTCTTGGAGCCAGCGCGCGAAGAAGGTCTTGCCGGAGCCATATTCGCCGCGCACGGCCTTGAAGCCGCCGCGACCGGACGCCACCGCTGCCAGATCCTGGCTGATCGCTCCTTCGAAGCGTTCCATGCCAACCGCGAAGGCGCCCAGGCCATCGCGCGGCACCGTGCCCCGGCGGAGCGCATCCAAAATGGCGGCGCGCCGATCCGGGCCGATCACGGCGCATCTCCCAGATCAAATTGTCGGCGCAGCAAACGTTGGTCCAGCACGATATCATCGCCATCCATGGCCAGAACCTGCGCCTGATCGAGATTGAGCACACGCCGCACGGCGCTGACCAAGCCGCCGACGCGAAAGGCCGGCGTGGCAAGTGCCAGGGCCAGACCGGCCTGAGAGAGCCGACCGCCTCGCGCGGCGAGCGCGATCAGCAGCGGCCTCACCTGCTCGTCCGGCGGGGAGACCCGGCCCGCAAGCCGGCGCTGCGTGGCGTATGAGTCCGAAGCGAGGAGTCGGTCGATCCAGGATGGCGCGGCAGTCGGCGGCGGGGATGAAGCGGAATGGGTCGGCGCGGTCATCGCCCCGAAAAGTTCAGGTTGGCGCGTGTCGGCGGGCCGTCGGCGCGGCGTCGGCCGATCGGCGATGGGGCCGCGCACTGATAGACTGGTGTCCTCGGCTAGACCGCACCACCACGCTGGCTCAGCCGGTGGGGTAACTTCCCAACCTTGGGGTGGTGTGTCGGCCCCCAGCACAGCAATGGGAATCAACAGCTCCTGGGGGCTGATCCCGCCATGGTAACCCCGGCTCGGCCCGGCATAGCGGATGCCTTCGCTCCATGGCGCCACGATCGTCTTGCTGCCGTTTGGCGTGAGCACCCGGCCGCCAGTCAGGGCGATTTCTCCCTCGGACGCAGGCCCGGACGCCCGCCATCTTTCGCCCGCGCCATCCCTGTTCGCGACGGTGCCCTCATCGATCACATGGCCATGGTCGCTCACGACGACCACGAGGCGGCCGACGTCGCGTGCCAGGCGCAATAGTGCAGATACCTGCCGCATACCCTCGGCCGACCAGACGAGATCAATCTGGTCTGAGCCGGAAAGCTGGTCATCGACGGCGTTGTGAACGATGCCCACGACCCTTTGCTCAGGATCTATGATCGCATCCCGGACAGACTCCTTGATCTCCGGCCCGTTGCGGAGATCCGCCTTATGAAACAAGCGGGGCGGCCGGTCGGGCCGGGAAGCGGCGACGAGCCCGGGATGGCTCGCGAAACCTGCCCGCTCCGTCGCCTGGTCGCCACGGGCTAATGTCCCGCATAACAAGCTCACGCGAGAGACATTGGTGACGCTCGGCATCACGGCAATGGCTGTCGGCGGTGTCGCCTGTCCGATCTGGCGAAACTCCGTCCAACCGAGCCGCGTGATGGTCCCCGCTAAGCTTCGCCATACAGCGAAGCTCAAACCGTCGAGGACTAAAACCAGGACCGGCACCTGTCGGGCGATCGGTGCCACCAGCGTATTGAGCGCCGCCTCAACCGGGATCGGATCGGCTCCGGCAGCGCCCGCCGCGTTCCAGGCACCTACCAACTCGGCAAAGACGTGGTTCTCCGCTTCGCGCCGCTCGACTGCGGCATCCCGCAGCTTGGCATAGGCGGTGGCTAATTCGGGAAGCGCATCGCCAGCCTTCAGCGCATGGCGGGCGCAATCGACGAAACTGCCGTCTCGCGCGTAGCTCGCGCTGGCCTCGGCGATGCTGGGAGCGCGAGGCCGCGGTTCCGTTGCTAACCAACAGGCGAGGCGAGCAGCCATGCGAAGCCGTTCCAGACGGGCGGCATGATCCTTGGCCCTGTCATGGGTATGGGCGGCGCGGAAAGCGGTCCATGCCTCTCCGGCATTCGCCGGCCGTGGGGAGAGTGCCGCGTTCCTGAGCGCCGCGGCCGCCTGCCTCATCCGGGTCTCGAGCCCCAGATCGAGCGCCGGGCTGAGGGCCGCCGCCCCATCGGCGCGGCACTCAACCAGCAGCGACTCGGCTCGCGCCTGGATCTCTCGCATCAGCGCGGGTTCGGAGTCCGTAAGGTGATTCAAGACGCGCCGGGCAGACTCGCCCAGCGCCGAACCGGCTGTCGGGTCGATGCGGATTCCACCGGTCCAGGGTTCCAGGCGGATGGCTGCCTCACGAAGTTCAAGACGTGGCTCCGCCTCGCCGAAGACGACGCCGCAGACCAGGCCGAACGCCAGCGCATCCGGTCCGCGCCCGGCCGCGGCAACCCGCAGGACCAATCCGGCAGCGGGGCCTCCCGCAACGACAATCCGCTCTATCACCCCACGACGCGCCTCCTCGGGCAGGCGCATAAAGCGATCAAGACCGGCGAAGTTGTGAGTCGTCCAATCGAGCAAGGCCGATGCATCGGCGCGTCCTTCAGGTAGACACAAGACCCGTTCCTGCATTGCACGCCAAGCCGTCTCCAAATCGAGCGCGCCGCCCGATGCCGGCGGATAGCCCCCAATTGGGGTCCGTTCCAGCAACAGATCGATCAGCCAGCGGTGGTTACGCAGTCTGGAATCGACGCTGCGAGCGCCGAAAGCACGCGCTAGAGCCTCCGAGCTGCTGCTCTGCTCCAGCCGGCCCCGCGGGAGTCGTGCGGCGATATCGCCGCCAAGTTCCGCTGTGTTGAGCGGCGTCAGGACGATGAGCCCTTCGGCGCCCCCGGTTCCGATCCCATCCAGTCTTTCACGCATCTCCAGTTCGGAAATGCACCAGGCGATATGAAAGCGCCGGCCGCTCCGCTCAATAAATTCCGGCCAATCCTGCCGTGTCGGCGAACGCAGGCCGAGCACGAGTGCGTCGGCATTACGTCCAAGCAAGTCATCGAGAGCGTGCTCGATCTGCGGCCGGTTCGGTGCGACGAGCGGGCTCACGCATCGCCTCCAGGTCGAGGTCGGGTCAGGCGCCAGCCGAATGTCAGTTTCGCGCCCGGTGTCGTACTTAAGCGAGTGCGCAGATCCTCGATTACGACCAAAGCGTCGTCGGCGTCCAACGCCTGTGTCTGCCGCTCTTCGACCAGTTCCTCACCAATCGGCATGGGCTCGGGCCGGGGCGGTGGCGATGTCGGCTCCTCCGCGTGGATCGGGACTATGGGCGGCACTGTCGGGACCGTTTCCGCCAGCAGCCGCGACGCACGGGTCTGCGCGTCTTTCAGGACGGGCCGGAGAGGCTCGGCATGCTCGTCTGCCTCGAGCGCCCCCCGGATTCGCGCGCGTAACCCTTCGGCCGCGACCTGACGTTGATCGGTGAGACCGGCGGCGGCCGAGATGATGTCCCAGGGGGCGAGCCAAATCGCATCCCGCAGATCGGCGGCCGAGCCGAGGCAGCGGCCGACTGCGGCTTCACTCGTGGCCAAATCGGCGTCGGCCAGCGCCACGATGGTCGTCAACGCATCCGTTGAGACACAGAGATCGGCAAGCAGCAATTCGGCCGACCGTAAGGTTACCAGTCTTGGTGCCGCACTCGGCACGCCGAACGCCTCAATGCGCGGCTTCAATGCCAGGCCCAGCGCCGCCAGGATCGGCCGTTTCTCGGTCGCTGCGCCCTTCAACTCGGTGGCAAGCTTGGAGACTGTCGATCCCTTGCGCAATTCGCCGGGGGTTAGACCGAACAAAGCGCCAGCGCGTGCGCGTGCTTTCGCCCAAACTCGCTCGTCAGGGAGGGGTTGTTCATGCAGTTGCACATCATCCTCGATCCGGTCGATCGAGACTGATGCGGGCGCCCCATTGCGGGTCAGGGTGCGGTCGGCCTGGGCCGCGAAGGCAAGGATGACCAAATTCTGGACGTCAGGCGTGAGGCCCATAATCCTGGGATTGTCCATCCAGGTGCGCAGTCGTCCCGCCGTCAATGCGCCATCTCCGCCGGCCTGAGCGTGCATCCGCGCGAAATGATCGGCCCAATGGTGCGACAGCAGCAGATGGGTCTGTGACATGGTGCCGAGTTTCAAAGGCACGGCCAGAGCGGCCAGATGCCGGCGGTCGGCATGGTCCTCAATGAACAGCCGCTGGTCGGGTTGCTGGGACGCGGCCTGTACCCGCTCCAAAACGCGCCTCAAGGCCCCGATCTTCACATCTTGATCGAATAGCGGATGGGCCGGGAACCGATCGTCGAACAATTGGTCAAGCAAGCCCGTTACCGCGTCCTTCAGACCGGCGGCGACCGGGGTTTGCGGCTTGAACTCATCGAGCGGGACGAAGCGGTCCTCCACCGTCACAGCTACCCCGATGCAGCCGTCACCATCGGGTCGAATGCCATAGGCAACTTCCAGGCATGCTCGGATGCGCTGCTGTAACGCGCTCTGCTGGCTCTTCAGCACGGCTCGCGCCTGTTCCCGGTCGCTGGCCGACAGCATCCGCGCCGCTTCATTTAGCCGGTCGCCGCTACCGGCAAGCAGGGCATCGATCCGGACCAGCGTCCCCAGGTCCCGCATCGCGCGGTCGCTCAGATAGGATGGCTGCCAAACCACGCCGCCCGAGGCCCCATCTTCGTTGAAATTGCGGGCATGGGCCAAGTGGTCGAGCGGTTGCCTGCCTTTAGCGTCGAACGGCATGCCCAGCACCAGCACCGGCGCACCGGGGCGGCCGCGCAGGCGGTCATAGGAAATCTCTTTCACCCATTCGAAATAGAGATCCACGGGACGTGGCGTGCCGCGCCACGGATGTTCGTAGGGCACGAAGGGTTGGGCGCCGAGCAAGCTGTTTTCATCTGCAAGTCCGAGGGCTTCGAACAGAATTCGTTGCAAACGGCTGCGGCGGGTGCCGTCATTGTCATACTGGGCGGCATTCGCCAGGATCGGTTCGACATCGACGCCGCTGATCTGCAACGACACGATCGGCACAGCATCCTCGCTGATGCGGATTTCCCCGACTTGAGCTGCCCAGCCGCGCAGCTTCTGCAAAACCAATCCGCTTTCCCGCCCGACAATGGGTGAGATGACCGAGCCGTGATTGAGGGCGGCGAGGCGTGGGGCCGTCAATCCGCGCAAGGCGGGGACTTCAGACACCAGGGCGGCCAGCAGCAAGGTCTTTAACAGCCTTGCGTCATTGTTCAACGGTCGCGCTTTGTCCGCCGCGACCCGGCCTTCCTGCATATCCTGCCACGCGACCCCATAGTTTTGCTCCAGCATCGGCAACAGCTTCTGGGTCCAAAGCCTTTTGGCATTGTCGAACTGGATGCGCATGCCGTCCGAGAAAGGCTGTTCACCGATCGCGATCTCGTCCCATAGGTCGCCGACGGGCAGCAGGCTGCCGAGCCGCAACTCGTCCCGCCGCTTGACCAGCAGGGTCAGCATCAGTTTGAGCGCCGTGCGTTCGCGCTGGAGGACCGACGAGGCCGCGATCAGCGCCTGCACCAGCGCCGGGCTGAAGGGATAGGTCTTGCGGAACAGCTCGCGTTCGCCATCTGAGCCGAGCAAGGTTTCCAGCACGTCGCGTCGGTGGCTGGCGAATGAGTCAAATGCGGCGTCCATCTCCTGCTTCGCCGCTTCCGATTTCGGGCGCAATAGCCGCCGCTCGGCAATGACCGGCAGATTCCGGTCTTCCAGCATCACTTTGTCGAAACGCGCTTCCCAATATTTCAGCGTATCGGCGAATTGCAGCTGCAAAGCGCCGGCTTGATGTTCGCCGACCAACTCACGCAGGTCGCGCTGACGCGCCACGAAGGAAATGATCGGGATCGGTCGATTGGCGTGCTGCGCCTCGACCAGTTTCGACAGCTTGGCGCCTTCCGAGGACACGAAGTTCACATCGGCGGCGCGGGTTGCGAGCCAAAGGATCAACTCGTCGAGAAACAGCACGACCGCATCATAGCCGAGCGCCTGGGCATGACGGCTGATGATCGCCAGGCCGGTATCCAGATCGACGAAGGCTTCCCCGCGCGCCGCCGCCACCTCGGCATAACTCTTGAAATAAACGCCGATTAGATCGCCGATCAGGCGTTGCCTCTCCTCACCCTTCGGCGGTTCCAGCGCCGCCGCGTCGAAACCGCCCGCGTCCCACTCCGCCGCTATATCGCCCCAGCCATCGGAGGCACCGACGACCCGGTTCGCGTTCAGCTTGGCGAAGAAAGCGGCGTCACCCAGGGTGGCGCGCAGCCCGCGCGCATCGTCGAACAGCCTTTCGCCCAGATAGACGCCGGGCGTCGGCGCCTCCGGATGCAGCCGGCGGACATGCTCGGCATAGCCGCCCAGTATGGCGCTCTCGACATCATGCGCGCCGATCATGTGGAACGGCACCATCAGGAACCGCTTGCCGTTCAGCCAGCGATCATGGCCCGTCACGACTCCGGCCAATTCCTTCACGCTGCGCGCCTGGACATTCCCGGCCAACAATAGGTTCAGAACCGCCATGAAATGGCTTTTTCCCGAACCGAATGAGCCATGGAGATAACAAGCGGCACTGCGCCTTCCCTCAATGGCACCCTGGATGAAGCCCAGCGCCTGGCCGAAGGAGTCGACCAATTGCGGGGTCACGACATAGCTGGCGATCGTTGCCGCGGCCGATTCGTCGCTGATCCCTTCGGCAAGCTTCAGAACGAAATCATTGGTCTGGACCCGTTCCGGAATATCGATCAGGTCGCGAAGCAGCGGTGCAAGATCGCTCATGGCGCCGCCCTCCGCCCGCCGCGCCGCCGGACCGGCGCCGGGGGCGTCCAGCCTCTGAGATCGGCCAGGGTCAGGCTCAATTCGCGAGCCTCGTCCGCCACGAAGGCGGCAAAATAGTCACCCATGTGCACGCCCGTCTCCCGATCCAGATCATTGTGCCATTGACGCAGCCAGGGCACGAGTTCAAGCAGACCCGCCAGCAGCGGTATCAGACGCGGGCCGGCCCAGCCATCCTCATCCTTGCGCGCAACATACCAGCCGGCGATGGCACGGGCGCGCGCCGACGTGTCGAACCCGACCCAGAGTACCGGCAGGCTGCCATCGGCGTCGCGCACCGCATGCGGGAACGACACGAATCGTTCCTTTGGCACGTCCAACCCACCCCGCAGGCGCCAGAAATCCTGGGACAGGAAATCGACGGATTTGTATTTGGGCGGCACGGCGATCGGGCCGATTTCTTCGTGCTTACGCCGCGCTGCCTCGGTGGCGATGGCGCGGTCGGCGGCGGCGCCGACACTCTCATCATCGAGTCCGGTTGCCAGACGGGCAGCATAATCCTGTTCACCCTCGTCGTCGGCCCGCGAATTGGCCCGCGTCCACGCAGCCCGCAGGAAGTCGGCGCGCCGGGCGGCAAGCTCGGCGTCGATGGCGTCCTCCTCGCGTTGCTTCGTCCATGTCGCTTCCCAGTCGGCGCGCTTGCGCAACCCGCTTTCGCTGTAGCGCATGACAGGCAGAAAGGGCACCGATTCCGCAACGACCAACTCTGCCACGAGCGCGTCGAGATTGACGGCCTCACCGGCATAGAGCGCGGCAACCGCGAGGAAATCCGCGTCGTGGCGCGCGGCATCGGCCAGCACGCCGGTTGAGGTCAATCGTGGCTCGGCAGCGGGCCAGAAATGGCGGGATTCCAGCCTGTCGAGCAGCCAGAGCCGTAGAGCGTCGCGCTCCATCACCTCCCATGGTTCGAACTCCCATCGGCGTTTGAATTCAGGCTGCTCGATCAGGCCAATCGTGGAGTCGGTCTCGATCAACGCGATGCGCCGCTCTACGATGGAGCGATAATCAGCCGGCCAATGGGCTGGCAGGTTGGCGATTGGGGTCGAGCTATGGCGGGAAAACCAAGCGGTTTCGAAGGTTCCTGCGGCCATCCGGCGCGCCATGACGATTTCGAATGCGCGCTCACCCAGATGCAAGGGCGGCGGGGTCGGATACGCAGGCGCGTCATCGGCCAGGCCGTAGAGCTGGTAGCAGCGCCAGTCGAGTTCCTCTTGCAACGCAATCATAGTGCTTCGTGCAACTTCGCAGGCCAGGCGGGCGGTATTCAAAGCATCGGAGGTCGGTACGACCCGCCCGCAGATGGTTGCTGGCAGATTGGCTGAGACGGACACGGCTTCTGCGTTGAGGGAATGGACTAGATCTATCGGCAGTTTCCCCACAATAGGGAAGCTCTGTAATCCGGTGGAAGTGAATTCATAAAAGTCCTCGAATGGATCGGTTCGCTGCCTTGCGCCCTTGTTGTCTACGGTTGATCCTTTGTTGTGGGAGATTTGCTTCAACCAAAAGCACGCGGTTGAAGAATTCAGTAGGCCGAGCAAGCCGAGATGGTCATCTTCGCTCGCGCCCGCCGGCAGCTTGATCACCGGCGCTGATCGGTTAAACACCTTGCCGCCCCGGTCGAAAATGAAGTGGTTGTGCGTTACGACGAAGCCAAAGGCGATGGTGAAGGGAATACGAGCGCGAGCAATTGGAAATTGATGAAAATCATACCAGGGACGGCCCGCCGTTTGATACGTTCCGCCCCCAAACGTTGTACGGTTCCACAGCGTCGTCCTGAGAGACCAGAACCATCCAAATGGCGGTATATTGGGTAGCGATTCTAGCTGCTTGAGGTCAGAATCATACGGGAACAAGATGCTCTCATCGGCTGAGAAAGTCCAATTTCTACAGTCGTCCCCGCGGATCTGTGGTCTTGCGTAGTTTAGGAGATCGTAACGTTTGAAAAAGCTTGTAGGTTGAATAAAGGCTTCGTCGGCGTGCGTGTCCTGATAGAACCCAATCGAGGTCGTAACCTCGCCCAGTTGGCCGCTCGCGCCCTGCTCGATTGCATTTTGTACTTCTGCGGCCCCCCCTCCGCCCATGTTCCAGGGATGTGCTGAGAGGACCGTGCGCGGGGTGTCTTCAACACTCACGAATGCGCTCGTAGATCCAACCAAATCGACCTGTGTAACAATGGCTGACCAGACGAGACCCAGCGCTGGTTGATCTGGTGTCCCTGGTTCACCCCGAATGCCCCGCGCCGTCCTTACCAAGCCGGAAATCGGCGCGCGGTTGCGTCCGAAAAGGATCGCAGTCGGCGTGCCGTGGCCGGGGATATAGGCTCCAGAGCAATCCACAATATGTGTCAAGTCAATGTGCGGCAGCACTTCTTCGATCAACTTGGCCCCGAATTCCCGCTTCATGAAGCTGTTTGCCACGATCAGGCCGATGAAACCGGCAGTTAGAGCCGATGTTCCACTCTGCGCCAGTTCGAAGAATCGCTCGATAAATGGCGCGCCGAGCCCATAGGTTCTGTGACAACTGGTATAGATCTCCCGATACGCATCCCGCATCGCCGGATCTTTCGGCGTGATATAGGGCGGGTTGCCGACCACGGCGTGGTATTGCTGACCGAGTATCGTCTCGATCGCAGCATTGTCCTCTGCCGCGTAATGGTGGCGCAGCCGACGCTGGAATCCGACGTCCAGTGTTTCGGCGAAATCACCCTGCTGTCCGTAATGTCGCCCATGCAACAGGCTGTCGCCAACCGCCAGCTGGAAGCGGAAATCCGGCGCCGCGGCCAGCCGTGTCTCACCCGCCGCCTGAAGGGCGGCCAGCAGAAGTCGGAACCGGGCGATTTCGACAGCGAAGGGATTCAGATCCACCCCGGCAACCGCATCAAGCGCCCGCTGCGCCTGCGCTGCGGGCGGCATCTCGGGTGCCGCGCGCTGCCACGCCGCCAGAATGCGCGCGAAGCCGCCGAGCAGGAAATGGCCAGACCCGCAGGTCGGATCGATCATCCGCACCTCGGTCGCCCCGAATTCGCGCATGGCCGGATCGAGCGTGCGGTCGAGGATCCACGTCTCGACAAAATCCGGCGTTTGCAGCAGGGCGAAGCGTTTGCGGGCGTCTTCGGAGAGATCCTGATAGAGATCGCCCAGGAAGCGTGTGCCCCATTCCGGGTCGGTAAAGTCGCGGAGCAATGCCCCGGTCTCCGGCATCCGTTCGCGGAAGAAGGCCAGCAGCGCCATCGCCCCGTCGCCGGATACCGGCAGGCGGAACAGCGGATTATGCGCCGGGTCATAGAGCCCGGTCAGGCCGGGCAGTGCCGCAATTTCGCGGAAGGTCGCCAGCAGGAACGCATCATCGCTGTCCTGCGGATGGGTACGGAAATAGCCGCGCTGTCGCTCCTCGGCCAGTTCCAGCCGCTCTCCTGCGCCTGACAGCAGCGGCCGATCGACCAGCCGGTTGTCCTCAAGGAAGCGCAGAAAGACGAGTGCCAGAATCCAATGAACGGCCGCCTGGTCGAGCGCCGCCGTCCAGAAGGTTTCGAACGTGTCGGCGGTGCGTTTGGCGTTGAACGCCTCCTGCCACTCGGCTTCGACCGAGGCGCGGTTGGCGGAGTCCTGATGGTAGAGGCGGAGATCGGCCTCCAGCCGCTTGCGCACTTTCTTCAGATCGGCCAGAAGTTGCTTCGCGTCCACCATGATGATGCATCGGCTCTATATGTCGGGTGTTCTCAGGGCTTCGTCGAACCTCTTCCGTTTACAGGATGAGGCGTTGGCGTTTGGATCGAACCATAACCGTCCGACCTGCCCGCGCGTAAGGGACAGTTTGCATCCCCGGAGGCGGGCGACGGATGCGCGGGTATAAATTGCTCAGGCCACCGATCGTCGGCCTGCTCGATGAGCGTTGTTGAGCCAGGAATCGGTCAGCCGCGCCCAGTTGGCGCCCGAGATCACCGGCAGTACCGCTCCATCGATCTGCGGCCGTCCCGTCGCGGCCTGCGGCACCAGCAACCACAGGCTGGGCGGCCCGCCCCTTGAACCCGAGGTCTGGGCCAGCTCTTCCAACAGATCGATCAGATCATAACGCGCGAGCAGGCCGGGGCGGGTCAGCAGAGCCGGTGTGCGCAGCGCCAGAATCTGTTCGCGCAAGGCAGGCGCCGCGCGCGCGGCCAAGCGCAGGAGGTTCTTGAAATCGGCACTGTCGCGCGCGGCGGCGTCGGCGGACAGTGCCTTGGGCCATTGGACGCGTCGGGCATCCGCCTCGGCGTGCATGGCCCGAAGCATCAGCCGTTCCAGGCTGACGGTTTCACGCGGATAGCGGCGCAGCAGCTCCACTTCGGCATCATGGATCCGGCGTGGATCGACCGTCAGCGCCAGGAAACCGCCGGTGCCAGTGGCATGGGCGATCTTTTCCTCAAGAGCACGGGCATCCAGCACGTCCGGTGTGGCCTCCGGCGGCGGTGTGAAGGTTCCGTGTCGCAGATTCGTCTGAGCCCCGGTGGCGCCGGTGGAAAGCTCACGGGAATAATAGGCCGCCCCCGCAGTCCCGGTCGGTCGCCATTCCCGTTCCGCCCTGGCCGCCTCCAGCAGGACATCAAGTGCCGGGCGGTCGGGCAGATCGGCCGCCTCGGGAAAGCGACCGCGCACACGGTCCTTGAGCTGCTGTTCGGTAAGCGCTTCGATTCCGGCAAGCGCCCCCAGCGACAGGCTCAGCGCATCCAGTGGTGTCATGCCGCGCGGATAGAGTTCAAGCCGGGCCGAGAGCACCGCATGCTCCGATGCGGCGGTGGCGAGGCGGATCAGGCGACCCGGCGGTAGGCTTTCGATCCCCTCCGGGACGGGCACTAAGCCCAGTTCCTCTTCGGCCCGTCTCGGACTGGGCAAGGGCTTTTCACGCACCAACCCGTCGGCGGCGCGGCCCAGGCGACGGGCGAACTCGGCACGCTCGGATCTGTCGGCGATCAGGACCGGGCCGGCATCGGCATAGGCGGCAAAGCGGGGTTTTTCACTCGACACTTCCAGCTCGACCACCGTCCGCAATACGGCGCGCGCGAGGCGGAGACGTTCCCGTGGTTCTTCCTCTACGGAACCACGGGCCGCCAGCAAATGTGCCGCCAGTTCCGCAACCGAAGCGACGCCGCCCGCTGCGGTTAGCAGCTCCGCAATCTCGGTGCGGATGGCTTTGAGGTCGGCGTTGCTGTGCCATCGGGTGCGGGCCGATTCGAGCACATCGGCCACAGAACTGCGCGCAACGTGAAGCGCTTCGGCGACCGCGCCGGCTTGCGGCCATTCCGGCGCCAGCTCGGGTTCGATCCCGAGATAATGGGCGAGGACTCGGTCCTCCGGCCGATCATCCCCGGCCGGTCGCCGTAGGATCAAGAGTTCGGCCAGCCGATCGAGGCTGGCGCGGGTGCCGTCATGCTCGGTCGGGCGCGTCGGATCGAGGTCGGGACGAAGCTGGGCCAGAAGCTTGGCCCGCTCGCGAATCTCACGCCGCACCCGATCGCCAACCCCGGTCATATAGCGGAATTTGACGCGGGGCACGCCGAGCAGGTGATGCACTGTGTGGATGCCCATCCGATCCAGAACGTCGCGCGCCTCCAACCCATAGCCCAGTTCGGTGATAGGGCTGGTCCGATCCAGCCGGCGAGCGATCACCTCCAGGCTTTCCGGGGCGTCGGCGCTGCGATCCATGGCCGAGAACGCCGCGCGCCACGCCCGCAGCATCTCCTCGGCATTGCCGAAACGTTCCGCCGGGTCTCGCCGCAGGGCTCGTCGAAAGAAGCCGGTCAATCCATCGCGCAGGGCCGGGTCGAAGCGCTCGACGGAGATGGTGGCTTCGTCATCCACTGCGCGCGGTTCCGACAGACCATCGCCAAAGGCGGGCGGGGTGCCGACCAACATCTCATGCAGGGTGACCGCCGCCGCGTAGCGTTCGGCGTGAAGATCCCAGCGAGCCGGGCGGCGATCTGCCAGGAACGGGTCGAGATAGGGTTTGGTACCGGCCTGGATATTGTCAGGCGAAACGCGGCTGAGCGAGAAGTCGAACAGTACCAAACGATAGGCGCCGCTACCGGCAACTTTGGCGATGCCGATATTGTCCGGTTTTATATCGCGATGCGCGATGCCCTCTTGATCGAGATATTCGAGCACCGAAAGCAGCTCGTCGCCAAAGCGTCGCATGAGATCGAGCGACAGTTGCGCCTCGCCGCCCCGGATCCATTGGGCCAGCGTCTTATCGCCCGCCCGCTCCATCAGGATGGCGGGCCGCCCCGCGACGGTGGCTTCATCGATAAAGCGGACGATATTCGGGTGGCCAAGGTGCCGCCGCCGGAGCACCTCGGCCTCGGCGCGAACGCGATCGGCCCGCGCCATGTCGACCGCGATCTTGAGTACGAGCTGATCTTCTGATCCGTCGCGCTGGACAAGCAGCGCATCGGCAGTGCCGCCTCGTCCCAGTCGCTTTACGACGCTGAAGCCACCTTCAAGCCGATCACCAGGTACGGCCGTGGCCGGGTCGGCCGAGGGCGGCTGCTCCGGCGCGCGTGGCAACGCCTCAGCCTCGGCCTCGCCCAGGTACTCCAAAAACTCGCGCGCATCGCACAGCCGCTCGCGCACCACCGGCGCGGTCGCGGCACGCACCAGTTCTTCCAGATAGCTTCCGATGCCGTTGACGGCTCCCGACAAGCGCAGGCCGCTGTCCTGTCTCAGTCGCGCCGGCAGATCGAGCGGATGATCGACCGGCGGGCGCCCGGCGAAGATGAAATAGGCGATTGCGCCCAGGGAGAACACATCGGCCTGCGCCGCCCCCTCCGTGCTGTCCTCGCTCGCTTCGGGTGCGCGATAGGCCTTGGCCGGGTCCGAGAGATGATCCGCCACATGCTGGGTGCCGGCGGTCATCATCGCGCTGCCCTTGCTGCCTTCACTCCGGCTGGCCACTTGCCAGTTCGTGATCTGTAGACGGGGCTTGTCGCTCTCCGGATCGCGCACCAGCACATTTTGTGGGGCGAGGCCGCGATGGTAGATCCGCTTACCATGGGCATGGGCCATAGCCTCGCCCAATTGGCGTAGCAATGCCAGCCGCTGCGTAAGGGTCAAGCTTTGCCGCTTTTGTGTGATGTAGCGGTCGAGCCGAAGGGCGCTGGCGTCATATTCGAACACCAGGGCCGGCCCAAGTTCCGCCTCGCGATAATCCAGGGCGCGCAGGATTCCTGGATGTTCGACGCCCTCCAGAACCCGAAACTCGCGCTGTGCTGTGCGGGCCAGGCGATCTCGTTCCTCCGAGGAGGCCGCCAGTGCATAGGGGTAGATGCGAACACGGCGGGAAACCTTGGTCGCCGTGTGGGTTGCGGCGAAATCCTGCCAGTTCTGACCTTCCGTCAGCAACTGCCCAAGCTCGTAATCGCCGACTCGGCGTCCGCGCCGAGACGGACGGATGCCTGCCTGTTCAATCGCGCGAAGGATGCTCTGCACGCTCGTCGGCTGGAGCGGCCCGCGGCGACTGAACCCGAGGGATTCGCCCTGGAGCAGGGTGCCGATGATCCCAAGATCATCATTGGCACCGGGTTTGCCGCGCAGAACAACCCGCTTGGTCGTTCCAGGATCGATCGACGGTGGTTTGTTGATGGCCGACAGGAAGATCAGGGGCTCGATCCAGACGGCGGGAGGGCGAAAAGCACCTCGCGCCCGCAGGGAATCCTGTCGCTGTAAAACCGAGGAGAGTCGTTTTGCCTTGCGGTTGGCCAGCGGTAGCGGATTGTCCGTCGTCACCTGACGCCCGTCTGTTGTCCATGTCCAACTTTGCGCGTCGCCGGCCACAGTGCCGGGGCGGGACTTGATCTCGACCAGCACCAGACCACCCGGGGTGAGGACTAATAGGTCAACTTCGTTGACACGCCCCTCGTCATCAATGAACTCGAAATTCGACCAGGCGCGCCATGGGTCATGGTCCGGCAGATGCCCCCGGATAAAATCCAGCGCCTGCTGCTCCCAGGAGAAGGAGGATTGGCTGACGGCAAGCCAGCGCGGGGGTTTCATGTGGTCAGTCGTCCTATCGGCATTGTCGTTCCCAAGAGCATGACGTAACCATCCCCGACGAGTAAATACGCGGCAACTCGCGCGAAGAAAAGTCGCCAACTTCTCCGCAGTTTGGCCCAACAACGCGGCGGAACGGGCGGGACGGTGTTATCGATTTTCAGAAGGCGCTGAATCCGACGGCGCGGCCTGCCGACAGATTGACCATCATTCCGCTTCCGGCGACCGAACGAGTTCCATGTGGCTCACGCCGAGTGCCGTGGCAAGCTCGTAGATGGTCACGACTGTCGGATTCCGGCGGCCGCGTTCCAGGCTGCTGATATACTGCTGACTGAAACCGGACACCTCGGCGAATCGCTCCTGCGTCAGGCCCTTCTCCTGCCTGATCTGTTTGACGTTTTGGCCAACCAATTTGCGCATATCCATGCGCCGAGGTCAGCGGATTACACACTTTATGTTTATCAATTATAGTATGTAAATGAGCGATCGATCGAACATGGACCACATGCCGAGGTCCATGAGTCAGCCACCACCGAGTCCAGGCCGTCACATATGACGTTATGATGATCAGTCGGACACCGGAAGTATGGAGGAGATCTGATGGTAGCGCCCCAGATGAATCCTGAGATCGCGGACGAGGTGCCGTGGTCCGAGACGATCACCGATTATGACGAGGCTCATTTCATCGTGTATCTGCGCCTGCTCGACGCCAGTGCCGATGGTGCAAGCGCCGACGAGATGGCGCGTGTGGTCCTCGGCATCGATCCATCCCGGGGCCGCCATCGGGCCGAACAGGCCGTTTCCAGCCATTTGCGCCGCGCGCGCTGGATGACGGATACCGGATATCGGTATTTGCTCGGCCTTTGACGCCGATCGCACGGGCCTTACCGTCGAGAGCGGCGATACTGCGCCGGTGTCGCGCCGAACCGCCGATGAAAATTCTCCGTCAGATGCGCTTGGCTGGCAAAGCCGGTGGCGTAGGCGATCTCGGCGATTGGGCGCTCGCTGTCGCCCAGCAACTGCCGCGCGGCCTGGACTCGCTGCTCCATCACATAGTGATGGGGCGAGGTTCCGGTGGAAAGTTTGAACGCCTCGCCAAAATGATGGCTGCTCATTTCGGCGATTGCGGCCAAGTCAGCCAGCTTCAGATCTTCATCCAGATGCGCGCCGATGAATTCGACCACTCGGCGTAATTTTGTTGGCGCCACGCCGCCCTTATGAAACGCTGGAGACTGCTTGTTCTCGGCATACTTCGTCAGCAGATGCATGGTGAACGCGGTCGCCAGCCCTTCGGCGTAGAGCCTGCCGCTGACGCCACCGTTGAGGAGTTCGATGCGTCCCAGCTCGCAGAAGCGCTTCACGACTGGATCGTCGACATTGATCGCCGGTTCGATGAAACCATCCCGGCAACCGCCGAAGGCGGTCTGCCAGATGTCCCGTACAAAATATTCCTCGATCGCGAAGACGAAAAACGAGGGCGACGCCGTGTGCCGGACCCAGAAGGGCAGGCGCCCGTCGCCGATATGGGCCCCGCCGGGCGGGATGGTACAGGAGAACGGCCGATCGCTCCCCGGCCCGCGCCAATCGATATCGAAAGCTTCGCCTTCATGAAGGGCGGCCGTGATCTGCGCGGTCCGCACATAGGTGCCCTCGATCGGCTTCGACAGGCAAAGCGCCAGCTTGACGCCGTCATAACTGACCCAGTCGCGAGACTGAACCCGGCAAGGCCGGGTATTCGCCCCGAACTCGATCAACTCCTGCCGGGATGCTCGCCCTTTTGTCGAGTACATTGCCGCTCCCCGCTCCCGTTGATGTCGAGCAGAGAAACTCCAGCACCGGCACCTATCGGGGCACGCGAGCAAGACGCCGCATGCAATATCCTAGACTGTCGTGGAACCGGTATTCTTCCCGGGAATGCCGAAGCATTTTTGGCGTAGCAGACGCTCTAAAAATGACTCGGAACTTCTCTCATACAAAGACATCGTACCGCATGCGAATTGCCGGGATTCCATGAAAAACGCCTGTGCTTTGTGACAGATACAGGCGCACGGTCGATACATATCGATAGCAAATCCTGACGCGTGCGCGGAGCGGCACCGCAGAGACCGGACTCCAGGATGATCGGCCATCGGGCGATTGCATCGATACAATAAAATCGGTAGCTGATCTTTCCGTGGGGTGACGTCTTGCTTCGCCTGTCCGCCGCCAGCGTCGGTTGCTGGAGGATACGTCCATGACCGCAAAAGAAACCGGATCGGATCACTCATCCACATGCCGTAATTCCTTGAGCGATGCTTATACAGCCAGTCTGATGCCCGACGGCTGGGCCTGGGAATTCCTCCGCCGCGACCAGGCTTATGCCAAGGCTGCGCCGGTCGCTCGACACGCCGATGGGCCGGCACTCCGGGTGATCGAGGCCGCTGAAGTCGGCGGCGATTTTTCCGCCTGGGGACTGCATCTTCGGCGATTCATCCGATTGTCCGGCCGATGTTGCCACGATCTTCTGGCGAAGCGACGCGAATCCGGCGGTCCTTGCGGTCGAGGCGTGCCGCCCGGCCGATCGCCACGATGTCTTCGACATCGACCGCTGCGGCCAGAGCGTGACGGTCCTCCGTCTCGGTGACGGGATCGAACAGGTTCTGCTCGGCCGTGGCGCGCGCCATATCCAGCTCGAATTGCGCGGGCGGAGCCTGCTCGATGGTCCGGTCGAGTTTCGCTACGATCTGCATGGCTTCGACCAGATCGAGCCGAAGCTGCTGACCGTGCGGCGGCTGGCGGCGCTCCGGCGCCTCGGCCGCTTTC
>JBAVTK010000637.1:0-8528 GCA_049696095.1 Aliidongia sp. | reverse complement strand
TGATCGGAATTCGGTCAGTCAGTTTGGAGCGGTGATAACTGCCGGGCTGAGCGAGGCACTCCAAGCTCCGGTGAGGGAGCTTGGTCAGCACGCTGTTGAAATCGTCAATGCGCTTTGCAAAGCCGTGATGCAGCAAGAAACCCTGCAAGGGTGTGTGCTCGAAGTGTTGGGCAAGATGGATGGTAACTCAAAGCGGATAGACGAGCTGTGTTCGGCACAAATCGCCCAAAAATCGACCCAAGCCGATCTCGAAGCCCACGTAACCGAGACTGTGCGGCGCCTAGACCACCTAACCCAAACCCTGGGCAAAATGGGCCTCGACGTCGTGACATTGGCCGATATGACCGCCACGGTCGAGCGAGAGGTGGTCGCGGTCGGAGCGGTTGCGGAGGCGTTGTTGGACAAGGCCGATGAGGATCAACTGGCCCGAGTGGTCCAATCACCGGACAGGCACCCAAGATCAAAAAAGGGTCAATAGCGACAGTTGGATTCCGACGAGCCGCCCCGCTTGGCGCGGGTAAGCCCGGCGCCGCATCAGCACTATAAAGCCGAGGAGCTGTCCGATGACCATCCAGCAAACGGAAACGATCCAGCGACTCTGGGACCGCTTCATCCGCGACCAGCTCGCCACCGTCCCGCCCGAGGAGCGGCGCGCCTATACCCAGCAATTCGAGGAACGCTTCACCGAACTCGTCGAGAAAGGTGCCGATGCGCCAACCGGCGGCGACGGATTTCTCGATCTCATTGGCGTCGGCCCGAAAGGACGAGTCGGCTTCGAGGAAATGTCATACCCCTATCTCAAACCGGATTTCGACGACAGCTTCGTGTCAAGCCAACTGCATGCGGCGGCAGAACTCTATTTCATCTATCAATATGAACGATCAAAAGTATTCCAGGTGGCCAATGTGCTCCATCGCCTGTTTCACGCCGGCAGTATCAAGCTGACGCGGGGACCAGGCGCCAACAGCCTGTATTTGCTCGAAAAATGGCAGCCGCAACGCTATACGCAGCGCCATCGTGCGGCAGCCTATCGTCGCGCCTTTAATTACGGGGTGAATCCGACCGGGCCGGGCATGGTTGTCAATCGCGACTTTCATGCCCAGCTCGTCGGGTTCATGGGCTCGGTCAGCCAATATCTGCGAGATTTGCGAATCGGTGAGGTCATTCGTGGCGGTCAGCAATTGGAGCCGCGCGCCTTTGGCAGCGTGGCCACGGTTCAGCGGCTCGGAATCGATTTGCGCTATGCCCTCAATCGCGCAACCTATGGCAGCATTTACGCGCTGTCCGTCGAGACCGGCCATTATCTCAAACAGGTTTTGGCCGTCCTCGATTCGCCCGACATCAAGAAAGCGTTCGACGCGAACACCAAGTGGAACGTGGTCGAGACAGTCTCACAGCGCTATCTGGGCGGCATGGCCGAGATTTCGCAGCGCGCCAAGATGGCGGAGAGCGGGCGCCGTATCTTGCTGTTCGTCGCTGATCATGATTTCAAGACCGGTGATGACCCAGCGCTGTTCGAGACCGAAATGGGCCAGATCGGTCAGCATGCCGAAGCGTGGATCGCAGCATATCGCATGACCCGAGAAGGCCGTGGCTTCGTCGGTGTGTCACCCTCGCTCGAGAGTGGTTTTGGAGCCAGAAGTCGGCGCAGACTCGTCCCTGCCTTCGCCGACCTTTAGGCGGAGCGGCGCAGGTGGGCCGGAGTCCGGGAACCGAGTTTTCGGTGCAGGTCAGCCGTCGGCGCTGGCGCTTCGTCGTCGATCCACATCTGTGCCTAGGACAGGACGGAGCTGCCTTTATCTGTGGCCTGACGTCGAGCGCCGAAATCTGGTTGGGACCGGAGTTTCTCAATATTCTGGACAGTTGGCACCTTTACGACCGCAAGCCCGGCCTCCTCATGCCGGGCGGCCACCACAAGGCCGACGACATTCAGCATGCATTGTACATCTGGCTGCGTCTTCGCGATGAGGCCGGCCTGGGTGGTCGAAGGCTGTTTTGGGTGCGTGATGCCGTGCGGGAAAGTTGCCTGCCGGCCGACATTGATGACTCGGTCGTGCCGCGCTGGGAAGCAATGGCCGAGGCTCTGGACGAGCGCCTGTCGAAGGCGGCGGAACCCAGCGGCCCGATGGTCGCAGCTATGCGCGATGCGGCGGCGCTGACCGGGCTGCTCTCCGGCGCGGTACTCCTAACCTTGTGCGACCCGGCCGAGCCGGCTGCGGCGCCGGTGCTGTGCCGGCATCTCCAGGCCTGGAATCTGTCTTGCCGCCACCTTGATCTCAAGGATGATTTGGTTGCGCGGGAACGTTCGCTCATCGTGCAATTAATCATCGAGTCCGGCCTGTGCGGTTTCCTCTGGGGTGGGCTGCGGCTCGCAATCGTGCATGTCGTCGTCCCCGGCCATTACCGCCTCCCCCTCGATCACGGCCTTGCGGGCCCGGGTGACGAACCGGAATTTCTCGGCGAGTCGGAGCCGCGACCGATCAAAGGCGTGTGGGAAGGTGCGCGTGCGTTCTGGTACCACTTGGCTGCGGAGGGATGACATGTCGCTGCATGACGGCACTGGATTGCGCCTCAATTCCGACGAGTTGGTGATGCAGGCGATGATGGGGCAAATCGCGCACTCGGTCGGCCAGGCGAACCCCTATCGCATCGGCCAGGACGGGGTACCGCGCGTGCTGCCGGGGACCGGCGGGATCACGCTCAATTGCCGGATCGGCGATCCGTGCGTCGGTCTTGCCGCAGATCATGTCGAACCCGGCGTGGCCCTTCACAATAATGGGCGTGAAATCATCGGTCCGGCCAATGGCCCCAACATGGCGTTGCTGACCAGCGCGTGTGTCGGAAATCGCGCGCGTGTCGCGACCGGGCCCGCAGCGGGCGCCATCGGAATCGTTTCGGGAAAGCACGGCGGCGTCAATCATGTGCTGATCGACTTCGACACTCGTACGCTGTACCGGCTCAACATCGGCGACAAGGTGCAGATCTATGCCTGCGGGCTTGGCCTGCAATTGCCGGACCTACCACAGGTCGCGGTCACGAATTGCGCACCCAGCCTGTTGCGGCGCTGGGCACCGCGCCGACGGGACGGCGTCCTGGAGGTCCGGGTAACGCATATCTTACCGGCAGCGATCATGGGTTCCGGGCTTGGCAAGAACAATGTGTGGCGCGGCGATGTCGATATCCAACTGTTCGATGCGCCGACCCGCCACCGGCACGGTCTGGAGACGTTGCGCTTCGGTGATCTTGTCGCGGTCATGGACAGTGACACCCGCTATGGAGCTGTGTGGCGCGGCGGCCGGGTGACCATCGGGGTCGTCGTGCACAGCGACAGCACGATTGCCGGCCATGGTCCGGGCGTGACGGCGCTGCTCACCGGTCCGGCGTCGTGCATCAGGCCGATCCGTGACAGCTATGCCAACATCGCATTTCTCTATGGCCGTCGCGAATTCATCCCGCCGCGTGCGCGTGAACCGTTGGCCGGACGCGGCGGGTCGGCGCGACCAATACGCGGTCGCGGACGTGCCGTCTTCGCTTGACCACGGTCGAGCACGACCTGAGGCGCACCATTTCATGCATTGACGCGCAAGTGACCATGGTGGTTAACCGCCCCTTCCTGCGGGGGGGCCAGCGAGGCGTTGATCAACGGGGCGCAGCGAAAGACCATCGCCGCGCGGCTCGCGACATTGAGCTTGGCGAAGATCCGGCGGAGATATGTTGCAACCGTCCACTCGCTGATTTGCAGCCGATACGCGATGACTTTATTGGCGTGCCCTTGCGCGACCAGCACCGCGATCTCGATTTCGCGGCCGGTCAGGCGCTCGGCAAGATCGCCCATGGTTTCACCCCGGTCAGGGGTTGGTTGAGCCGCCGTTTCGATCACAATGAGATTCAGGCCGGCAAGTTCAAATCGGCAAATTTCATCGTGGCCCGAAAGATACGGATGCCCGGATGCAAGCTCAACGATGAAATGCCGATTTCCAAGTTGCAGGTGACCGACCTTATCGGCGTTCGGGACGTCCGGCTGACGATCGCCCGATTGCGCAGTGTCGGCGAGGCTCTGTTCTGCCATTTCCTGGAACCCCCACATTATGGGAAGTACCGAAGCATCGGCCGGAGACCATCGGACGCGATATCTCGCGCAAAATTCACTCGTTTCTCTATTTAGAATAATTCTATCATAGATATTAGCTGATCATGTTGTTAATGCTTTTCATTCAAAATAGTGGCCAGAGCGCGGAAATTTCATGGAAAAACATCACATAACGCGGCTATCTGCCGCACCATGAATCACTAAATTATCCGGAGAGACCGAAGCTTGAACCTAAACAAGGCATTTATTCTACGTTGAAATTTATCGCAGCGATCGGCTCAAGTCAACCAATAGATTATATTTCAGTCGGCATGTCACTATCAAAAACCCGTCAATTTTTCAATTGATTGCACGGTGTTTCGCACCCTTACAAATTAACGGATCGCCCGATCGCAATTTTGAGAAAAGGATGTCGAGGCCGGAGCGTTGCGCCAGGGGGGACTGGTGACAGCGGGACGGGTTGTCGGGCTTTCCAAGTTGTGACTGTTCGTACATAAAGAAATCGCCTCGATTGGGTCGAGCGGCCACGATCACTCGCCATGCGGGCACTCCCCATGGTAGTTGTCTGTCAGGCAACAGCGTCAGGAAGATTCCCCATGAAACTCCGCAATCTCGGCAACTCCGGCCTTCGCGTTTCGCTGGTCGGGCTTGGCTGCAATAATTTCGGCATGAAGCTCGATGTCGAGGGCACGCGCAAAGTGGTTCACAAGGCGCTCGATCTCGGCATCACCCTGTTCGATACCGCCGATATCTACGGCAATGCCGGCGGCTCGGAAACCTGCCTGGGCCAGGTACTCGGGGACCGGCGCAAGGATATCGTGCTGGCGACCAAATTCGCCAATCCGATGGGGCCGAGCGATATGGCGAAGGGCGCGTCGCGGCGCTATATCGTGAGCGCGGTTGAGGCGAGCTTGAAGCGGTTGCAAACCGACTGGATCGATCTGTACCAGCAGCACGTGCCAGATCCGCTGACCCCGATCGACGAGACCTTGCGCGCATTGGAGGATCTGACGCGCGCCGGCAAGATCCGCTATGTCGGCTGTTCCAATTTCGCGGCGTGGCGGATTGTCGAAGCGCAATGGACGGCGCGGACCGCCGGAGTGAACGGCTTTGTCTCGTGTCAGGACGAATATAGCCTGCTGGCGCGCGATCTGGAAAAAGACCTGCAGCCAGCAGCCGAAGCCTACGGCCTGGGGATTCTACCCTACTTTCCGCTGGCCAGCGGCTTGCTCACCGGCAAGTACCGTCGCAATCGGGAACTGCCCGACGGCGGCCGACTGACCTTGGTCAAGCGCCTGGCCGATCGGTACATGACCGACGCGAATTGGACGATCGTCGAGCAACTCGCCGAATTCTGCGAGGCGCGCAATCGGTCAATGCTGGAATTGGCTTTCAGCTGGCTTGCCGGACGGCCGCAGGTGTCAAGCGTGATCGCGGGGGCGACCACGCCGGAACAGGTCGAGCAAAATGTCCAGGCGGTGGATTGGGCGCTCGGCCCCGAGGACCTGACCGAGATCGACCGGATCACTGGCGCTTAGCAGCCAGCCGCGCCCATTCGCGTTTGCGCCGATAGATGGTCGAGGCGTCGATTTCCAGCAACGCGGCAGCACGACCGATATTGCCTCCCGAAAGCTCGATTGCCCGCTCGATCGCGTCGCGCTCGACCATCCACATCGGCACGATGGTTTTTTCGGCCTCCTGGCCTGCTGCGAGCGGCTGTTTCGCTGGCGGCAGCGCAGGGGGGTGCGCCGCCGCCTCATAGACCGCGCTCGGCAACATCTCAGGCGTGACAGCGCCGCCTGGGCTCAGTACCACGACATTGCGCACGACATTCATCAATTGCCGCACATTGCCGGGCCAGGGATAGGCCAGCAGCAGCCGCTCGGTCGCCGGATCGAAGCCATCGAACTGCTTGCCTTCTTCGGCGGCGAAAAGTTCGAGAAAGTGGCGCGCGATCATGATGATGTCATGACCGCGATCGCGCAGAGCCGGTAGATGGATCGGAACGACGTTGAGACGGTAGTAGAGATCCTCGCGGAATCGACCGTTCTGAATTTCCTGTAGCGGATCTCGGTTGGTGGCGCAGACGAAGCGGACATCGACCGTCCTGGTCTGATCACCACCGACCGGGGAAAAGCTGCCGGTCTGGATGAAGCGCAGCAGCTTGGCCTGCAACGGTAATTCCATCTCGCCGATCTCGTCGAGAAACATGGTCCCGCCATCGGCGCGCGACGCGATGCCTTCGCGGGTTTGCAGGGCGCCGGTGAAGGCGCCGCGGACATGGCCGAACAATTCGCTCTCGACCAGATCGCGCGGAATCGCCGAGCAATTCATCGCGACGAACGGGCGTCCGTTGCGCGGGCTGCGCCGATGGATCGCTTCGGCCGCCAATTCCTTGCCGGTCCCGCTTTCGCCAGTCACAAAGATCGGCGCCCGGCTGGGTGCCGCGTCGCGGATCGTGCGGTAGACCGCGAGCATGGCCGGGGCCGCGCCCAGGAAACTCTCGAACCGATCCGAAGATTCCTGCGTTAGCCCACGTTCAATTCGCTTCAACCTGCGTAGTTCGAGCGCATTGGTCAACGTGACCTGAAGCCGCTCGGGACTGAACGGCTTGACCAGAAAATCATAAGCGCCGGCCCGCATCGATTCGACCGCCATGGTGATCGAGCCGGCCGAAGTGATGACGATTACCGGCGCATCGCAGCCATTGGCACGCAATTGTTGCAGCACCTCGTAGCCGTGACCGTCGGGTAGGATGAGATCGAGCAGCACGACCGTCGGTACATGCTCGGCCAACACGGCGCGTGCTTGGGCGACCGATCCGGCATGAATCCCCTCGATGCCCGCCCGTTCGATATAGGCCATGTAAAGACGCCACAATGTGGGATCGTCCTCGACCAGCAGAACCAAGGCCCGCTCGGTCAGGCTTTCGGTGATCATGCTCGCATTCACGGTTCGGTTGCAGCCTCTTCGAAGGTTACCGGCTGTAGGGGCCGTCCTCTATCATATCCGGCATTGCGCGAACGGTGCTTCTTATTTATACCGGGCTGAGTTACCAATATGCCTCATGGCTTTTCCTCTGAAATATCGCGCGCTCGCGGCCCGGTGCCGGCCATGACGGATCGTTCAATTCCGCGCCTGTCACGCATCCTCTATATCGATGACGAACCGGACATCCGCGAGATTGCCCGCATGGCGCTGGAGATGGTCGGCGGCTTTCACGTCGAAGTTTGCGAATCCGGCGAGGAAGCGCTGATCAAAGGCGAGGACTTCTCACCGGATTTAGTCCTGCTCGACGTCATGATGCCGGGGATGGATGGACCCGAGACATTGGTAGCGTTGCGCGCGATTGAGGCGCTGGCCAAGGTGCCGGTGGTTTTCTTCACCGCAAAAGCACATCGCTCGGAAATCGCCGAACTGATGACCCTTGGCGCGATCGATGTGCTGGGCAAGCCATTCGATCCGATGACTATCGGGCAAGCCCTGAATGCGATCTGGGCGCGCTATCACGAGCAGTAAACCCGCGTCGGCACCTGGGTGGAAATCGGCACGACGAACCCGCGCACGGCGGGCGCACCCAGTTCCAGGTCAGGATCGGGGCGATGTAAGGCTTATCCCTAGGGCCGATGCGAGCGTGTCCGAAATCGAAATAACAGGTGTTGCAAGAGGCGGCTTTTCCACCCCGCAGCCTGGGCCTTGACACGGTTCCGCCGGGCGGCCTTTGACCGATGCGTTGAGATGAGTGCGAAAACCACGAAACAACGGACCGCGCGACAGAACTTCCCGCTTTGCCCAAGCACTCCGCGTAAGGCCGTCCACCATGACGGATTGCATCGAAATCGCGATCAGCGCTACCTTTATACAAATTTATATGCAAATTCAAAAAAATTTTAACGCGTTTTCGAGTGATTTAGTGACCATCGGAATAGTTGTGTCGTAGAGTGACGTCATATACGGCAAAACCCTTGCTGTGCCAGGCGTATCGCCCAAAAAATATCTCTGGACCACAAACTCGAATTGAAAACAAACAGCAATCATTGATTTTAAAAAAGGCGGAGAAAATGGCCCGGCTTGCCACAAAAAGAGACGAAAAAGTCACAGCCAAAATCCCGCAAAAGCATATTAGCCGGGTCTTTAACGCCGCTAATCTCAGTCGGGTTGCAGGTTTAGTCTATAATGACCGGCATCTCCAAAACTTCATAAGATATTTTCGGATTGACGGTCGAGTTGTCCAGAAAACTTCTCCCGCCCCCGAGTGTGTGACCGAGGAAGCCGCACCCGCTAGTGCGCCGATCGCGTGGCTCGATCCTTCAGCCAGATCGCGATCAACTGTATGCTACGGCTTTGCCGACGCAGCCGAGCGGCGCGCCGGAACGCATATTTCCAAGGTTTCAACCAACTCAGCGGTCGAAACCGGCCTGCATTGCCAGGCCGGTTT
>JBAVTK010000636.1:0-7360 GCA_049696095.1 Aliidongia sp. | reverse complement strand
TCATGGAGCAGTTGCTCGGCAGCTTCGGCAAGTTCGGCGGTCTCGGCGGCGACAAGAAGAAGCCGAACAACGACGATAGCTGACCTCTGACGGCCCCCCTCCCCCGCCCGATATGAATACGGCCCCGGAAATCGCTTTCCGGGGCCGTATCTTTTTCGGCGCTCCGGCGCCGGAGCGGAACACGCTCTAGTGATGCGCCGCGGCCAGGACCGCGAGCAACAGCAACGCCACGATATTGATGATCTTGATCATCGGATTGACCGCCGGGCCGGCCGTATCCTTATAGGGATCGCCGACCGTGTCGCCGGTCACGGCCGCCTTGTGGGCTTCCGAGCCCTTGCCGCCATGATGGCCTTCCTCGATGTATTTCTTGGCGTTGTCCCAAGCGCCGCCGCCCGAGGTCATCGAAATCGCGACAAAGAGGCCGGTGACGATGGTGCCGAGCAGCATGGCACCAAGCGACGAGAAGGCAGCGCTCTGGCCCGCCACCGCGTCGATCACGAAATAGAGCACGATCGGCGCCAGCACCGGCAGCAGCGACGGCACGATCATTTCCGCGATCGCCGCCTTGGTCAGCAAATCGACCGCCCGGCCGTAATCCGGCTTGGCGGTGCCTTCCATGATGCCGGGGATCTCGCGGAACTGCCGGCGCACCTCGACCACGACCGAGCCGGCGGCGCGACCGACCGCGGTCATGCCCATCGACCCGAACAGATAGGGCAGCAAGCCGCCGATGAACAGGCCGATCACGACGTAAGGGTCTTGCAACGCAAACTTCACGTCGAGCGTCGGGAAATACGCCTTCAGATCCTCGGTATAGGCGGCAAACAGCACGAGCGAGGCAAGCCCGGCCGAGCCGATGGCATAGCCCTTGGTCACCGCCTTGGTCGTGTTGCCGACCGCGTCGAGCGCGTCGGTCGTCTTGCGCACATCCTTCGGCAAATCGGCCATCTCGGCGATGCCGCCGGCATTGTCGGTGACCGGACCATAAGCGTCGAGCGCCACGATCATGCCGGCCAGCGCCAGCATCGTGGTCGCGGCAAACGCGATGCCGTAAAGCCCGGCGGTGATATAAGCGACGATGATGCCGACGCAGATCACCAGCACCGGCAGTGCCGTCGATTCCATCGAAATCGCCAAACCCTGGATGACGTTGGTGCCGTGGCCGGTGGTCGAGGATTTGGCGATGCTGCGCACCGGCCGGTATTCGGTCGAAGTGTAATATTCGGTGATGACCACGATGAGGCCGGTCACGGCCAGACCGACCAGCGAGCAGATATAGAGGCTGGTGCCGGTGATCGCCGGCAGGCCGGTCACGACGATCGGCGTGCTGAAGCCGGTGGTGTATTGAATGACCACGGCGATCAGCCCGGCCGACAGGATGCCGGTCACGATCAGGCCCTTATAGAGCGCCTGCATGATGTTGTTGTTGGCGCCGAGGCGCACGAAGAAGGTGCCGATGACCGAGGTGAAGATGCAGACGCCGCCGATCAGCAGCGGCAGCAGCAAGGCGGTTTCGCGCGCCGCCCCGGTGAAGAAGATGAAGCCCAGCAGCATGGTCGCCACGACGGTGACGACATAGGTCTCGAACAGATCGGCCGCCATGCCGGCGCAATCGCCGACATTGTCGCCGACATTGTCGGCGATGACCGCGGGATTGCGCGGATCATCCTCTGGAATGCCCGCTTCGACCTTGCCGACCAGATCGGCGCCGACATCGGCCCCCTTGGTGAAGATGCCGCCGCCGAGGCGCGCGAAGATCGAGATGAGCGAGGCGCCGAACGAGGTGCCGACCAGCGCTTCCAAGACGTCGCGCAGATCGCTGTCGGGCACGATCGAGCGCAGGACGAAATAATAGATCGAAACGCCGAGTAGACCAAGCCCGACCACCAGTAGCCCGGTGATAGCACCGGCCCGGAACGCGATATCGAGTCCCGCCTTCAAGCCGCTGCGCGACGCCTGGGCAGTGCGGACATTGGCGCGAACCGAAACGTTCATGCCGATATAGCCGGCCACGCCCGACAGCACGGCGCCGATGATGAAGCCGACGGCGACCTTGAGGCCTAGGGTGAAGAACAGAATGGCGCAGATCACGATGCCGACGATGGCGATCGTGCGGTATTGCCGGTTCAGATAGGCGCGCGCGCCCTCCTGCACGGCCGCCGCGATCTCCTGCATCCGCGCCGACCCGGGATCCGCCGCCAACACCGAACGCGCGGTCAACGCGCCATAAAGCAGGGCCAGTAACCCGCCCCCGATGATGATGAAATACGTCATACCCATTCCGCTACGCCCCCTCCCATTGCTTCGCTTCAAGGCCGGAAGTCGTCCCGGTCCGTTGTGCGATTCGCCGCGAATGCAGCAGATGCGTCGTAGCAGATGCGTCGATACGACACAATCGCGGCGCGGGGCCGACCTGCGGGGCAAGGTTTCTGTCGGTCAGTTCGCGCGATCGCCGCCGGTGCCGCGGCGCTCGGAATGGGGGTTAACATCGCGCCGCCGTTCGCTTACACTCATAGGCGGAGAGTTCTTCGCGGGATACAATCATGCCATTCAAGAAACTGCTATCGTCCGCCTTCGCGGTCGCATTGGTCGGCCTCCTCGCGCTGGCGCCCCGGCCGGCGCTTGCGGTCTATGGCGGCCCGTCGCACGACCCGTTCTTTGATACGCGGGACATTTACAATCGTCAGGCTGCCCGCGATCAGATCATGCAGATCGTCGGCGTCCAGCAAAATATCGAGACACAGCGCGCGCCGATTCGAACGCAGATCGGTGCGTTGCGCCAGCAGATCACCGCGCAACTCACCGGCGGCGCCGCGGTGGATACCGGCGGTCTCGCCGCGCTGGAGCAGCAGATCTTCGCGCTGCGCCGCCAGACCGACGCGCTTGATCTGGACAATGCCCTACAGATCCGCGCCCTGCTCACGCCCAGCGAGCTGGCCAGCATCGCACAACGGCACGAAACCCGGACCGGCGTCGAGGAGCAGCGGGATCGGATTTTGAACCCATCGCAAGATCCGACTTCGGCCTATCTGCCGGGCGATCTGTTCGACGACCGTCTCGGCTATACCCGCGGCGTCACGCTGACGAATGACCAACAGCGCCAGATGAACAGCATCAAGGACGGCAACCGCGATGCATTCCGCGCCATTCAGCAACAGCGCCATGTCAACCGTATCCAGATCCAGCAGTTGCTGATGGGCGAGGCCCCGGTCACCCAAGCGCAATTCGCCCCGCTGCTGAACGAAGCCGCGACGTTGAAAGAGCAGATCGACGATCTGCGCCTCTCGATGACGATCCAGATCCGCGCCCTGCTGACGCCGGAACAACTCGCCACCGCGGCGGAATTGCACCAACAACTCGTGACGCTCCGCGCCACGGAGAGTGCGGCGAATGAGGCGGCTCAGAGCGGGAACTGACATCAATGCTATGGCGGCAACATCGGGGGCTTTAGCTGCCGATGGTTGGGGGATGGCGGCTCGGCGCCGCATCCCGGCCGCCAAGCCGGGACCGGCGGATTGTCGAGAGCGGGCCTTCGCAATCGCGTAATTTTGCTGCGAACGGCACCGATCGGCCTGAAAGCGATGTCGATCTGCTGGTCGAATTCGAAGCCGGCGCGGAACCGGGTTTGTTGCGGCTTGCCGAGATCGAGACCGAACTCTCGGGTTTGGTCGGCGGACGCAAGGTCGATTTACGCACCGCCCAGGATTTGAGCCGCGATTTCCGTGACGAGGTAGTGCGAACCGCCGAGGTGCAATATGCGGTCCGATGATGCGGTTCGCATCCGGCACATGATCGAGGCAGCGGGGTCCGCTCACGGGTTCATCGCCGACAGTGCATTCAAGTCGGAATTCCAATTGTGTCCTTGGAACTCCGGAGCCATGGATCGTCTGAGCCTTGACCGCTGACGGCTATCTGGACAAGGCTACGCTGGCAAAATAGATCCGGAAGACACCTTTCTGGGGAGCGGACGTAATGGGAGAGGCGAAGCGGAAAGCGGTGAGGAACGCCGAATTTCTTCGGCAGCATCCAAGGTGCGTTTACTGCGGCGGGCCACCTAACACCATCGATCATTGCCCTCCACGGTGCTTCTTTCTGCAGCGGCAATGGCCTGAGACGTTCGAATTTCCGGCATGCAGCGACTGCAATACATCCGCCTCTCTCGATGAAATGGCAGTAGCTTTTCTTGTTCGTGAAAAACTTTCTGAACCCATGAACAATATAGACTTTGAGGAATTGAAGCGTCTTGCCAATGGAGTGAGGAGTAACTGTCCTGATCTTTATGCAGAGTGGCTGCAATTAGGGCAGTTAGGGCCTGTCGGAAAAAAACGGGTATTTCGAGAGATGTTCGGGGAATATGGCGATGTCATGCGTAGAGAGAAATATGGCCTACTAAATATCGGGGAATTATCACATTTAACCATACAGAGATTTCTTGTCAAGCTTGGGAAGGCTCTGTATTATAAACATACTGATAGATTGTTTGATGGTGTTATATACGCCACACAATACAATTCCATTACCAAAAAATATCCTGATGAATTCTTTGAAGAAATTCTAAGAATGGCACCTTGGTTCTCTGATACAAGGCGCAATGGTCAGCTGCTGACAGAACAATTTTCCTATAAATTTAATTGCAGTCCAGAACATGAAGTCTTATACGCCGTAGTACGGTTCAGTGCGCAGTTCATTATGCAACTGATCGTCATAGGCTGGAAGATGGAAAACCGACTTATCGAGTCCGGTGCAGATCCCACAGGCTGGCCCCCGAATCTCGGACGGCATGAATGTCCACTCAAGCACACGCAGGGTAGCTTAGCAGGGCCTGAATTGCGGTGACGCCGCACTAAACTCGGCGCCGGCCCGATCGATCCTAATAACCTACCCCAATGGGGTTGACGCAATCATACCGGACACCCATAATTCCAGCATGACGAAGCGCCCGGTCACCGTGACCGAACTCGGCACATTTCTGCGCTCCGCGAGCGCGGCCGGGATGGCAGATGAAGAACGCGCGGAATTGGTCGATCATTTGGCGCGCAATCCGTTCGCCGGAGACTTGATCAGGGATACCGGCGGACTTCGAAAATTGCGTTGGGCGCGGGCGGGTGCCGGCCAGAGCGGGGGATATCGGGCCGTCTACTATTTCTACGACGAAGCCGCGCAGATCTACGCCGTCTATGTTTATGGCAAGAACCAGCGAGCGGTTTTGTCGGCAGAGCAACGCAAGGCAGCGGCACGCTTCATTGCCGAGATCAAGCTGGCGATCAAGGCCGGACGCCGGGAGAGGGGCACGATTTGACCAAAGCTGGCGACATGATCCTCGAAGGCTTGGCCGAAGCCCTGGCGCACGCTAACGGCGAGGCGACCGGTGCGCGCGAGACGGTCATCATGGTCGAGATCCCGAAGCGGATCGACGTGCGGGCGCTCCGGGAGCGACTGCATATGAGCCGTCCGGTCTTCGCCGCCCGGTTCGGCTTCAGTGTTCGGACCCTCCAGAAGTGGGAGACGGGCGAGCGTCAGCCCGAGGGGCCGGCGCGGGCTTATCTGACCGTCATCGACCGGAATCCCGCGGCCGTCATCGAGGCGTTGACGGCGCCCTGACACCCGGTATCCGTCGCCCGCCCGACAGGCGCGCGGGTTCCAGAAATCATCCATTTGACTTCCAATCATCATGGTCGATAGTTCCAATTTTCGGGAGCCTGGGCTGACCATGTATGAGCGGTTTGTGAAGCGGCGGGTGGCGGAAGCCCTGGTAGACACCCCGGTGGTGCTGATCGTCGGCCCGCGCCGTGCCGGCAAGACGACGCTGGTGCGAACGATGGGTGACGCCGAGCGGCGTTACATCACGCTCGACGACCAGACGGCGCTCGACGCCGCACGGTCTGATCCGGTCGGCTTCATTCGCGGGTTGGACCGGGCGATCATCGATGAGATTCAGCGCGTGCCCGATCTGCTGCTGGCGATCAAGAAGTCGGTGGACGAGGAGTATCGCCCCGGCCGTTTTCTGCTGACCGGCTCGGCGAACGTGCTGACGCTGCCGCGTGTCGCCGACAGTCTGGCCGGCCGGATGGAAACGATTCAGATGCTGCCACTGGCCCATGCCGAGGTGACCGGCAAGATGCCAAGCTTCCTGGAAAGCCTGTTCGACGGCACGCTAAAGGGGGATCGAGCGGCGATCGTCGGCGATGATCTGGTCAAGCTCGTAGTCGTCGGCGGCTTTCCCGAAGCGATCGGCCGTGAAAGCGAGCGGCGGCGCCAGGATTGGGCACGGTCCTATCTGACCTCAATCCTCACCCGCGACCTGCGGGATATCGCCGACATCGCGAAATTGACGGAGCTGCCGAAATTCGTCCGCCTCCTGGCCGAGCATTCCGGGCAATTGGTCAACTACTCGCACTTCGGCGGCAGCATCAATGTCAGCCACAAGACCGGCCAGCGCTATGTCGCGCTGCTCGAACAGGTGTTTCTCGTTTCGACATTGCAGCCTTGGTACAGCAATGTGGTGAAGCGGATCGTCAAGACGCCGAAACTGCATTTTCTCGACTCGGGGCTGCTCGCCACGACCCGCGGACTGGGCTTTGAGCGGGTGAAGGCGAACCGTAGTGCGTTTGGGGCACTCCTCGAAAGCTTCGTCTTCTCCGAGGTTCTGAAGCTCATGACGGGGTCGGATCTGCGGCTGACGCCGTATCATTTCCGGGACCAGCAGATGCACGAAGTGGACATCGTGCTGGAGCGTGACGACGGCATGATCGTCGGTATTGAGATAAAGGCGGCCGCGACGGTGAAATCGGGCGATTTCGCCGGGCTGCGGACATTGGCCGAGGCGTGCAAGGAGCGATTTGCCTATGGCGTCGTCCTCTATGACAGCACCGATCTCGTACCCTTCGGCGACAGGCTGGCGGCCGCCCCCTTGTCATGTCTGTGGAATTGACGGCCGGCACAGCACCGACCCCCGCCCCTGTCACGCGGAGCATTGTGCAATTCCGTATAGGGATGGTATGCCATTTGCCACCATGGCAAGCTCTCAAGGACATTTCTCCGCATCCAAGCTCGGCGCGATGCGCGGCGAGAAGAAGCTGTTCAGTGGCCTCGATTTCGATTTGCCGCCCGGCGGCGCCTTGGTGCTGACCGGCCCGAATGGCAGCGGCAAATCGAGCCTGCTGCGCTTGATGGCCGGCTTCGGCCGGGCGGTGGCCGGGCATTTCGCCTGGGATGGCGTCGATGTCGCGCGCGATGCCGAGGCACATCGGGCGCGACTGCATTATGTCGGCCATCAGGACGGCTTGAAGCCGGCGCTGACCGTGGTCGAAACGCTGCGCTTTTGGGCGGCGCTGGCCGGTTCGCCGCTGGCCGATCC
>JBAVTK010000635.1:0-6350 GCA_049696095.1 Aliidongia sp. | reverse complement strand
GCGCAACAAGGGCTATACGGTGCTCGAAGCAAAAAGCGGCGAGGCGGCCCTCAAGATCATCGCCGAAGGCGGCAATCCGATCGATCTGATCATCACCGATGTCGTGATGCCGCGCATGGACGGGCCGAGCCTGATCCGGCAAGTGCGCGACACGATGCCGGAAGTCAGGGTGATCTTCATTTCGGGCTATACCGAAGACACGTTCCGCAAGCGGCTGGATGACGAACAGAGCATTCATTTTCTGGCCAAGCCGTTTTCGTTGAAACAGCTCGCGACCAAGGTCAAGGAAGTCATGATCGACGCTCCACTGTGACGTGCGCCGGTTTCGCTTGCCTCGCCGACAGTGCCGCGACAGGCTGACCGATTGCCATGAGCGGAGTTCAGAACCGTGAAAAACCTATTCGATATCGGCGGCAAGGTCGCCCTGGTGACCGGCGGGTCGCGCGGGATCGGCGAGATGATCGCTACCGGCTATGTCGAAAACGGCGCCAAGGTCTATATCTCGTCGCGCAAGAAATCGGTGTGCGACGAGATTGCGGCCCAGCTTGCCGGGCGCGGTACCTGCATTTCGCTGCCGCATGATTTGAGCACGATGGAGGGCATTCGCGCATTGGCCGCCGATTTCACGGCGCGCGAGGCGAAACTCGACATACTGGTCAACAATGCCGGGGCGAGCTGGGGTGCCCCGCTCGACGAATATCCCGAATCAGGCTGGGACAAGGTAATGGATTTGAACACCAAATCGGTGTTCTTCCTGACCCGCGAACTGCTGCCGCAGCTGCGCGCCGCGGCGACCTATGAGCGGCCGTCGCGTGTGATCAATATCGCCTCGATCAATGGCATCGAGCCGCCCAGCCTGGAAACCTACGCCTACTCGACCTCCAAGGCCGGCTGCATCATGCTGACCCGGCACCTCGCCAAGCGTCTGGCCGGTGAAAATATCCTGGTCAACGCCATCGCCCCCGGCCCGTTTCCCAGCCAGATGATGGCGGCGACGCTGGCGGTGGCCGGCGATCGGATTCGCGCGGCCAATCCGCGCGGCCGGATCGGCGAGCCCGAGGATATTGCCGGTGTCGCGATCTTCCTGGCGTCGCGCGCCTCGGCCTATACCACGGGTGCCGTCATTCCGTGCGACGGCGGTACGGCCGAAATGTGAGGGCAGGGGCCGCGCGTCGAGTCCACGCGGAACGGCATCGCCCGGAAATTGCGCTAGATCAAAATTTCCAGGCTATCTGAGAACAAAAAAGGTTGATCGACGGAACAAACGCTGTACATTGATCCGCATTGCATTCGCCGCCGCGCGTGTGAAATAAGGGAGACGGGTCATGTCGCAGACCGTGTTGCGCCTGCTGGATAAGGGTGAAATGGACAAACAAAAGGCTTTGGAAGCCGCTCTCGGCCAGATCGAACGTGCGTTCGGCAAAGGATCGATCATGCGGCTGGGCGCGCGCGAGGCGGCGACCGATGCCGAGGTGATTTCCACCGGCTCGCTCGGCCTCGATATCGCACTCGGCATCGGCGGCCTGCCGCGCGGCCGCATCGTCGAAATTTACGGGCCGGAAAGCTCGGGCAAGACGACGCTGGCGCTGCATGTCATCGCCGAGGCGCAGAAGGCAGGCGGCACTTGCGCCTTCGTCGATGCGGAACATGCGCTCGATCCCGGTTATGCCCGCAAGCTCGGCGTCAATATCGACGAGCTGCTGATTTCGCAGCCCGATGCCGGCGAACAGGCGCTGGAGATCGCCGACACGCTGGTCCGCTCCGGCGCGGTCGATGTGTTGGTCATCGATTCGGTCGCGGCCTTGGTGCCGCGCGCGGAGCTCGAAGGTGAAATGGGCGACAGCCATATGGGCGTTCACGCCCGGCTGATGAGTCAGGCGCTGCGCAAACTGACCGGCTCGATCGCGAAATCGCGAACCATGGTGATCTTCATCAACCAGATCCGCATGAAGATCGGCGTGATGTTCGGCAATCCCGAAACGACGACCGGCGGCAATGCGCTGAAATTCTATGCCTCGGTGCGTCTCGACATTCGCCGCATCGGCGCGATCAAGGAACGCGAATCGGTGATCGGCAACCAGACGCGGGTCAAGGTCGTCAAGAACAAGATGGCGCCGCCCTTCAAGGTGGTCGAGTTCGACATCATGTATGGCGAAGGCGTCTCCAAGCGCGGCGAATTGATCGATCTCGGCGTCTCGGCCGGGGTGGTCGAGAAATCCGGCTCCTGGTTCTCGCATGACGGCACGCGGATCGGCCAAGGCCGTGAGAACGCCAAGAATTATCTCAAGGATCACCCCGAGACGGCCGAGGCGATCGAGCGCGCGATTCGCGGCAATGCCGGGCTGGTCGCCGACGCCATGCTGGCAGCCGGGCCGGATGGCACCGCGGAGGAATAGGATCGACGAGACGCGCGGGGACGCACCGGCCGATCTGGTCAGCGCGTCTCAGCCGCTCGGCCCCCCTCTCTGCTACGACTCCGCGTTAACCCCGGTTTGTCGGAAGAGACCGGCTATGGCGGAAACTACGTCCGAAGGTATTCTATCCAATCCTGCCGCCCGTCGAGCACGCGGACGATCAAGATTTCATCGGCCTTCACGAGATAAGCAATGACGTGAGCTTTATGAAAATGCACTCGGATCGGCGGATTGAGTTCAGGCCGCTCCCGCCCGATCCGTGGCCGCTCGGCGAGCAGATCAAAGCAACCTATGAGATCGACGAAATACTGTTCTGCTTGCACCGTACCAAACATCCGAACGCCGTTGACATAGATCCGGATGATATCCTCATCGGCGAGAAGCGTTGTCCTATAGGGCATCTCAGCCAGCAGCGCCGGTCCGCACCCGGTCCCGTGCCGCTACCAGTAACTCTTCCACGGTTCGCGTACTCAAACCGCTTTCGAGTCCATCATTAATGAGCTTCTGGAACTGCACGATTTTGTCCTGCCGCTCCTGATCCTTACGGATCAAATCCCGAACATAGTCGCTCGCATTCCCATACTTGCCACCTCTGGCTTGCTCCTCGACCCACGCCTTCATCGGATCGGGCAACGAAACATTCATGGTTGCCATGATCAATCTCCTTCAAATGCTATTTTAGCAAAAAATGCCAAAGATTGTCAATTTTGATAGGTTAAAATGTAAGGGGAATCGCATACGGAATTTTCCTGCGTGTTATGTCGGCGTCGATTCTACCGAACGGCTATGCTTCTCTTGGGTGGGGTCGCGCGATGGAGGGGGTTTCGGAGTGTTTTGGCGGGCTGCCGGATACTCGGTCTGGCAATGCGCGACGGCATGATCTTCTGGAGCTGCTGTTGATTGTGTGTGTTTGGGTGCGAGCATCCGAACAGAAACTCTGACACTCCCGATTGGGGCCATGCGCTAACATGATTCGGTTGCTCCCAAACCGTATCGCACCTTTCAGTGCGTTGCTCCCTCCATCCCCAGTTGATCGAACAGGAACGCCAGCACATCGGTCTGCTGGTCGATCACGACATTGCGCGCGCTGCCGATGCCATGGCCGGCATCGGCGCGGGTCTGGAGCAGGATCGGTCGGTCCGAGCCGGTCGCGGCCTGCAAGCGCGCGGTCATTTTGCGCGACTGCATCGGGTTCACCCGTCCGTCATTGTCGCCGGTCATCATCAGCACCGCCGGATATGCCGTGTGATCGACGACATGGTGATAGGGCGAATAGGCATAGAGCGCCTTGAACTGCTCGGGATCTTTCACGGTGCCGAATTCCGTGACGTTGAATTCGCCATTGGGGTCCAGTTCGACCCGCAACATGTCATAGATCCCGACATGCGAGACCACGGCGCGTGCCAGATCCGGGTGTTGGGTGATCATCGCGCCCATCAGCAGCCCGCCATTGCTGCCGCCTTCCAAGGCCAGCCGGGTAGGGGAGGTAATATGCTGATCGATCAGATAGCGCGCCGCCGCGGCGAAATCATCGAACACATTCTGCTTGCGCGTCAGATTGCCGGCGCGATGCCAATCCTCGCCATATTCGCCGCCACCGCGAATATTGGCCACGACATAGACGCCGCCGTGATCGAGCCAGACGCGACCGGTGGCGCCGAGGAATTCCGGCGAAACGACGATGCTGTAGCCGCCATAGCCGGTCAGCAGGGTCGGCGCCGTGCCATCCTCGGGCGTGCCTTTGCGGCGGATGATCGACAGCGGAATGCGGGTGCCGTCCTTGCTCGTAGCAAAAGCGCGGGTCACCTCGGCATCGCCGAAATCGGCTGGGCTGGTGGTCAAGAGTTTGGTATCGCTAACTTTTCCATGATCGGGCGAATAGCGCACGATATGGGGCGGCCGGGTGAAACTGCTGAGCGCGATCAAAAGATCGCGATTGGGCAGCGGTGCCATATCATCGACCGCCGAGATCGGCGGCAGCGGTACGGTCCCGCGTGGCGCACCATTGTGATCGAAGGCGTGCAGTTCGGATGGGCCACCATCGACATAGGCGACGTAAAGCCGATCCGACGTTAGGGTCAAAGCTTGCCCCACGGGGCCGATCGCGCCTTGCGATTCGGGGATGATCACCTTGGCATGGGCGAGATTGTAATCATGCGCGGCGAGCTTGAGGAGCTTGCCGCGCGGCGCATCGCGGCGCGAGACGAGATAGAGGGCGCCGTCCGGCCCCAGCACGGCATCGGTGACCTTGTCCGCGAACCGCGTCACTTGGTGGGCTTCACCATGCGGCGTCAACACGAAATGCGCGACCTCACCGCCGTCGCCATTGAGGACCGAAGCCAGCAGCAGCCCGGGCGTGTAACGATTGTCGAGCTTGATCTCGGCGACTTTCGGAAAATCCTTGCCCAGAACATAGCTATCGCGGTCGGCAGACGTGCCCAGCCGGTGATAATAGAGCTGCTGAAAGAAATGCCGATCGGCCTCCGGGCGCTCCTCGCCGGGATAGCGCGTGTACCAGAAGCCCTTGCCGTCGGCCTGCCAGGCGAGGCTGCCGCCGGCCGTGGGATATTGCGCGCGCGGAACGATTTCCCCGGTCTCGCGACCGGTCTTGGCGTCGAAGACGTACACGGAGCCGTCTTCACTGCCGTTCTTCGACAGCGAGGCAGCGATCAGCGCACCGTCGGGTGACGGCTCGTACCAGTCGAAGGTCGTTGCACCGCTCGGATCGAGTTGATTGGGATCGAGCACGATGCGCACTCGATCGGGATCGGCCCGGCGGTCGAGTGCGACCAGGACCGGTTGCTGTTGCTGAGGATCTGCATGGATGGCGAATAGCGTGGCACCGCACGCACGCAAACCGGACCAACTGCCCGACGCACCATTGATCAATCCGGCGACCCGCTCATGCAGAGCCGCGCGATAGGGCAGGGCTGCCAAATAGGCTGCCGTGCGCTGATTTTCGTCATCCGTCCAGGCTTTGACGCGCGGGCTGGCCGGCTCTTCGAGCCAACGATAGGGGTCGGTTATGGTGGCGCCGAAGAAACTGTCGCTCACCGAATCGCTGGCCGCCGACGGTTGTGACGATGACGGTGCCTGCACACAGCCGGCCGACAAGAGCACGATGCCGAAGAGGGCTTTCGCGAGGGGATGAGAAGGCATGTCTAAACTCGCCTGGGAAAACGCCGATGGGACACAAACGTTCGTAGCAGAACCGATACTGCTTCGCCAGCACCGTGCGTCCGCCGGGCTGGTCCATGTCAACCGCAATATCGTTTCAACGGGGCATATCGAGCCGTGCTGCGGCTCGATATGCCTGCTGCCTTTATTCCGTCGCGGCCCGCACGAAGCTGATGAGGCTGCGCAGCATGCGGGTCGAGCGAACCTGCTGAATCGCACCCGCCAGCTCGAGACGAAGACGCTTGTCGCCCAACCGGTCGTCGGTCAGCGGTACCGGAGGATTGTCGAAATCGATCGCGTTCTTATCGAAGCCATCGAAAAAATAGCCGATTTCAATGCCGAAATATTCCGCCATCGCCCATAGTTTGTCGGGCGAGACCCTGCTGAACCCTCGCTCATACTTGGCAATTTGCTGAAAAGTCATGCCGAGAATTTCACCCAGTTGAGTTTGGGTCTTGCCGTTGGTAACACGCAGCAGCTTGATCTGGCGGGCCACATAAAGATTGAGCGCTCGGCTAACCGGATCTTGACCGCGAGTATGCACCGGGCGCGGTGTCGTCTTTCCAACCATAACGCTCGGTTTCTGGGCGACAGTTCGGCGAATGGCGGTCGGGAAAATCGCCGTGGGTCGGGCGGTTCTCAGAGGGGATTGAACTTTCATGTCATGTCCTTTGATTTTGATGGAGCTCCGGCGTCGATCCCAAGCCATCAGAGGCCGGTGCGAACCGGGCGGGTTGTGATTTTCGTGATGTGGTGGAA